>CAMEWP010000023.1 GCA_945946605.1 uncultured Pseudobutyrivibrio sp. | reverse complement strand
TTCGGTAGGTCTGTTGTTCCACACTTTTGGAGGTCAGTATTGCATTGACCACAGTATACGTATTTATGCCAATCCGTTCAGCCCATTTGCGGAAAGCGTACATCCGGAGCTTGTTTCGGAATGGTCAGATAAGAACCTGCCACTGACACCGGACAAGATAACCTTCGGTTCAAATAAAAGAGTTTGGTGGAAAGGTTCTTGCGGTCACGAATGGCAAGCAAGCGTTAAGGCTCGCTCCGGCGGAGAGAAATGCCCCATATGCTCAGGAGCAAGAGTGGTTGAGGGAATCAACGATTTAGCAACACTCAAACCACAGTTAGCTCAGGAGTGGTCGAAGAAGAACGAACTGAAACCTACCGAGGTATCAGTTGCTTCTCATAAAAAGATTATATGGAAATGTAAACACGGACACGAGTGGACAGCAAGTATTAAGAGCCGAACGCTGCTTATCATTACCCTTTGCATGGCGCAGGGACAACGCAGTCGGATGAACTTTCTAAAGAAGAGATGAAAGATCAGGATCCGGAAGACACCAAAAAGCAGGAAGAAGGAGCGGACAATGCTGACGACGGAATTCCTGAACTGGTGGTAGATGACCGGGGATTTAACATCAGTGTTTACACCTATGATCAGGCGAAGGAAGAATTGGTGCTGCTCATGGATCAGTGGCCATATGGTGCTGCGGGAAATCCCGGTTATGAATACATTGATTGCAGAAATGTTATCCGCATTGTATCCGCACAGCAGGCGGGAACCATGACATATTATGCCTACTATATGATGGAAAACGGAGAGGTCTTTCCGTATTTCGGTGATATAAGTGTCTACACACTGCATCATGAAGATAAAAATGGAAATGGTGTTTTCGATGCCGGTGAGACCTACAGCGCAGACCCTGTAGCATATTTTGTGAATGGTCAGGAGGTTTCAAAAGACGAATTTACAAGTTATCAGGTCGCTGGTGATTACAAGCCCCTTATGGGCGAGAAAACCCTTGCGGAGCTGAAAGCCGAATTGGACTGAGAATGGAACTGAGCTTAGGTTGACAAATAATTTAGAAATGATGTACAATATTGGCGGTTTAGTTACCGATTGGCAAACTCGTTGAAAAGCGAGGACGCAAAGCTATAGTATCTAAGTGGAAGACATTCCATATGAAAGACTGGCTGCAACGCTCATATTGTTGCGGCCAGTCTCTTTTTTTGGAAAGGAGGGCGGATTGTGAATCAGGTATTACGGGAAGAGAAGAAATTTTTGATCAACATAGAAGACTTTCGTTGTAAAAGTCATTATCTTGATCAGTTTTTGACCCAGGACATCCATAACGGTACGCATGGTTATACGATACGTTCGCTGTATTTTGATACCATTTATGACGGCGATTATTTTGCTAAGTTGGACGGCCTGGAAACCCGACGCAAAATTCGTCTGCGGTGTTATGACCCAGACAGTGATTATGCGATGCTGGAAATGAAACAGAAGCAAGGGACACAACAGCGGAAGCGATCCCTGCGACTTGGCCGGGAAGATGCAAAATGTCTCATCGAATGCGACTATACGCCGCTGCTGAAATACCAGGATGCCTTTGCCGCCGAGTGCTATGGGCTGATGCAGTCTCAATGTTATCGTCCGAAAACCATTGTGGAATACAAACGGAAGGCATATATCGCAAAGGAAAACAAAATCCGTGTTACTTTTGATAATCAGATTGTATCTACTGAAAGCAACTCCGATTTATTTTCACCAAATCTGCTGATGAACCCAGTGCTTGATCCCTTCGCGGTAGTGCTGGAAGTGAAATATAACGGCTTTTTACTGGGATATATTCAGCAAATGCTGAACACGGTAGACAAGAGTGAAATATCGGTGAGCAAATATTGTCTGGCACGCCAAAACGGATATCAAACAAGATTATAAGGGAGAACGCTTTATTATGAAAGAAATTATTTATGACCTGGTACGCAATCAAAACACACTGACCTGGCAGCAGATTCTTGCCAATATTCTTGTATCTGCCATCCTGGGCATCTTGATCTATGTATCTTATTACATTTCTCACAAGGGCACAATTTACAGCAAAAAATTCAATGCATCCCTGGTAATCCTCACGGTACTTACGGGTACCGTTATGACGGTAATCGGAAATAACATTGCGCTTTCTCTTGGTATGGTGGGTGCATTGTCCATCGTTCGTTTCCGTACTGCAGTCAAGGATGTCCGTGATACCGTTTATATTTTCTGGACCATTATCGCCGGTATCTGTTGTGGCGTTGGAGATTATACTGTGGCGGCTATAGGAAGCAGCGTGGTGTTTGTTCTGCTTCTTGTGTTTGGAATGATCAAAAGTGACAACCGCATGCTGCTGATCATACGCGGCGCGAGAAATACAGAATCCCGGGTTCAGGCTGTTGTCTTTAAGAAATTTAACAAAAAAGCTGTTCTGAGGGTGAAGAATACCACGGAAGAAAGTGTGGAGTTTATTTATGAGATCACAGCAAAGCTGCTTTCCAAGGCTGAAAAAACGGAGCCCGGTGTCAGCGATGCGATCTATGCCATCGGCAATATCGAGTACGTAAATATCGTTATGCAGAACGATGAAATATCCAACTAATACCCTGTGATTTTCTGAAAGAAGGCAGACAGATGAAATATAAAATAATGGGATTTGTGGCCTGCATTGCTGTTCTTGCTACTTCTGTTCTGGTTCCACTGATGTCCACTGACGATCACCAGCGATACCATCAGCACCTGGAAGCACAGCCCAAAGCGGCTTGCCAGCATGGAGATGATGTCTTTTGCACTCATCTGCCGCTGGTGGAAATAGATACCGACGGAATCGAAATACCGGGTGGACCGATTTATGATGAAAACGGAAAGCGACTTCCGCATTATACAACTGCCGCTGACGGATCGAATACCATTGCGGCGTATATGGAGATCAAAGACAGTGAGACCGAAAACAATCACTTGTCAGATCCGGCAACCATGAAAAGTAAAATTCAGATCCGTGTCCGTGGTAATTCCTCAAGAACATTTGACAAAAAGGGCTACGCGATCCGCCTGGTAGATGATCAGGGCGAAAACGCGCCACAGGCTGTTATGGGGATGGCAGCACACCACGAATGGGTTCTTCACGGCCCGTTTATAGATAAAACATTGATCCGCAATTATATGTGGTATAACATAGCCGGGGAAATTATGGACTATGCGCCGAATGTGCGGTTTTGCGAGGTGGTGCTGAACGGCGAATATCAGGGCGTGTATGTCATGGCGGAAAGTATCACTGCCGGCCAGGACGGTGCAAGACTGAGTCTGTCGGTAGATAAGAAAGACAGCACCTTCAGCGGCTATCTGCTGCGGCTTGACAGGGGAAGTGACGAACCGCTTCAGAATCTGAATAGCTTTACCGATTATACCCATCGAACCGCAATGCAGCTTGAGGTGATTTATCCCGGAAGGAGTAATCTTACCGAAGAATTACAACGATCCATCACCCGTGATTTCTCGGATTTTGAAAAGGCACTGTATTCTTATGATTATGACTCGGAAACATATGGCTACGAACAGTATATTGATACCCAGTCTTTTGTGGATTATTTCCTGATCAATGAATTTACCTGTAATTATGATGCCGGATGGCTGTCCACTTATATGTATAAGGATCTGGATGGCAAATACCGGATGTGCATCTGGGATTTTAATTCCGCCTGTGATAATTATCAGGATACAACCATAGCTCCCAACCACTTTGAGATGCAGAACTGTCTCTGGTACAATATGCTGCTGAAGGATGAAGATTTTACTGACCAGATAATTACACGTTACCGTCAGCTTCGAAAAAGTTATTTCAGCGAAGAGTATTTAAACAACTACATTGATGACGTCATCGAGTATCTTGGCCCTGCCATTGACCGCAACTTTGAAAAATGGGGATATACTTTTTCGGAAGAAGAGGATCTGCTGAAACCTACAGAACGAAATCCCCGAACCTATGAGGAAGCCGTCGATAATATGAAGGGGTTTTTGCAGCAGCGTATTGCCTGGATGGATGAAAACATAGAGGTTTTGCGGCAGTATTCCGTAGAATCCAAAGTAAAGAAATTCAATGAAAATGCAAATTAGTACCATAGAACAGACAGGAGGTTTGCCGTGAAAAAATTTATTATCATTGTCTCTGCCATCGTTGCAGCGGTAATCCTTTGGGATGTGTCCTATTATCGCCTGGGGTGGTACATTGATCTTCATCCGGATCAGACCGTCACCACTTTTACGAAAACGGAAGGCGATGAGATATATATAAAAAACGGTTCGGAATATGAACCCTTTGAGATAAAGGGTGTAAATATGGGCTCGGGTGAACCGGGAGAATGGGCTACCGATTTTGATATTGACGAAGAAACCTATATGCGCTGGTTTGGATATATTCAGGAGATGGGTGCCAACACCATTCGTATTTATACCATTCAGTCAGATGACTTTTACAATGCTTTTTATGCCTACAACAAGGATAACCCGGATCCCCTTTATATGATTCACGGTGTATGGGTAAATGATTACATACAAAATTCCCACCGGGACGCTTATGACGACGATTTTTATGACACTTTTCTGAGTGACTGCAAGACCATGATCGATGTGATTCACGGTAATAAAAAAATCTCTCTTGGCCGGGTGGCCAGCGCCGGTTCCGGTACCTATCAGCACGACATTTCTCCCTGGGTGATCGGATACATTCTCGGGGTGGAATGGGAAGATGTAACCGTTGCGTATACCGATGAAAAATATGCCGATGATGAAAGGTACAATGCCTATCAAGGTACCTATATGTATACCTCAGAGGAGGCCACACCCTTTGAAGCCATGCTGGCAAGAGTGGGGGATAAAGTCATTGAATATGAATCCAACCGATATAAAGAGCAGCGCCTGGTGGCTTTTTCCAACTGGCCCACAACGGATCCCTTTACCTATCCTGAAAAAGTAGCCAATTATTTTATGAAGTGTGCCTATGTAGATGTTGAGCATATTAAAACAACGGAAAATTTTATTTCCGGACAGTTTGCTTCGTATCATGTCTATCCCTATTATCCGGATTACATGAATTATGTTGATGATTGGAGCTCTTTTGGAATTGATATCAATGAAATGCTGACGGAAGAAGGAACAACCAATACTTATAAAGCTTACCTGAACATGCTAACAAACCATCATACCATGCCGGTTGTGATCTCTGAATTCGGTGTTTCCACCGGTCGGGGCATGGCACAGAAAGATCAGAACACCGGACGTAATCAGGGTAATATGTCTGAAGAAGAACAGGGGCAGGCGCTCATCGACTGTTACGAAGATATCATGGAGGCAGGCTGTGCCGGAAGCTGCGTTTTCTCCTGGCAGGATGAATGGTTTAAACGAACATGGAATACCATGTATGCGGTGGATCTGAAACGCACACCCTATTGGTCGGATTACCAGACAAATGAGCAGTATTTTGGGCTTTTGTCCTTTGATCCGGGTAAGGAACAATCCGTTTGTTATGTGGACGGTGATGTTTCAGAGTGGACCAGGGAAGATCTTGTTTCCAGTACAGATGAGATGGAACTGTCCATGAAATATGACGAAAAGTTTGTCTATTTTATGATACATAAACCTGGTTTGGAATTTGAAGAGGAAACGCTGTATATTCCCATTGACACCACTCCAAAATCAGGCAGTAACTATTGCGAAAACTATGATATGCTGTTTGACCGTGCTGCTGATTTTCTGATTGTGCTAAATGGAAAAACGAACAGTCGGCTTCAGGTGCAGGAGCGATATGAGGCGCTTCGATCTACGTATTCACAGAATGTATGGGATTTTGACACTTATGTGAAAGAAAATCAACCTGACCAGGATTCCCCTCTGTTTGTGAATATTGATATGATTCTGCAGACTGCTACTCCACTGATTTATAATGACCAAACTGCGACAGCAGAGACCTTTGAAACCGGCCTTTTAACCTACGGGAATGCGAACCCGGAAAGCCCGGATTTCAATTCCCTGGCCGATTTTATTGCAGAGGGAGATTATATCGAGATCAAATTGCCCTGGCAGCTTTTAAACTTTGCCGATCCATCCAGAATGGAAATTCACGATGACTATTATGATAACAATTATGGTGTCGATTACATTACCATCGATGAAATGTATGTGGGTGTGGGTTCGCAGGACACAGCAGGGAGGATCGAACTCTCTCCCTTTGCACTGAAGGGTTGGAAAAATAAAGTGACATATCATGAGCGCTTGAAAACCTCATATTATATGTTACAGTCCATATGGGCGGAAGAATAACGGATAAAAGGTGGTGAAAATGCATTGAATGTCGAAACTTTAATTTTTGCGTATCTTGCCATATGCACCAGCATGATTGTGTTTAACTGTATTTGTATTTTTGCCTTTCAGCATAACGACACGAAAATCAGTAAAAAAAGCAAAGAATTTGAAAAAAAGATTACGGAACAGATCCAGCAGATGAAACAGGGGAAGCAGCCGGACGACAAGCACAAGGCCTATCTTCGCAAAACCCTGAAGAAAACAGGAAACCTGACGGCGCTGGATGAAACCATGGAACGATTGTTTGAAGAGGATCCGGATGCGGTGAAGCAGTATCTTTCTGCTATTTATCCTGTTTTTGTTTACCTTTCCATGGAATACCGAAAAAAGGATGAGATTCGGGCCGCTTATTTTCCATATGTGATCAAGCGGTTCGGAATTTTGCAAAATACCTCATTCGGTATTATTGTGGATACACTGATGGAATTACTCCATGAGCCGAGTCTGTATTGCAGGGAAAATGCTTTACAGGCAATCTACAGCACCGGGGACTGTGATTGTGTGATTCGTGCGTTAAAGATCATTGATTCCGGTGAAAACTTTCATCACGCCAAACTTCTGACGGACGGACTACTGACCTTTACCGGAGACCAGGAAAAGTTATCCGAAGCGTTGTGGGAGGAATTCGATCATTTTTCTACTCAAATGAAGGTAACGATCTTAAATTATTTCCGTTTCAGCACTGACCGACGCTGTGAGGAAGTCATGCAGTTGTTAAGTGACAAATCACAGGATGATGAGATTCGTTTCTCCTGTATCCGTTATTTCGGCAGGTATTATTATGAGCCTGCCTATCCTTACCTTTTGGAATTTGCGGAAAATACGCAGGGATTGAGGTGGGAATACTCGGCCATTGCATCCTCTGCCCTGGCAATTTATCCATCTGATCGGGCAACGGAAATATTGAAACGGAATTTGAACAGTTCAAACTGGTACATACGATTTAATGCATCTTCGAGCCTGGAAGAGTTCGGGCTTTCTTATACGGATCTGATCGATGTGTTTGACGGAAATGATCGCTATGCCCGGGAGATCCTGCAATACCGGTTGGACCAGAAAAAAGCAAAACAGAGAGAGGAAAAACAGAGAGAGGCGGTGAATGTATGACAGACGGCATTATGGATATCATTAAGACATTTTTAGACGGTGTCGGTGTTTTCTTTGTAATTTATCTCATCGGCTATTCCACTTTTTTGTTTTTGGCGGTGGTGGTAGGTTCGTCTTCTCTTTACCGCAAACGTAGACAGGAAAAACTGAAAAATACGCTGTTTCATGATTACTATGTTCCTATCACAATTGTTGTTCCCGCCTATAACGAGGAAGTAACGGTTGTGGAAACCGTCCGTTCCCTTTTGGCATTGGATTACCGGTCATATGAAATTATTGTGGTGGATGACGGGTCTAAAGATACAACATCCCAAAAACTTATTGAAGCCTTTGATATGCATTTGATACGCAGGCCCATCCGTCGGCAGATTGAATGCCAGCCGGAGGAATTTGTCTACGAATCAACGGCGCAAAAGGTGCCGCTGACACTCATTCGAAAGAAAAACGGCGGAAAGGCCGATTCACTGAATATGGGCATTAATGCTGCAAGATATCCCTACTTTATCTGTATGGATGCAGACTCAGTGTTACAGTACGATTCTCTGCAAAAGATCGTGCGGCCTGTGCTGGAAAATGACAATGTGGTGGCCGTTGGAGGAACGGTTCGTGCTTCCAACAATGTGCAGCTGGAAAACGGCAGAGTGAAGCATTATCAGCTTCCCCGCAATATCCTCGCCTGTATGCAGGTGCTGGAATACGATCGATCCTTTCTGGCATCCCGGATCTTATTTGATAAATTTAACGGTTCCCTGATCATATCAGGTGCCTTTGGTCTGTTTAAAAAGGAAACGGTGATTGCAGCAGGCGGATATGACCATACAACCATGGGAGAAGATATGGAATTGGTGGTAAAACTGCACGAGTATTGTGTCACCAATGAAATACCGTACCTCATTCGTTACGCTACCGATGCCATCTGTTGGACCCAGGTGCCGGAGAAATTGGGGGACCTGTGCAAACAAAGAAGACGATGGCATATCGGCTTATTCCAAAGCATGATTAAGCATCGAAGTATGTTTTTTAACCTGAAGTACGGCGCAGTCAGTTTTATTTCTTACCTGTATTTTTTATTGTATGAGCTGCTGTCGCCTTTCATTGAGGTTTTTGGTGTGCTGACCATGGTGCTGGCTTTTGCCGTTGATCTGATCAATGTGCCATTTATGATTTTGTTTTTCCTTATTTATGCGATTTACAGTTCGGTGCTTTCACTGACCGCATTTTTTGCAAGGATACAGACCATAGATCTTAAGATATCCGTTTCGGATGTTTTAAAAGCCATTTTGCTGTGTTTCTTCGAGGTTTCGTTTCTGCGATTTGTACTGGCCTTTGTTCGTTTTACTGCTTTCTTCGGTTACCGAAAGCGGAAAATGCAGTGGGGACGAATTGAACGTAAAAAAATAGATTTAAAATAAACAGGGGGATTTGTGATGGAGACAACAACATTAAAGAGCAGTTTCTTCGGGTATTCCAAGACAAGTGTCTGTGAATATATTGCCCGGATCAACGAGGAATATTCAAAAAAAATTACCGATGTCTATGCGGAAAAAGATAAGATGCAGCAGGAGCTGAGGGAAAGAATTGCGCAGCTGGAAAAGGAAAATGAACATCTGCGCAATAACCATGACGAAGTGGCAGCCATCCTGTTGGATGCAAAAACCTTTGCGGATCAGTTACATACGAAAGCAGAGGCAGAAAATCAAAAACTCAGAGCGGAAAATAAGGCCCGCAGTGACGCTGAAATTGCCAGAATTCACACATATCAGAAAAGCATCAATGTGATTCAAAATGAGATTCGACAGTTGCTTGAAACCATGGATGAAGAACTGACGAAGGATGCAAAACAGCTTTCTGAGCTTGCGGAGGGAGTCTCGAATTATGAGGATGAGGGATCTGATAAAGAGGAAAACACTAATGTATAGTTTTGCCCGGGGGAAAAATCGGATAAGCAGAAGTTTTTTGTGTCTGGCCCTCTGTATCAGACTGATATTGACGTTGTTTACCGGTTGTGGGAAAACCATTGCTTCCCCGGCCAAGGTTACGGCAACGGTATCCGGTGGCAACATAACGGTGACCTGGACGGCGGTTGAAGCTGCAGATTCCTACCGCGTATTAAAAAAATCATCATCCGATGCGGAATACAAATTCCTTGATGACACCAATTCCTGCAGCTATACGGATGATCATGTTGTTCCCGGTACGACTTATTTCTATAAGGTTTGTGCCATCAGCGACGGCAAACTCTCAGAGGGGAAAGAATCTGCGGGAATTGATATTCCTGATTCTCCGATCATCATGTCAGTAAAAATGCTGAGCAAAATGGATATAGAAATTCAATGGAATGAAATGTCGGCAGAAGCATATCGTTTGTATGGGGCCTTCGGTGAACAGGATTGGGAGCTGGTGACAGAAACAAAAGATTGCCAATATTTAGTGCATAATGATGGGAAGTATACCCGCTTTTGCATCAGTGCCGTAATGGAAAAAGACGGCATTCAGACAGAAACCGCAAAGTCTGAGGCGGCAACCCTTGTGGGCGAGTGTAAGATTAACTCTGTCACACGGCTGGATAAAGATACGGCCGCCATATTGTTTGAGAGCGAAACCAATACCCAGGATTATGTGGTTTATCGTTCTTCCTCTGCCAACGGAGAATATGTTCCAATCGGACGCAGCTATGAAAATGTATATTATGATACAACGTTAAATGGCGGAACCGGATGTTATTATCGCATACAGCCGGTGGCAGACATAGTAGAAGGATGTTTGTCGGAACCGGTGATCTTAGGCACAAATGCCCGCCCGGTTTCCGGATTTCTGACCTTTATGTATCATGAATTTGTTACACAGGAAGATCTGGACAGTGGTGTTGCCTTTGATGAATATGCCATTTGGAAAGATGAATTTGAAAACGATCTCATCTGGCTGCGGGATAATGGTTATACTACCATTACCACAGCACAGCTTACCGCATGGCTGAAGGGAACAGGGACTTTGCCTTCAAAACCGGTAATGCTGACCATAGATGATGGGAAATACGGGGTATATAAAAACGCATGGCCTCTGCTCCAAAAGTATCAGATGACGGCAGTTTTGTCAGTTATTGGAGAAGAAATCGATAAGGCAACCCAGGACCCGGAAAACCGGACAAATGATGTGGCGCCCTACTGTACATGGGATGAGATTGGTGAAATGTCTGACTCCGGCGCCATAGAAATCGTCAGCCATACCTATACCAAGCACCGATATGATTATGAGGGGCATCAGGGAGCGAATATTGCAGAGAATGAATCGGAAGATACCTTTTTTCAGAGCGCCAATAAAGATTATCGGATGATGGACACCAAACTGAAAAAAATAACAGGAAGTGGCACAGTGGCAATGGCTTATCCGTATTCAAAGCGTTCTGCAGCGTCAGACCGGGTATGGATGCGCTGCGGATACTCTGTTTTGCTGGCAGGTGATGATCGTAATGTGCGTACTTCATCCTACAATTTATTTGTGCAGGAAGCAGGCATAAATTATTATTCCAGCCTGATTCGGAGAATCGCCAGAATGACCGGAAAGCCAATCCGCCAGTATATTCAGGAAGAATCATCTTAAAGAAAAGGAGATGCACTTATGCGGAAAAAGAAAATATGGATCACATTGCTTGCAGGCATAACATTGGTGGCCACTTCCGTCTCTGCTTCCGCAGAGGTCTTATTCACGTCGGAATCCGCCGGTGATGCAGATACCGTTTATGTTGCCGGAAATCCGGATTTCTACCCGGTGGAATACTACAATGTGGAGACTGAAAGTTATGAGGGTATTCTGCCGGAAGTTCTGAAAATTGTTTCGGAGAAAACCGGAAAAAGTTTTACCTATATTTGCAGCGGAAGGGTAGATCGGAGAGAGCGCCTGGCAAAGAACAAGCAGGTGGAGATGATATCGGCATATTGTCCGGAAGAAGAAAATATGTCGGAGTTTCTGTCCGGTGAACAGGTGGTCCTTTCTGTTCCCATTGATGGGAAGGAACAGCAGATCTGCCTGGGATTTACCCAGATTGCTTCCGAGGATTTGACGGAAGCGGTGTGCTCTGCAGTGGAGGATATTTCGGACAGCGAATTGACCGAACTGGCGGTATCCTGCGCTAAGGAACAGAAAGAAGGGCAGTTCCCTAAATGGGTGCTTTGGGCAGTGGTGTTGCTTTGCATTTTATTGTTTATTCTCTCAATTTTTCTTTCTGTAAAACTTTATAAAAATAAGAAACGCGGAGAACAGGACAAAATGCTGGATCCGGTAACGGGGATCGGTAATAAAGTGTATTTCACGCATTATTTTGACAATTCGATATCAGACAATGCGAGAATTTTGTATTATGTGGCCTATCTTGGTTTTGATATCGAATATTGCAATAAATATTACGGAAAAGAGGAGTCCGAAAATATTCTGCGTTACGCCGCTGATGTTTTGACTCAGAATGCAGCTGATACTGATATTGTGGCACGTATTACCGGCGGTGGTTTTGCCGTGGCATTTCAAAGCAGCAATACGGAAGAGGCACAGGAACGAACCCGGCAGCTGTTGGAACACTTAAATTCCTATGGCAAAAAATATAGCCGTGATTATGAAATAAACTTCTCTGCAGGTGTTTATTCGTTGGAACAAAGTGATCGAAGTTGTGAAACGGTTCTGTTTAACGCCCAGCAGGGCTATCTGCATGCGGTGGAAAAAGGATTATCCTTTTCCTTTAGCAACGAGAGTTTACTCCAAAAGACCGAAGAAGAGGCGGAACTGCAAAAGCAAATCACAGCGGCCTTTAAGAATCGGGAATTTAAGATGTATATGCAGTTTATTGTTGATAAAACAACGAAGGAAATCTTCGGAGCGGAAGCGCTGTCCCGCTGGCAGCACCCACAGAAAGGACTGCTTTTACCAGGTCATTATATTGGCATTATGGAAGAACTGGGAAGCATCAAGGAACTTGACTTCTATATTTTTGAAGAAGTATGCAGACAGCTTGAGAATTGGAGCAGTACCAGATTTGCCTCCCTTATCCTTTCGTGTAACTTTACGAGACTTACCAT
This sequence comes from uncultured Pseudobutyrivibrio sp., assembly GCA_945946605.1. Taxonomy (GTDB): domain Bacteria; phylum Bacillota; class Clostridia; order Lachnospirales; family Lachnospiraceae; genus Pullilachnospira_A. The sequence continues at coordinate 6,518 of CAMEWP010000023.1, read as the reverse complement.
TTCCGATGATGACTTTATGGCTCGAATTACTGAGATTTCATCCCGATATAGCTTTGACCATTCCCGGTTGATCATAGAAATCACAGAAGATATCGAGGCAAAAAACAAAGAAAATGTTGTCCACAATATCATTGAATGCAAAAAAGCAGGATTTCTGATTGCGTTGGATGACTTTGGAGACGGCTACACGTCCTTTTCCAATTTGTGTGATTATCATTTCGACTATATTAAGATTGATAAAAAGATCCTGTACGGAGCGGACACGCCAAACGGGAAAAAACTTTTAGACGGAATGATATCAATGGGTCACAGCATGAACATGAAGGTGATCTGTGAAGGAATAGAAACGCAGCAGCAAAATGAACTGATTTGTAATACAGAATGTGATTTCATACAGGGATTCTATTATCATCGTGTAATCCCCCAGGAAGAAACACCGGAAATTTTGAAGAAAGTATTGTAACAGATAAGGGCGGTTGTACTAAACCGCCCTTATTAAAAATGCTGCTTTTATTGGTTGTTGGTGGATTTTGCCTTGTCGTTGTAAAGCCAGTCGTCCGCATGGGAAAGCGCATGAAAAATATCTGATTCCGACATATTTGAGAACTTACTGTACCCAATACTTACTGACAAAGGATATGTTTTGTCACATTGTTCCTGGAGACGTATATCTTCAAGATTTGTTCTGATAATGCTTTTTATTCTATCGGGGTTGATCCCTTTATCAGACAGTACATAAAAAAATTCATCTCCGCCATATCGTGCTGTGAAACCACCCAACTGCTGTGATGTTTTTTTGAGGGTGTCTGCTACAATTTTTAAGGCAAAATCACCTTCGATATGCCCATATACATCGTTGATGAGCTTAAAGTGATCTACATCGATCATAAAAACAAAAAAGGCCTTGTTGTCCTGCAGACTCCCTTGCAATTCAGGTAAATATTGCTCCAGTCTTCTTCGATTATTTAATCCGGTTAATGCATCGGTAAAAATCTGTGAGTCCTGAATGGTAACAAATATAAAAAATATGATCGAGAACATGCTCATATAAAGAATGGGAGTACCGGGAAAGTAATCTTCCAAAAAGCCGGATATCAATGTCGGTAAAAGATACAGGCTATATAAAAAGTACTCCGTTTTCTCTGTCTTTGAACGGGACTTGTACATTTTTGCCAATGCAATGATGGTTGCACCAATCAGGTAAAAATAAGTTCCGAAAATCTGCGCGGGAAATAAAGGCCCGCGTGTATAGTGACCGTTCTCGTCAATTTTGAAAACCCACTCCGTAACAATGGAGAGTAAATTGAGGGATACCGTGATATATAAAGGGAGTTTCAGCAAAATATGTTTGAGCCTGTAGTCGAATTTTTCGTTTCTTGAACGATTAAGAACATAATCAAACCAATAATAGCATCCGACAGCAACTGCACAAAGGGAAATACTGTTAATGGATGCATTCAATAATTTGGGTGGTTGGAGGATCTGTGCTTCCGTAAATGCCCACAAAATGTCTGTGCACAGTGTGACTTCAAAAGAGAGAATGATACTTTTGAATCTCTTTACTTCATATTCTGAACCGATATTATCACTGGATTTTTTATATATCATATATGCCAGTGCGATTAACCACATTTCAATCAATGCATATGATACATATTCGGAAGCCATGTTTTCACCAAACCTTCTTTTTTGTATTCGCAGTATTTCTACTTACAACGACATTATAATATAAAAATGTTAAAAATTCTACATATCCGGTTTGAATAAAGTATGAAATTTTTCGGTGGATGAAAAGGCGTTGACAATTTCTGTTGGCACTGCGCCTGATAATGGATATAATAGAGATCACAACCCGATGGAATAAAAGAAAAGAAAGAAGGAGAAGAAAGCGATGTTAGAAGTAGGAACGAAAGCACCGGCATTTGAATTGCCGGATCAGAACGGCGTGATGCATACACTTGAGGAATACAGGGGAAAGAAGGTCATCCTCTATTTCTATCCCAGGGACAATACACCCGGCTGCACCAAGCAGGCCTGCGGATTTTCTGAGAAATATCCCCAGTTTACGGAGAAGGGGGCCGTGGTTCTTGGAGTGAGCAAGGACAGTGTTGCATCTCATAAGAAATTTGAGGAAAAGTATGGCCTGGCATTTACCCTTCTTGCAGATCCGGAGCGCAAGGTCATTGAAGCCTATGATGTCTGGAAAGAGAAGAAAAACTATGGCAAGGTTTCCATGGGAGTGGTTCGGACCACCTATCTTATCGATGAAGAGGGTATCATTATCAAGGCAAATGATAAGGTGAAAGCTGCTGAAGACCCGGAAAAAATGCTGGGAGAATTGTAATGCGCATCATAATTTCACCTGCGAAAAAGATGAATGTGGATACCGATTCCCTTCCCGTGCAGGGGATGCCTGTATTCATAAAGCAGACAGAGGAAATATTATCCTGGCTCAGATCCCAGTCACCGGCTGATCTGCAAACGTTATGGAAATGCAATGATAAAATTGCGGAGCAGAACCGTGGGCGCCTGGAGCAGATGGATCTTTATAAAAGACTGACACCGGCAATCCTTTCCTATGAAGGGATTGCCTATCAGTATATGGCTCCGGGGGTATTTACATATGAGCAGTTGGATTATGTGCAGGAACATCTGAGGATTCTCTCCGGATTTTATGGCGTGCTCCGGCCTATGGACGGTGTGACTCCTTATCGTCTGGAAATGCAGGCGAAAGCAACTATCGGCGGACATAGGGATTTATACGATCTGTGGGGGCTGCGCCTTTACGATGAAGTCAGGGATGATTCCGGCATTATCATTAATCTGGCCTCCAAGGAGTATGCAAAATGCGTGGAGAAGTATCTGCAGCCATCTGATCAATACATAACCATTACCTTTGGGGAAAGATCAGGGAATAAATTTGTTACAAAAGGAACCTATGTCAAGATGGCAAGAGGGGAAATGGTTCGTTTTATGGCTGAAAATAACATCGTAGACCCGGAAGAAATCAAAAATTTCCAAAGACTGGGATATATTTATTGTGATGATCTGTCCAGTGATACGGAGTTTGTGTTTGAGAGGAAATAATATGTCATTTAAGATCGTTCGAAATGATATTGTAAAAATGCAGACGGAAGCAATTGTGAATCCGGCCAACAGTCAGGTTGCCGTTGGAACCGGATGCGACCAGGCGGTTTATGCGGCTGCCGGGTATGATGAATTGCTGCGATACAGAAAAGAGCATATCGGCGCTGTGGAGGAAGGCGAAGTATTTCTTACGCCGGGATTTCGGCTGCCTGCAAAATATATCATTCATGCAGTCAGTCCCATGTATGAGGGCGGCGGGAAGGGGGAAGAAGATAAGCTTCGTTCCTGCTACAGAAAAAGCCTTGCCCTGGCAAAGGAACATCATATAAAATCCATCGCCTTTCCCCTGCTTTCCACCGGCGGATTTGGATATCCCAAGGAAGAAGGAATGCGGATTGCCTTAGACGAGATCTACGAGTTCCTCTTTGATCATGATATGGACATATATCTGGTGGTGTTTGATACAAAATCGGTGATGCTGGGTGAAAAACTGTACCCTGATCTGGAAGCCTACATAGATCATCATTATGTTCTGGAAAAACGGGAAGAAGAGTATCAGGACAAGTATTTTGGCTCTGTTATGCCAAAGGATGCGGGTTACGGAAAACACGTAAGAGAACGCAACGCCATGGAGCGCCGCCTGAAAAACAAAAATCCCAGGATGGCCAGTGCCCTGCCAAGGATGGAAGCCCCCCTGCGTCAAATGCCGCTGGAGGAGGACTCCATTGGCGAGTCTTCGGAATCCTATGAGAGTTATGAAGAGGATTTTGATGAGCTGAAAAGGAAACTGGATGAAAGAAAGGCGCATCTGGCGGATACATTTTCAGAATATTTGCTGTATCTGATAGCAGAAAAAGGCATGACCAATGTGGAAGTCTATAAGAGGGCCATCGTGGACAAAAAGTTATTTGCCAAGATCAAGAATGATCCCACCTATCATCCCCAGAAACTGACCTGCCTCTGCCTGTGTATTGGAGCAAAACTGAATCTGGATGAAACGAAGGACCTGCTGGCAAGGGCCGGATACGCATTATCCCCCTGTGACATGAGGGATGTGATCTTTTCCTATTTTATCGAAAATGAAATCTATGACATGATCGAACTGGATATCCAGCTGGAAGAGTATGGAATCCCCTGTGTGATCGCATAAAAACCGGGTCGCTGCCATGGCGACCTGTTTTTTTATCCTGCCTGCTATAATGACCTCAGAAACAAGAAAACCACAGATTGTTGAAGGAGGATTCATTATGCGTAAAGGATTAACAGAAGTAGTATTTATTTTAGACAGAAGCGGTTCTATGAGCGGACTGGAAGCGGATACCATTGGTGGCTTTAATTCCATGATAGAAAAGCAGCGGAAGGAAGAAGGCGAAGCCTATATTTCCACCATTCTGTTTGATGACACTACAGAGGTATTGTATGACAGGGTAAATGTGAAGAAGATCGAGCCCATGAATGACAGCCAGTATTATGTCAGAGGCTGTACGGCACTTCTGGATGCGGTGGGCGGCGCCATTCATCATATAGGAAATGTTCATAAATACGCCAGGGAAGAGGACCGGCCGGAGAAGACCTTATTTATCATCACCACAGATGGAATGGAGAATGCCAGTCGCAGATATTCCTATGATCAGGTAAAGAAAATGGTGGAGCGTCAGAAGGAACGCTATGGATGGGAATTTATTTTCCTTGGGGCAAATATGGATGCGGTAAAAGTGGCGGGGAGATTTGGCATTGATGCCGGAAGAGCTTTCAACTATGAGTGTGATTCGGAAGGAACCCGCTTGAATTATAGGGTGCTCAGCGAGACAGTAAGCAGTGTCCGTCGTGCAAAATCCCGCAAGGAAATGGATATGGCGGTGGATCTGTGCTGTGCCCCCATCACTGAGGACTATGAAAAAAGACATCAACATGATAAAATACATCGTAAATAAGGAATAAGAATTTTGTCCATGAAGTGACAAATAAAACAGAAGGGTTGGAGCAGAAAACAGATGGAATACAAGATGAGTTCGACGGAAAAGAAAGAGTTTTATAAGGAGATGTTTTCTCTCGCCGTCCCTATTGGTTTACAAAATCTGCTGATCGCGTTGATCGGTGCCACAGATGCCATCATGCTTGGGAGACTTTCCCAGGATGCGGTGGCATCTGTTTCTCTGGCAAATCAGATCGTTTTTATCATGAACCTGTTCGTTTATGCGGTGGTAGGCGCAGGCGGTGTCCTGTTATCCCAGTATTGGGGCAAAAACGATAAGAAGATGGTAAAGAATATCTTCTGTCAGATGAGCAAATGGACTCTGACCATCACTGTCATTTTCTTTCTTCTGGCGTAGTTTACACCGGAGCTGCTGATGCGGATCTATACGCCGGACAAAGAACTCATGGATATTGGGGCATCTTATCTTCGTGCGGTGGCACCTTCCTATTTGTTTGTTGGCATCACTCAGTGCTATCAGACCATTATGAAACTTGAGGGAAAAGCAAAAAAGAGTGTTATGATTTCTGTTTTTTCCCTGATCACTGATATGACCCTGGATATCTTTTTGATCTACGGCATCGGCCGTTGGCAGGGCTTTGGCGCAAATGGATCGGCATATTCTACCGTATTTGTGGAGCTGGCGGCACTTGTTTGGTGTGTGGCGGAATCCTATCGGGGAGAAAGCGTTCGGATGGACAGGGAAGGCCTCATGTGGCATTCCAAAGAGATCAACAGGGATATGGTAAAGATTGCACTGCCCATGCTTGCCAGCGGACTTGCCTGGGGCGTTGGTTTTTCATTGCATTCCCTTATTATGGGGCATCTGGGATCTGATGCCACTGCGGCAGCCTCCATTACATCTGTTGCACAGGAGATCATTACCTGTGTCTGCAAAGGTGTTTCCGCCGGTGCCGGGATTATGATCGGAAAGCTATTGGGACAGGATCTTTTTGATAAGGCAAAGGCTTATGGAAGAAAATTCTGTCACATCTCTTTTGCTGTTGGGGGCATACATACGGTGTTATTGCTGGCACTGATTCCCATTGCGGTAAATTTCTTTATTTTGACGGAGACCGCAAAAGAGTATCTGGTTTATATGCTGCTTTTCAGTGCTGTGTATGTATTTGCGTATTCCATCAACACCATCGTTGTCTGCGGTATTTTCCCAGCCGGTGGGGATTCCCAATATGATGCAGTAAGTGTCCTGGTGGCGTCCTGGTGTTTTGCGCTGCCACTGGCACTGTTGGGAACTTTTGTCTTTGACTGGCCGGTGATGGTGGTATATGTCCTTATGTGTGCGGATGAGATCGTGAAACTTCCTTTCATCTATCCTCATTACAGGAAAAATATATGGGTAAAAAATTTGACAAAGGAAGAGGGGGATAAATGACATGTTTGACTACATATGGCCCATTGTTTTAGTATTGTTTTCCAATACGATCTATCAGATCTG
>CAMEWP010000022.1 GCA_945946605.1 uncultured Pseudobutyrivibrio sp. | reverse complement strand
AGTGACAGCATTTTCCATGCTGGCTGTAACAGGATGCGGCGACAAGTCCTCAGGTAAAGATGATACTTTTTCCTGGTGGATCTACACCATCGATGGAAACGGACTGTATGATGTGTATGAGGACAACCCGGCAGTAGAGTGGCTGAATCAGCAGACATGGGATGTGGAGAATCACACCATTGCCAAGGACGGCAAGGGAAATTCACTGAAATTTGAATTCCAGGCACCTATCGCAGGATCTGAGAGTGATAACTTTAACACCATGATGGGAACCGGAGAGTACACCGATATCATCGATCTGTGTGTATCCAGTGACAATGCCAAGACATTGTATGAGGACGGCATCACAATAGAGCTCACCGATTATGTCGAGAAATACTGCCCCAACTATGTGGATTTCTTAGAGAAGAATCCGGATGTTTCCGAGAAGGTAAGATATGCGGATGAAGACGGCAATTATCATTATTATTCCATGGCTGCCATTTGTGATGGCAATGCTGTTCCATGGGATGGTTATATTTACCGTCGTGACTGGGTTGTAAAATACTGCGAGCCTACCGATTATGTGTGGGATCTGGAAAGTGACTATGTGAAAGAAAATGGTCATCCGGCAGTAACACCGCTTTCTGAGGCAAAGGCTCAGAACAACTTAGAAGGCTGGAAAGCAAATGATGTAACCACGTTTAAGGTAATCAATGATGGCGGAGATGATCCTTCCAACAATTATGAAGATAATGTCATCTTCCCCAGCGGCAGAGATTATCCTTACACCATCAGCGACTGGGAGTGGATGTTTGAAGGATTCCAGAAAGCCATTGATGAGCGTGGATGGAAAGAAGATAAGGATGCATACTGCACCACCGTTTACTACAGTGGTTTCTTAGCAACAGGAGATCTGGTTTCTTCTTTCGGTGGCGGAAACGGAACCTGGGCTAAAGACATGGAAGGTAATGTAACCTACAGCGGTACTTCCGAGAACTTCAAGACCTATCTGGAAGCTATGAACAACTGGTATGAAAAGGGATGGCTGGATAAGGCCTTCACAGAAAGAGGAGCAGATCCCTTCTACGCTATCAACATGAACGGTTTCACCACCGGTAAAGTTGGTCTGTGGATCGGCTATACTGCAAACCTTGGTGATGGAATCCGTATCACCTGCCTGAACGAGGAAGATGCAAAGGATGCATACTGCATGGGATGTCCGCTGCCTGTAAATGATGTATACGGATCCGATGATCAGATGTATCATGATCCCGACGGATTGTTCCAGGGCGGACGAATTGACGGACAGATCGCCATTACCGAGAAGGCAAAGGATAAGGATCTGGAGACTCTGTTCACCTTCTTTAACTGGCTGTATACCCAGGATGGTGCAGCTACCAGAAAACTGGGCCTGTCCAAAGAGCAGCTGGCAAGTGCTGAGATCAACAACAACCTGTATGAAAAGAACAATATTGATGGAGCATATGAGCTGTTAGAGGATGAAGACGGCAATACCGTTTACAAGATGAACTATGATACCAGTGCTGATATGACTGGATGTATCACCTTCGGCCGTCTGGCAGTAGGTATCACCACCTACGGCGTAGATCAGGGTCTGGGATATACTGTGGATAGAGGTGAGCCTAAGGTTCTTTCAGATGCACTGCAGAAATGGAACTTCTACACCAATACAGCAGATGTTACATTGAATTACGGTTCCCTGTTTACAAACGACGAGAACAAAGCTTACGCTAAGGTAAACAACACCTTGCAGGATTATATCGGACAGGAAGTACCGAAGCTGATCAAGGAAGGCCTTGGCGGCTGGGATGAATATGTAGAGAAGATCAATGGCTATGATGTAGAATCCATCTCCAAGATTTACGAGAAGTATACAAAATAGTTTCTCATCCATAGGGAATATGCCATTGCGGGGAGAACCTGCAATGGCATTTTTCAAATTAGGCTAACAAAAATATGACAGAATGGAGTAAAAGAAATGGAAAGATTACAGTTTAATGAGGGGTGGAGTTTTGGCGAGAGCGGAAAAGAAAAGGCGCCGGTACTGCTGCCTCATGATGCAATGCAGCAGCAGGGAAGAAATGCGGATGCACCTTCCGGAAAGGGCGGAGCATATTTCCTTGGGGGATGCTATGAATATGAGAAGACCTTCCTTGCACCTGCAGAGTGGAAAGATCAGGATGTGATCCTGGAATTTGAAGGAGTTTATCCTTCTGCACGGGTATGTTTAAACGGAAAAGAGATCGGCGGATGCCGCTATGGATATACCCTGTTTCGGATCCCGTTGGAAGGACTGCGCTATGGAGAGGAAAACGTGCTGACAGTGGAAGCAGATAACTCCAAACTCCCCAACAGCCGCTGGTATACCGGCGCAGGAATCTATCGCCCTGTATGGCTTTTGGTGGGGGCTAAAACCCATATTGCACCGGATGGTATCCGGGTGACAACCAAGACGGTGGATCCGGCAGAAGGCAAAGCAGATGCACAGCCTGTGGGTAAGGCACAGATCGCAGTGGATGTGGAGATGGCACCGGCAGCAGATGCAGCAGAGGTAAACATCAGCATCTTTGACGGAGAAGAAAAAATTGCGGAAGCATCAGGAGAACATGCAGTCATCGATCTTTTGGAAGCAAAACTTTGGGATGATGAACATCCTTATCTCTATCGCTGTGAAGTAACTGCCACAGTGGAGGGCGTTGTTGTGGATCAGGAGAAGACCACCTTTGGTATCCGTACCCTGTCTTGGTCAAAAGAAGGATTTTTTGTAAATGGGAGATCTGTTCTGCTGAAGGGCGGATGTATGCACCATGACAACGGAATCCTGGGAGCCAGAAGTTATGAAAAATCAGAGTGGCGCAGAATGAAACGGATGAAGGAATTCGGATTCAATGCCATCCGATCTTCCCATAATCCCATGTGTAAAGCAGCGCTGGATGCCTGCGATGCCCTGGGTATCTATGTAATGGATGAAGCCTGGGATATGTGGGATAAGGCAAAGAGCCCTTACGATTATGCAGCAGATTTCCCAACTCATTATGAAGAGGATATCTGCTCCATGGTGGCGAAGGATTACAACCATCCTTCCGTGATCATGTATTCCATCGGTAATGAAGTGACAGAGCCGGCAAAGACAGAGGGTGTTGCTCTGGCAGAAAAACTGGTGGAAAAATTCCATGAAGAAGATGACACAAGACCGGTAACAGCCGGCATTAACCTGACACTGCTTCTGATGGCAGCATTAGAAGATCATCCGGAGATTATGGCTCAGATGGCAGCAGCAGCCGGAGGGGATTCCGCTGCAGCAAAACCGGAAGGAGAGGAAAAGAAGGAAGAGAGAGATGTATCTGCCATGATGGCTCCGGATACCACCGAGATGAACAGTACCGCTTACAATAAGATGGTATCGGAAATGGGAAATCGGATGACGATGGCAGCAGCTACACCGGCAGCAGATAAATTTGCATCACCGGTGCTGGATCTTTTGGATATTGCAGGATACAACTACGCAGTCAGCCGTTACGAAATGGAAGCAGAGCTTCATCCGGACCGGGTTCTGGTGGGAAGTGAGACTTACACCTATGAACTGGCGAAAACCTGGCCGCTGGTGGAGAAGTATCCTCATGTGATCGGTGACTTTATGTGGACCGCCTGGGATTATCTTGGTGAAGTGGGAATCGCTTCCTGGTCTTATGATCCTGAGGACCGCAGCTTTGAAAAACCCTACCCATGGCTGCTTTCCGATGCCGGTGCTATTGACCTTCTGGGAAATGATACAGCGGAGGCCGGAGCGGCAGCTGTTGTCTGGGGCGCAAGAAAGACCCCCTATATCGGTGTATGCCCGGTAAATCATCCGGGACTGGAAGCCAACCGTGCCATCTGGAGAGGCAGCAACGCACTGCCATACTGGTCTTATCAGGGATGTGACGGCAATGATGCGGAAGTGGAAGTTTATACCGATGCCTGTGAAGTGGAGCTGTTTGTAAACGGAAAGTCTGTGGGCAGACAGAAACCGGAAGATAAAAAGGCAGTATTTATGACAGCATATGAATCCGGTGAGTGCCGTGCTGTAGCATATGATGAGAGTGGCAATGCTGTTTCCGAGAGCAGTCTTCGTTCCGCAGAAGGAAAGACCATGATCTCCATCACACCGGAAGAATCCGCTGTAAAGAAGGGAGATATTCTGTATCTGGATATTTCTCTTACCGGAGAAAACGGACAGGTGGAATGTAATAAGGATACGAAGCTTACCGTAACGGTGGAAGGCGGTGAACTTTTGGCTTTCGGAAGTGCCAATCCCAAGACCACAGAGGATTATCTGGCAGGATGTTATGCCACTTACTATGGCAGAAGCCAGGCGGTGGTATTGGCTACGGGAGATGAAGTGGTTGTAAAGGTTTCCGGTGATCCCTTAGAGGCGGCAGAAAGCAGAATTCCGGTGTTATCCTAGCAGGAGAGGAGTAAAATCCATGGAACAGTATATATGCAACCCTTTAAATATACAGTACCGTTACCAGTTCAATAAAAATCCCATGGACGGGACCATAGATATCAACCGGGAAGCGGCAGATCCTTCCATGATCTTTTTCAGGGGAAAATACTATATCTTTGCATCCATGACGCTGGATGTTCAAGTTTCAGAGGATCTGGTGCACTGGGAGCGTCATCCGTTGCCGGAGGAACTGCCTCTTTATGGCTATGCTCCGGATGCCTGTGTGTACGGTGATTATGTGTATATCTGTGCAAATGAAAGTGAGGAAGTCTGTCATTTTTACCGCACAAAGGATATTTTGGAAGGACCCTACGAAAAGATAGAAGGAACCTTTGCTTTTTCGGATCCCTGTGTTTTTGCGGATGACGACGGCAGGATCTACTTTTACTGGGGACTTTCCTGCAAGACTCCCATTTACGGAGTGGAACTGGACCCGAAGACCATGAGACCGTTGGGAGATGTGAAGGAACTGATCTGGGGCAATCCCTTTGAAACGGGATATGAAAGGATCGGGGAAGATAATACCATTCTTCCCCTTTCCCCGGAGGAACTGGAGACACAGTTTCAGGGGGCATTGAGACAGCGGGGCATCGAAGATGAAAACATGATTCCCAAGGAAATGGCAGAGATCATGAAGGATATCCTGCGGAATGCACCATATATCGAGGGCGCCTGGATGAACAAGTTCCGGGGAAAATATTATCTGCAGTATGCAGCTCCGGGGACCCATTTCAATGTTTACAGTGACGGTGTGTATGTATCGGATCAGCCCCTGGGACCATTTGTGTTGGCTGACAATAATCCCTATTCCTTTAAGCCCGGCGGATTTTTCCCGGGGGCAGGCCATGGTTCTACCATGGAGGATGAACAGGGGCATCTCTGGCATGCATCCACCATGCGTATCAGTCTGAACCATCAGTTTGAACGGCGGATCGGCCTTTGGCCTGCAGGAATCGATGAGGACGGCGAACTTTTCTGCAACCAGCGGTACGGTGACTGGCCTATGGCGATGCAGCAGGCAAAGTTAGATCCCTGGGCAGATCCTTCCTGGTATCTGCTGAGTTATGGCAGGAATGTGGAAGCATCCTCCGCCACGGAGGGTCATGAACCCTCCCTGGCAGCTGATGAAAATGTGAGAACCTGGTGGCAGGCGGCAGGAAATGATCCGGGGCAGTGGATTTTGATGGATCTGGGAAAAGTATATCGGACCCATGCCGTACAGATCAATTTTGCAGACGATAAGACAAAACTTCCGTTGGAAAAGGCAGATTTTGCTCCGGGAAGAGATCGTTATATTGAAGGAGCACAACTGTATACCCGCTGGGTGCTGGAGGGATCTTTGGACGGAGAACACTATGAAGTCCTCTGTGATAAATCCAAGGCAAATACAGATCTGGCACACGACCTTTATCTGCGGGAGGAAGGTTTTGACGTGCGTTATCTGAAACTGACCATCCTGGAGGTGCCATATGGACAGAATCCCTGTATTTCCGGTCTTCGGGTTTTCGGTGTAGGAGACAGCGCAAAGCCCAAGGCACCGGAATACCGGGCGACAAGAGCAGGAGATCTGGATATGGATGTGACCATTTGGCCGGAGAAGGAAGAGACTTCTGATCCGGAAATTCCTGTAGATGCAGCAGTGGGATATAATATTCTCTGGGGCAGTTCCCCGGAGAAACTTTACCACAGTTATATGATCTTCGGAAAAGAAAAGCGCATTGGAGCTCTGGTAAAGGGTCGCAGCTATTATGTCCGGGTGGACGCATTTAATGAGAACGGCATCACAGAAGGCACGGTGCAAAAAGTCATGTAGGAGGAAGAAGATATGTGTACGATCAGAAAATATGATTCGAAAGATCAGGCGGCAGTGGAAGATATCTGTCTTGGAGGCGGAAGCGGTCCCCTGATGAGCAATGAAATGGTAAAGCAGGCCATGCTTACGGTGTATGCCACCTATTATGTGGAACAGGAGCCGGAAAACTGCTTTGTGGCAGCTGATGAAAATGATCATGCAGTGGGATATGTGCTCTGCGCCAAAGATTTTACTGAGTATGAGAAGAAATTTATGGGAGAGTACGGCAGCAGGGAAGACAACCCTGCCATTAAGATGATCGGCGGCGGTACGCTGGAAGGAATGCGGCCTTACGCGGCGGAGTATCCGGCCCATCTTCACATTGACATTGATCCGGCATATCAGCGGAAAGGACTGGGAACAAAACTTATCGATGCGCTGCGTGCCCATCTGAAAGAGCAGGGAGTGCCCGGTGTGATGTTTGGCGTGGCCATAGACAATGAGCAGGGACAGAATTTTTACCGCAAATACGGATTTACGGAACTGGGCCGGGATGAGCAGCAGATCATCATGGGAATGAAGCTGGTGGACTGAGCTCTGGCATAGGAATCCTTTTGCTTTTTGTGGGATAAAAAGGTTAAAAAATCAGAAATTATAGCAAAAAATAAGATGCATTCATATTTTTTTGGGTGTTATACTCTTCCTATAGCATGTGATACTTATCACTTTGAAAAGTGAACGAAGAAAATAGTAACAGTATATGGAGGAGGAAATATGAAAGCAGTTAATTTGCGTACAGAGCAGCTGAGAGAACCTATGGGAATTGATGTCCGTAGACCCTATGTGTCCTGGAATTGTGCGGATGGCATTACCCAGACCGCTTACGAACTGAAAGCAGTTTCAGGGGATCAGGAGATCTATAACAGCGGCAAGGTAGAGAGCAATAAAATGAATGCGGCGCTGGAGGCAGAACTTGGCAGCCGTCAGAGCGTTAGCTGGCAGGTGCGCCTCTGGGATGAAAATAATGAAGTGGGTGAGTGGAGCCAGGAGGCCTTCTTTGAGATGGGCCTTCTGGAAGGATCGGATTTTTGTGCAAAATGGATCAATCCGGAATTGACGACGGATCCGGATGTACATAAGCCGGCCAGCTGCTTACGCACTTCTTTTTCCTGCAAAAAACCGGAAAAAGCAAGACTTTATATCACAGCACACGGCCTTTATGAGGCTTGTATCAATGGCAGACGGGTGGGAGATTTCGTGCTGGCACCGGGAGCCGGAACCTATGGGAAGAAACTTTGCTACCAGACCTATGATGTGACAGATCTTCTGGAAGAAGGCGAAAATCAGGTGTCTGTGATGCTGGGAGACGGCTGGTATCGCAGCTGCTCCGGCGTGGACGGAGACCGAAATCTTTATGGCGAGGATATTGCCCTGTTCTTCCAGTTGGAAGGGGATGGTGAAGTACTCTGCATTTCCGATGAATCCTGGGAAGCTACCCAGGATGGGCCACTCCGTGAAAATGATATGCAGCAGGGAGAAGTGTACGATGCCCGGATGGAGGAACTCATTGGCTGGCATGAGGTGAAGGTGGAAGATTTTGGAACAGAAAACCTTGCCTGCGCAAACTCTGTTCCCGTTGTAGAAAGAGAGCGTTTTGAAGGAAAAATTATCACCACACCCAATGGTGAGACGGTGGTGGATTATGGACAGAACCTGGCCGGCTATATTGAATTTACCGTGACAGCCCATGCAGGAGATAGGATTGTGATCTATCACGGAGAGTCTTTGGATGAGAACGGCAATTTCACCGCGGAGAACTTTCAGGACAGAGAACGTCATAAAGAGGGTGGAACGAAGCAGAGAGTAGAATATATCTGCAAAGAAGGAGAAAACCACTATAAATCCAAATTTACTATCTGGGGATTCCGTTACGGTAAGATCGAGACAGATATTGATCTGACAGATGCCAGATTTACCTCTATTGCGGTATACTCCAAGATGGAGCAGACCGGAACTTTCACCTGCTCCAATGAAGATGTGAACAAACTTGTGGAAAACAGTATCTGGAGCCAGAAATCCAATTTCTGTGACGTACCTACCGACTGCCCCACCAGAGAGCGTGCTGCCTGGACAGGAGATATGGGAGTCTTTGCTGACACGGGAATTTTCCTGGAGGACTGCTATCCTGTGATCCGCAAGTGGCTGGGTGAATGTCGTCTGAATCAGAAGGAGGATGGAAAGGTAGTTAATATTGCACCGCCAAACAACAAACCGACCTTTTTCTCCGAGCTGCTCTGGGGCTCTGTGGGCTGGGGAGATGCGTGCATCATCGTGCCCTACGCACTTTACAAACGCTATGATGATGTGCGTATTCTGGAAGAAAACTATGAGATGATGAAAGGCTGGATGAAGTTCCTTTCCAGCCGTGCCAATAAGGAAGGAAGCAATACCCAGTTTGAGGGCAATCCTTACCATACCTATACTATTGAGACCGGCGTGGATTACGGCGAATGGTGTGAGCCGGGCATGGTGGCCCAGATGGCTATGGCAAAACCTCAGTATAAGGTAAGCACTGCGTATTACGCAAGATCCGCCCGGATGCTTTCTGAGATTGCGGAGATCTTAGGAAAAGCAGAGGATGCCGCTTATTATCGCGATATTGCTAAGAATGCAGCGGGAGCTTTCCGTTTTGTTGCTACAGAGGACGGTAAGATTAGCTCTGACCGTCAGGCAGAATACGTCCGCGCCATTACCTTTGGTTTTCTGTCAGATGAAGAGGCAAAGGCAGCAGCGGCGGATCTGAATGAGCTGGTGATCCAAAATGATTATCACTTAAATACCGGATTCCTTTCCACACCGGATCTGCCGGCGGTGTTGGCAGAATATGGATATCTGGATACCGCATATCGCCTGCTTCTCCAGGATACAGCTCCCAGCTGGCTGTATGAAGTGAAAAAGGGAGCCACCACCATTTGGGAAACCTGGGACGGCATTGATGGATCGGGCAAGGTTCATGCATCTTTGAATCACTATTCTTACGGCGCTGTCTGCAACTGGATCTTCTCCGGTATTTGCGGCATTCATTTGAAAAATGGAAAGGTCACCATTGCACCACAGCCCTACGAGGCACTGGAATATGCGGATGCATCCTATGATTCTCCGGTGGGAACCATTGAAAGCGGATGGAAATATGTGGATGGAGAAGTGAAGTATCACTTTGCCATTCCTGCCAATGTGACGGCAGAGGTAAAACTTGCGGATGGAAGATGCAAGACACTTACAGCCGGAACATACGAGATGTAAAATTCCGGTGGAAGGTATAGATTGTGTACAAGATGGATGTACGGATGATAGATCATGGTATATCATGGTATAGCATATGACGGATGATGCAGATTTGTATATAAGATTGCTCAAAAAAGGCATGTCAGTTTGGGGTTATCTCAAACTGACATGCCTTTTCCTGTATACAGGGGGTTGAGCTGGCATTTTGGGCTGACATTCTTCCTGGCATTCTGGACTGGCATTCTTCCTGGCTTGGCTGAAATACATACACTTTCCAGTGATTACCTACTAGCTTACTTTATATGGTGCTCAGCAGGTAATATTCTGACGCTATTCCTGTTTTCTACCTACTGATTTTTCGTTTTCATTGTTTGATAGGTATATCATCATCTATTTTTGAAAATCATACCTACCAATCGACCATCAGAAAAGTTCCGTAGGTAATCTCCTCCTAAATCGAGTCCGCCAGGAATCCGTCAAAAGTCAGACAAAAGTCCGCCAGGAATCCTCAGACAACGCTCCACGGAAAATGTTGCGAGGTGGAAAAAAAGAGAAATGCACTGTGACCTGGATCTCAGTGCATTTCAGACGGTAGCGACCTTGTATTATTTGCAGATAAATCCTATCTGGGCAATATCAAAGCGTCCGGTGAGACCGTAGTATGTCAGGTAAAGAGCCTGTACGCCGTCCGGAACGGAAACATTACCGGAAACGACGGTCCAATCATCGGACTGGAATTTCAGATCAAAGGAATCGATGATGGAATCCTTGTCCTTTTTCAGTCCACCTTCCGGAGTGGTGCTGACTAAGATCTGACCGCTGGCTTTTCCTCTTACGTTAAGGGTAATGCCGGTTACATTTTTACAGTCAAAGTATTTGAAACCGATGGTATTTTTGTTCCGGAAGTTGGTGACATATTGTACCGGGAACTGGGCGTCGGCCTGGGCTTCAGCAGGGAATCCCGGCTCTGAGGGAACCACATCCTTTGCATCCTGTGTCAGGTAAGGATAACGCATACCCATGGCCATGGGGTTGGAGTATGTGGTCTTGCCGTTGGCGTTCAGATGGCAGCAGATGTTGGCCGGATAAGCGTCGTTGGCAGGCAGCGGACCGCCATTTAATCCACAGGATGTGATCTCCACCTGGGGAATCTGTCCGTTCTCATCAAAGTGGATCTGTTCTGCGCATCCCTGACGGCTGTAATTGGTGCGGTTGGTCTGGCGGTGATAGAACACATACCACTTGCCGTCGGCACATTCGATACCGCCATGGGTATTGCCGAAGCAGGCCACAGAATCTTTTTCTGTTCTTCCGTTTAAGAATACATCCCCGATGTCCACGATGGTTCCGCCGAAGGTGTACCCCTCATCCGGCCGGTCACTGATGGCATAGCACAGTTCATGACTCTGAACAGAAGAGTATACAAAGTAATAACGGCCATTGATCTTGCGGATGGAACTTGCCTCGAAGAATTCATGTCCTTCATAGCCGGTGCCTTTGCTGTTGCGCACATCCGGAAGAAGAAGTTTTGGCTCTGTCTTAAGGGTCAGCATATCCTCTTCCAGAGTCATTACGGTGGAACCCTGGGGGCCTTTTCCTACGCCTTCCCGGATGGGAGCGTTGCCGGAATAGAGGTAAATGGTATCATCGTCATCAATGAAAATTCCGGGGTCAAACTGGATCAGATCCCCTTCCTTTGTGCCAAGAGGTGTACCGTCAGCGTGTTTTACAAGACCCAGGAACTCATATGATCCCGCAGGTGTATCGCAGACTGCCACACCGATCTCCGGCAGAAAGTCCATGCAATAATAGAGATAATAGCGCCCGTCCAGACCTTTTACCACATCCGGTGCCCACATGGCGTGAAGTCCGGGAGCATTCAGCTGCTCATCCGGGTCTGTGATCTTTACACCTGGCAGAGAGGGCTTGAAATGCTTGGCATCAGCTGGAATATTCTGGTTGCGGATGTCCTGTTCCTTGCGGAAAATGACACCTTCGTACTGCCAGTCACTGAGATCCGTCACCGGAGCGGAATAACATACATAGTCGTTCAGGCAGAAGTCGCCGCCGTTGAAGCGGTCATGGCTGCCGTAAATATAGATACGATCCCCAAATGCATGAGGTTCTCCGTCAGGAATATACTCATAGGACGGAAGATACGGGTTGTAGACTTTTTTCTTCATTTTTCTGCTGGTCTCCTTTACAAATGTATTCATGTGCAGGGTTTGTGAAACGGGAGATATGCCCCCGGCGGTGTTCTCCGATTCTTTGTGCTTTCCTCTTGTCGGCATTACTGGCCCTCATTGGGGATTTCCAGCCCTGTCATCTCATTTTGTCTGTTATCGATGTCTGCCCAATGTTTGACATTTGCCGCGGTAGATGTTCGCCTGCAAAAAGACAATGATCTGACCAATTTTGCGGCTGCCTTTGGGCGCACAAGCGAGGCTGCCGCCAGTTTGTCAAAGCGCCGACCCACTGGTCGGCGACGCTTGACAAACAAGGTAATTTCCACCGAGCGGGTGCGCCCTTAGACAGCCTAAAAATTGTTGTCATATTGTCTTTTGCAGGCGGACACCACCGGGCAATCGTCAAAGCAGTGTTCAGACACCGCATCATAAATGAGATAACAGGGCTGGCAAATCCAGCCAATTTGGGCCAATGTAATATCCGCAAGAGGGAAGCACAAAGAATCAGAGGGCACCTGCGGGCCTCAAAGTCCTGTTTCACAAGCCCTGAATATGCTCTTATTGTAAAGGAAACCCGCGGTAAAAACAATGAAAAAAGGCGAAAAATGTGGTGTGGAATATGCGATAAAAAAAGAGAATCTGCGGGAAGTGGGGCGAAAGTTTTTTGGTACACTTAAAAAAATAGACAGTATGGAATTACGACATTTTTGCATATATTACGGCGGATGCACTGGCAGAAGAAGAATAAATTTTATATAATGGAGAAGAAGAGATGACCTTAAAGAAAGATTTTGACTTTATCGGTTTCATGCGTGCCCTGGAGAAGTGCAGCGGAGAGGTTTTCCTGTGCACCGGTGAGAAAGACAAACTGAATTTACAATCCATGCTGGCCAGATTTGTATTTGCCACATTGATCGAATCGCCGGAAGTGATAGGCACAGCCACCATCCTGTGTGAGGACCCGGCGGATTATGAGTGTTTAAAGGAATATTTGAAGGAAGATTAGGATGCAGGATCAGAACAAAGAGCAGGTAGAACAGAGAATAAAGATTTTCGGAGAATTACTGAGCAGTATTCATACGGTGTTTCTTACTGCTTATGATACCAATTTTGGAATGGTATCCTCCACAGCACCTCATCCGGATATTGTGACAGCATTCTTAGGTCTGGGCAGTCATCCCCAGTTTGTGGACGATATGCAGGAAGTGATCAATCAGGAAGTGGATGAGTGGGTGCAGGATCATTCCGCGCCCATTGTATTTTCCAACTCTCTGGGGATGGTATGGATGTCTGAGGTGACATTTGAGGGCGCTAACATTGAGCGGGTTTATGTGCTGGGACCGGTATTTCTGGATGATTATTCCGTCTATCATATTAAGGAGGAACTGGAGAAATATAAACTTTCCGTTCCCATAAGGCACATTTTCATGAATTATATCAAGGAAATTCCGGTGCTTTCTTTGAACCGCTTCTATGAGTACGGCATCATGCTTCATCACTGTCTCACCGGGCATCAGATATCGGTCTCTGATTTTTTGTATGAGCGGACTGACAGTAGTGCGCCGGTTCAGGAGACCCTGCGGAACTTTCACGGTACCTATGCAGCGGAGCAGGAGATTCTGCAGCTGGTCCGGGAAGGAAATATGGATTACAAGGAAGTGCTGGATAAATATATTTCTGTGGGCAATGTGGGCAACATGTCAGACGGGCAGTTCCTGCGGCAGGAGAAAAATGTGGTGATCATGTTTACCACTTTGGTTTCCCGGGCAGCAATTTCCGGAGGTTTGCCTTCGGAAACGGCATATGATCTCTGTGATACCTATATCAGAAGAACAGAAGAGACCCAGGATCTGGGAAGCCTGACTTTGTTAAATCGGGAAATGTTTCACGATTTTGTAGTGCGGGTGCACCGCCAGAAGATCAATGCCCGTAATATTTCACCGCAGATCGCCAAGGCTTGTGATTATATCTGCCTTCACCTGAATGAGAAAGTGGATATTCATTTTCTTGCCCAGTATTTAGGATACAGTGATTATTATTTCAGCAATAAGTTTAAGCAGGAAGTGGGAATGACGGTGCGTGACTTTGTGATGGAACAGAAGGTGGAGAAGGCAAAGAGCATGCTGTGCAATACCACGGATTCCATTTTGGAGATCAGCGTGGCATTAGGGTATGGCTCCCAGAGTTATTTTGGAGAAGTGTTCCGTAAATTTACCGGCATGACACCGGTGGAGTATCGGAATAAACACTGAGCGCGCCGGTGGAGTATCGGAATAAACACGGAGCACACCGGCGTTGTGAGGGATAAACATGTGTACGAAAGCAATATCACAGGAAGGATATCACAGGAAGGAAACGAAAGAGTATGAAGGAAGAATATACGCGGGATGAAGAGCAGGAAAAAAGTCTGGAAGAACAGTTGGAGAAGAGTCCCCACGCCAGAAAGGCTATGGGATATTTCAGGGATGGGTATAATTGCTCCCAGTCCATTGTTCTGGCTTTTTCGGAGGAGATGGGGCTGGATGAAAAAAGTCTGCTGCGCCTGAGTTCTTCTTTCGGAGGCGGTATGGGTCGCCTGCGGGAGGTTTGTGGTTCCGTTTCCGGGATGTTCATGGTGACGGGATATCTTTTTGGATATGATGATCCAAAAGATTATGAGACAAAGAAAGAACTTTACGGCCGCATACAGGAACTGGCAGGGAAATTTACCCATATCAACGGAAGCATTGTGTGCCGTGATCTGCTGGGGCTTTCCAAAGGTCCGGATGAACCGGTACCGGAAAAACGGACAGAAGCGTATTACAGCAAACGCCCCTGCCCGAAGATCATCGGGATCTCAGCCATGATCCTGGAAGAATATCTGCAGGAACATCGGGAAGAAACCGAAGGCCTGGTATCAGATTTTTAAGGTCTGCTTCCGGTATTCTGCAGGAGAGATACCGCAGATCCGCTGGAAGGTATCAGAGAAATAACTCCGGGAACTGAAGGATAATTCCAAGCTGATATCGAGAATACTCATATTGGTGGAAGACAGCAGCATTTTTGCCCGCTCGATCTTTTCCTTTGTGATGTATTCCCGGATGCCGCAGCCCATTTCCTGTTTAAATTTTCTTGAAAAATAATATTCGGTATAACCTGTTCTCTCAGCCAGCTCTTTGGTTGAGAGTTTTTCATTTATATGGACAGAAATATAATTGCAGATATTCTGGATGGCTTTGGATACAC
Source organism: uncultured Pseudobutyrivibrio sp. (assembly GCA_945946605.1). Classification (GTDB taxonomy): domain Bacteria; phylum Bacillota; class Clostridia; order Lachnospirales; family Lachnospiraceae; genus Pullilachnospira_A. The sequence goes on along the minus strand of CAMEWP010000022.1, from coordinate 4,330 downwards.
CGGTATCTGATTTGCACTGGCGCACCCGGGTAACATAGTCGTCCATCATGATCTCCTGAATGGACATGGCATCATTCAGCCTTTGGCAGTCCTCGATCTTTTGCATATAATAATCATTCAGATCATAGGCGACAGCAGGATTCAGCCCTCCCTCAATGGCCGCCCGGCTGATCAGGGTCAGCAGCGTGATCAGATTGTTTTTACACTGACGCAGCGGATCTGTGGCCTGGTGTTTTACACCGAAACTTAAGGAACTGGATCTGGAGAGGGCTTCCTTATAATTAGGGTTGCCGTCCCGCAGCATGGAAAGGAGCTGTTGTTCGGCAGGCCAGATACCCAGATGTTCGTTTCCGGAATTTTCCAGGATCTCTTCCGAGGAAGAGGGATTTCCTATAGGTGTGATGGCATAATCCTGACCGTTAATATGTTCCCCGGTGATACAGTAGTGGAGCATGGTTACATACTCGTTGATAATGTTATTGGCAACGATGGGAGTAGAATTCAGGGACTCCGTTACCGCATGCTTGATATAGACGGAAAGATCCCTTTCATCCAGCTTTTTCTTCAGATCCTGATAGGAAATAGGATTGGTCAGCATGGGTCCTATCACATGGATCTTCTGCAGGGTGTCACCTTCCCACTCAAAATCTGCGATCCACTGGATGTGAAGGAAGGAATCTAAGCGGAAAGGAAGATGTCCATGTTTGCTGTACTCCAGCAAAGGCTCCCCCATGCTCACTAACAGCAGGGTCATACCGTCTAAGGTAGAGGGATCCTGATTTGAGGAGATCAGATGCAGATCCGGAGTATAGGAACAATAACATAATTCATGGCTGTTCTGAATCAGTTCCTGAAAGACAGCCAGCTTTGTGTCTCGATCCATTCAAATCCTCCTTTTCTATGCTTCATATAAAAACTGTTCCAGAACCTGATAGTCTGCTTCGTTCTTACAGCGGATCCGGCCGTTTTCCCAGAGCTCCGGATGACTGGCGATGGAGCAGAACACATACTGACTTAAGGTGGAAGTCAGATTTAAGATGTCTCCCTCTGTGGATTCGTAAAATACATCATCTTCGCAGTGCTTGATGCTCAGAAGAAACTGTGTGATATTGGCATCTTTTTTTAATTTCATGTTCATGGTGCACCTCCCGGTTATGTTATCGGTTTCTTATTTCTTTATGGTTAACATCATCTTACTCAATCGAAGGAGAAAATACAAACACTTTTCCATCTTTTTTAGCAGATTTTAAGAAATAAAAGCAAAAAAACAGATGCGTCCGCAACGAAACACAGATTATAATAAGAAATAGTAATGTATTCATGTAAAGGTATCGGCCAATGCCGGGAAAGGATGGATAAAATTTATGAATAAGTTTCCAAAGGGATTTATGGTAGGAGCAGCAACAGCTGCACATCAGGTAGAGGGAAATAACACCAACAGCGATTACTGGGTTCAGGAGCAGCTGCCCCATTCCAGTTTCGTGGAGCCCTCCGGAGATGCGGTGGATCACTATAACCGCTATGAGGAGGATATCAAGTATATGGCAGAGGCGGGACTGAACACTTACCGGTTCTCCATTGAGTGGGCAAGAATCGAGCCCCAAAAAGGTGTTTGGGATGAGAAGGAGATCGAGCATTATCGTAAGGTGCTTCAGTGCTGCCATGATAATGGGATCAGACCCATTGTGACCATGATGCATTTTACATCCCCTGCATGGCTGATCACAGAGGGCGGCTGGGAGAATCCGGAAGTGGTGGATCTGTTTGCTGCGTACTGCAAAAAGGTGGTAGAAGAACTGGGCGACCAGATGGAATATGTCTGCACCATCAATGAAGCAAATATGAGACTTCAGCTGGCATCCATCATGCAGGCTTTCATCAAGCGTATGATGGGCGGAAAGAAAGAGGATGCCAAGGAGGATGCAGCACCGAAGAAGGAAGTAAAAGAAGGAGATGTACAGGTTGGACTGAATCTGGGACAGGATCAGAACAGCATGATGATGGGTATGATGGAGACCGCACAGGCCTTTGGTCTTCAGGATCCCAGAGGCGTACATACCTTTGTTTCCCAGTGTACACCGGAAGGAGATATTCTGGTGATGAAGGCACATCAGGCTGCCAAGGCTGCCATGAAGGAAGCATGTCCTCATCTGAAGGTGGGTCTGACCCTTTCCCTTCATGATCTGCAGGTTGTGGACGGCAGTGAGTGCGAAGAGGCTGCAAAGGAATGGGAAGAGGAATTCCGTCATTATCTTCCTTATATTCAGGATGATGATTTCTTCGGAGCACAGAGCTACAGCCGTAAATGCTTTAATGCTGACGGTGAGATGCCCCTTCCTGAGGGAACACCTGTGACACAGATGGGATATGAGGATTATCCCAAGGCCATCGGCAATGTGATCCGCACTGTTGCCAAGGACTTCAAGGGAGATATCATTGTAACAGAGAATGGTATTGCAACATCTGACGATGCCAGAAGATGTGAATTCGTAAAGGAAGCAACCCAGAGTGTAATGGATTGTATCGAGGATGGTATTCCGGTAAAGGGATATATGTACTGGTCTCTCCTTGACAACTTTGAGTGGCAGAAGGGATTCTCCATGACCTTTGGTCTTATCGGCGTGGACAGAAGCACCCAGACCCGTTATCCCAAAGAAAGCTTAAAGGTACTTGGCGATCAGTTAGAGAAATAAAAGGAGTTTGAAATGGCAATCAAAGCAATACAGCAGATTCAATTGGGGACGGTTATGGGAACGGAGGATGGTGCCCGCAGCACCATGAAACTCATGAAAGAAGCCGGATATGACGGTATTGAGCTGAACGGTTTCATGATCAAAAAGATGCCGCCTATCGTAAAGGCTCTGACAAAAATGGCAGGTATGCCGGTGGGAAACGGCGGTAAGCTGGACTGGCACAAGCTGGTAAATGAGTCCGGACTGCAGGTGGTCAGCGTGCACGAGGATCTTGGAACCATCAAGCGTGTTCCGGAAGAAGTGGTGGAGGAGGCCAGGTCTTTCGGCACAGAATATGTGGTCATTACCGGTATGCATATGTTTGATTATTCCGATGCAGAAGCGGTAAAGACCCTGACGGAGGATCTGAATGCAGCGGGAGAGCGCCTGAAAAAGGACGGTATTTCCCTTCTTTATCATAATCATAACTGTGAGCTTCTTCGGATTTCCGATACGCAGACAGCCTATGATTATATTGTAGAGAATACAGATCCGGAATTTGTGAATTTTGAATTTGATTCCTACTGGCCTACAGAGGCCGGCGCAGATGCCAAGGCAATGATGAAACGCTTAGGCAGCCGTATGAAACTGTGGCATATCAACGACCGGGGCAGCCGTCCCAAGGGAAAAGGATCTTCCATCCTGACTTCCGACAGCATGGAGCTGGGCTATGGTAATATGGATCTTACCGGCATGGCGGAGATTGCCAAAGAAAGCGGCATTGCAGCAGTTGTTCTGGAAAGCCATAAGAACTGGGCAGATAAATCACCGGTGAAATCTTTCCAGATGAGTGCAGAGTTTTTAAACAGAAATTTTTAATCTATTTATGAAACATCCCGGATCGCTGTGATCTGGGATGAAATAAGACGAACCAGGCAGGGTATATCGAAAGGTATGCCCTGTTTTTTTTGTGCTGTAAAAAAGTATTGAAGGAAATACCGTGTCTGATACCGGTCCCGGATTGTTTACCAAGATTTAACAAAGCTGCGCTCTTGCATTTAACATTCCGTTGTTATGATACATACCGTAAACGAAATAAAAAACAAATTACAGTAAGAAACAAGGAGATCGTAACATTATGAAAATGAAGAAATTAGCAGCTATTCTTATGGCAACCACCCTGGCAATGGGAATGTTCGCAGGATGTGGATCAAGCAGCGACAGTGATAAAACGGAGGATAAAGTTACCGGAGCAAGCGGAGACATCACCATCATCACCCGTGAGGAAGGATCCGGAACAAGAGGAGCATTCATCGAACTGTTTGGTATTGAGGAGAAGGATGCAAACGGTGAGAAGATCGACAACACCACCGAGGAAGCAAAAGTAAACAACTCCACTTCCGTTGTAATGTCCACCGTATCCGGAGATGTAAATGCTATCGGCTACATTTCCCTGGGATCTTTAAATGACACGGTAAAGGCTGTAACCATCGACGGAGCAAAGGCAACAGCTGAGAATGTGGCAAACGGTACATACAAGATCGCTCGTCCTTTCAACATTGCAACCAAGGGCGATGCAAGCGAAGTAGCACAGGATTTCATCAACTTCATCATGAGCGCTGAGGGACAGAAAGTGATCACCGATAACGGATACATCA
>CAMEWP010000021.1 GCA_945946605.1 uncultured Pseudobutyrivibrio sp. | reverse complement strand
GGATGATATCGATTCCGTTGGCTACGGATTTCTGTACGAAATATTCTACAACATCATCTGCATATGGACGATATCCAAGGATATTCTGTCCACGGAACAGCATCTGAAGCTTGGTGTTCTTAAATCCATCTCTTAATTTACGAAGACGATCCCAGGGATCTTCCTTCAGATAACGCAGGCAGGCATCAAAGGTAGCGCCTCCCCAGCATTCTACTGCGTGAAATCCTACCTGATCCATCTTGTCAACGATGGGCAGCATCTGCTCTGTTGTCATTCTGGTAGCAATCAGAGACTGATGGGCATCTCTTAAGACTGTCTCAGTTATTTTTAATGGTTTCTTCATTTCTTCTGCCATGATTTTCCTCCTAAATTAAACGCCAAAGATGGCCATAAAGATTCCGGCGGCAACTGCTGTACCGATAACGCCGGCTACATTCGGTCCCATTGCATGCATCAGCAGGAAGTTTGTAGGATCTTCCTCTGCTCCCACTTTCTGGGATACACGGGCTGCCATAGGCACTGCCGAAACACCTGCAGAACCGATCAGCGGATTGATCTTACCCTTGGTAAGGTGACACAGTAATTTACCGAACAGTACACCGGCAGCTGTACCGAACGCAAAGGCAATCAGACCAAGAACCACGATTTTAATGGTTGTGAAATTCAGGAACGCCTCAGCGCTGGTGGATGCACCAACGGAAGTACCCAGAAGGATAACAACGATGTACATCAACGCATTCTGTGCTGTCTCGGAAAGCTGACGAACCACACCACATTCTCTGAACAGGTTACCTAACATCAGCATACCAACAAGGGGAGCTGTGGTAGGAAGCAACAGGCAGACAATAATGGTAACGATGATAGGGAACAAAATCTTTTCCAGCTTGGAAACCGGGCGAAGATTATCCATATGGATCGCACGCTCTTCTTTTGTAGTAAACAGCTTCATAATGGGCGGCTGGATAATAGGTACCAGTGCCATATATGAGTATGCTGCCACGGCGATGGGTCCCATAAGACTGCTCTGTCCCAACTTTCCGGCCAGGAAAATCGAAGTCGGTCCATCGGCACCACCGATGATAGATACCGCTGCCGCTGCCTGATCACTGAATCCTAACAGGATAGCCATAAGGTAGGCCGCAAAAATACCAAACTGCGCTGCTGCTCCCAGCAGGAAACTGATGGGATTTGCGATCAGCGGACCGAAGTCTGTCATGGCACCTACACCCAGGAAAATCAGGGATGGTAAAATGGACCACTCGTCCAATGTATAGAAATAATATAGTAAACCACCAACGCCATTGGATGTTTCTTCCGGGCTGGCAATGATATCCGGATAGATATTTACCAGCAGCATACCGAAAGCGATGGGAACCAGAAGCAACGGCTCAAATCCCTTTGCGATTGCCAGATACAGAAACACACAGGCAACAGCAATCATGATGTAATTGCCATAGCTCAGATTTGCAAATGCGGTCTGATCCAGAAGGTGGCTTAACGTTTCAACAACGTAACTCATGAAAACTTCCTCCTAATTCTTCTGTCTTTCGATTACTCGTTCATTGTTGCCAGCAGTGTTCCTGCCTCAACAGCCTGTCCTTCTGAAACTTCAATGCTTGCCAGCACACCATCCTTAGGTGCTACAACAGGTGTCTCCATCTTCATAACTTCCAGAACCAGAATGGTATCACCGGCTTTCAGAGATGCACCAACAGATGCCTCAACCTTAAATACTTTGCCGGCTGCACCAGCCTCTACCTTCAGGCTTCCTGCAGCGGATGCTGCCTTAGGAGCAGGTGCTGCTGCAACAGGAGCTGCTGCGGGTGCTGCTACAGATGCAGAACCACCTTTTTCTTCTACAGTAACATCATAAGCTTTTCCGTTTACGGTAATAGTATAATTTTTCATTATTAAATCCTCCTAATTAATATCTTCTTCTAATAGAACGTACTACAAAATCATCTGTGGATGCTCCTGTAGAAGCTGCAATCGCTGCAGCGATCACAGCGATCAATTCCGCATCATCTTCCTCAGCAACTGCCTTCTCCTGTACCACAATCTTCTTGTCCTTTTCAGGAACAGCATCCTTCTTTGAGAACTTCTCCTGCAGCACCGGAATAATGCGGAAGGCATAAATACACAGAGCGATCAGAACCAGGATAACAAATACTACGCTGATACCCATAACAGTGTTTAATAATGCCTTTGACATCTTCTCACCAAGGGAGTAAACCAGCTCTGCATTTACGGCTGTTACTTCCATGTTGTGAGCGTTAATAACGTAAGTCAGATTCACATCTCTGCCTGTAAAGGACATGGAAAGCACTGCGGAAAGTGTCTTACCGGCCTTTGTAACCTCAAAATCGGTAAAGGCTTCGAATTCGCCTGCCTCGTCCTTAATCTCCATCCAGTCAGACATAAGTCCGGCCATAACCTCACCGTCCTCTGACTGGGAATAATAATCATAATATTCTTTACATTCATCATCTGACAGTGCAACAAGGGATTCGGCCGTTGATGCCATTGTAGCCTGGATCTGTTCAGGTGTCACCCCATTATATGTAGTGGGTTCATTACCGGAACTGCCGCAGGCACACAGGCTGAACATGCAAAGCAGTGCACTGACAAACAATATGACTTTCTTTTTCATATGCTCACCTTTCTATTTTGTTCCATGTTTCTTGTACGGTCCGTCTACACGCTTGGTAAACAGCATTTCAAAACCGGCAATCAGATACTTTCTGGTGTCAGCGGGAGCGACCACACGATCTACATATCCTCTGGATGCAGCTGCCATAACACCGGACTGCTGAGCTTCATATTCTGCTGCTTTCTGTGCGATCACATCTGCGGACTCATTTCCGTACATGATCTTTGCAGCCAATGCTGCATCCATGGTGCCGATCTTTGCAAAATCATACGCATATACCAGATCAGCAGAAAGAGATTTGCTGTTCATAAGGATGTAGGCACTTCCGAAAGCTTCCTTAGTGATAAAGTTGATCTTCGGAACTGTTGCCTCTGCAAAAGCGGATGTCATTCTGGCCATAGCTCTGGTGAGAGACTTCTCAGCTGCTACAGATGTCTCATATCCGGTAACATTGGTAACGGAAAGAACCGGAATATCAAAGGCATCACAGAAACGGATAAAGTCAGCTGCCTTATCACATCCTTCTGCAGTAAGAACTGCCTCGCCATCCTGCTCACGGTTACCAACAACACCAACGGTTACACCGTCAAGTTTAATGAATCCGGTAACCATATTCTTAGCATATCCTGCCTTGATCTCAACAAACTGGCGTCCGTCAGAAATCTCAGCTGCAAATGCTGCTGCGTCGGTAAGCTTATCTTCCATACCTTCCGCTGCCCGGTTCAGATCATCCATGCACTCGTCAACACATCCCTCTTCCACATTGGATCCGGGAAGCATGGTAACCAGCTGTCTCATAGCAGCAAAAATTTCACTCTCATCACCGATAAAATCAACATTGCCTGCTTCTTCATACTGGAAAGATGCAGATGCTGTATCTAACACATCTGTACGATTATCCGGAATTGCATCAGGAGAATTTACGAATAATCTGGCATCCTTTGCCATAAAGGTGAAATCGCTGATAGATGTCAGAACGGAAAGGCCGCCACCGCATTTACCAAACACACCCATGATCTGGGGAACCACACCGGAAGCATCCACAGCCTTTGCATAGATTGCACCAAGACTTTCCATAGCATCCATAGATTCCTGCAGACGAACACCTGCACAGTCTAAAAGACCGACCACCGGTGCTCCCATCTTAACAGCCATGTCATATACTGACTGGATCTTCTTTGCATGCATCTCACCAATGCTGCCGTTTAATACAGACGCATCCTGACTGAAAACAAACACCAGATTACCATCGATCAATCCGTGACCGATCACAACTCCATCAGAAGGAGCCTTCTTCTCGTTCAGATTGAAATCTGTGCTTCTGGATGTCACAAAAGCGCCGAGTTCAACGAAGCTGTGCTCGTCAAGCAAAGATTCAATTCTTTGAATAGCCGGACTATTCTTCTCATTACTCATGTATTTATCCTCCATTAAAAAAAAAAAATTTTCGTCATGATAATAATACCATTTTACTGATTTTTTTCAACAAAAATTGTTAAAAAATTCACTAGATTTTGAAGTTTTATTTTCTATTCCGACACATCATCAAAAAATGTCGGATCACAACTGTGGCAAATTACCAGACTGTCCCACAAAAGTACCTCAGCACAGCCCGAATATACCATAGATAGTCTCTTTGCACTGCTGTCTCCTCAATATATATGTCCCGCTGGTCCAAATAGGCCTCATCCACAAAGATCTGCGCCTTACCGATAACGGTTCTTCCACTTACAGGTGCCCACAGTATTTTTGTATAGTTCAGCTGCAGTTTCACTTCCTCCCAGTCTGCCAGAAGCAGTTCCATGGAAAGATCCGTTTTGGGAACTGCCATCTTTCTTTCCGACAGCAGGAAGTTTTCATTGGCGTCATCCAAAATAGGAATCTTTTCAAAGGCAACCGGAATCGAATCCAAAGATTTATTGTGATAGTAAGTCTGGCCGTATGTAAAAAGTGTATTACAATCCTGCCACTTATAGTTTTTATGATTTGGCCATCCGCAGGCAAGCAGCGCAACCACAAAGGTTCTCCCCTGATTTTCAAGGGCTCCCACATAGCAATAACCGGCAGCAGCTGTAAATCCGGTTTTTCCGGACAACGCATCTCCATTCATCTGCAGATATGCATTATGATTACTGCAGGAAAAACTCCTGTCACCATCTGTGTATCCGCCTTCTGATCCTTCCAACGGCACCTGATTGCAAAAGCTGTAGGATGCTGTCCGGGTAATCTTTAAAAACTCTTCTGCCGCCGTGGAACGCAATATGCAGTAAGACATAATTCTTGCCAAGTCTTCTGCCGTGGTGCCATGACTTTTTTCCGTCACCGTTCCGTCCTGTGCTTTCACTTCCACTGTCTGATCCAATCCATTGGGTGTCAGAAAAAATGAATTTTTGCAACCGATCTCTTCGGCCAATTGATTCATCCTTTCAGAAAAAGCCTCTACGGATCCTGCTACAGCTTCTGCGATCACAACTGCAGCATCATTATGGGATTCCAGCATCAGGGAATACAAAAGATCATAAAGGCGGTAAGCTTCCCCCGCCTTCACATGAAGTTTCACTTCCGGCATAGACGCAGCATATTCCGATACAGTAACCACCCTGTCCAGATTTCCCTGTTCCAGGGCAATAATACAGGTAAGGATCTTTGTGGTGCTGGCATTTGGCCGAAAAACATCCCCCTTTTTGCTGTACAAAACACGCCCAGTCGCAGCATCCATCAACACTGCGGACTGGGCGTATAATTTTTGTTCTTCCAGGATCACTGGCTCATCCAAAACTTTTGCAGCAGCCGATGCAGGAGAAAAATCCTGACGAAGTTCCGTCACAGCGGCGGAAGTAATCAAGGCTGCCATCAAAAGAATCGTCACAAGTCTTTTTGCAAATCCATTCTGCAATACTTTCATATATCCGGCTCTATGTTTTGTCATTAGAAATCATATGCCGCATTTCAGGTAAACATACCTTATATGAGTAAGCAATCAGAGTAAAAGATCAGACTGTCAGTTCCACTGCCGCCTCTGCTTCCGCCTCCTGCTTAAACTCTTCCACCTGTTCCGGATCAAGCACCGGAAGTTCTTCAATGGAAGTAACTCCAAAACTCCGGAGAAATTCCTCTGTAGTTCCAAACAGCATGGGTCTGCCGGGTGCATCCAGCCGTCCAAGCTCCGTCACCAGTTGGTACTCTATCAGTTTATTTACCGCATGATCACAGGATACTCCACGGATCTTTTCAATCTCAGATTTCGTAACCGGCTGTTTGTATGCGATAATGGATAAAGTCTCCAAAAGCACGTCGGTCAGCACATATTTTCTCGGCTGTTTTGCGATACGGATCAGATATTCATATGTTTCCGGAGCGGTACACATCTGGTAAGAGCCCTCCAGTTCCACCAGACGGATGCCCCGCTCTTCCTGTTCCCAGGAAACACGCATACGTTCCAGACAATCCACCACTTCTTTTTTCTCTATCTCCAATGCCTTGGCAATGGATTCCGGGTCTACGGAATCACCCATGGCAAACAGGATTCCTTCTATAATTGCTTCTAATTTCTTCTCTTCCATTTCTTCCCCTGTCTATGATACTGCCAGCTTTGATGTAATCTGGATGTCGTCAAAAATATGTTCCTGAGAGATCACAATGGTTCCCGCCTTGATGAGTTCCAGCACAGCAAGGAAGGTAACGATCACTTCTGTTTTTGATGACTGTTTCTCCAATAGTTGTCGGAAACTGAAGGTACGATGGCTGGATGCATAATCCGTAAGATAAGTCATCCGGTCTTCCAGTGATACCTCCTCTTTTTCTATCCTGCCAAACTTAGAGCGGATAGGATCGATCTTATTCTCCTGACGGCGCAGCACAGACTGGAAAATATCATTTAACTTTTTCAGCGTCACATCTTCCATCAACTCTTCCACATTCACCGGCTGTTGGTATGCCACCACTTCCTCCGGAAGAGAGGGCGCCTTATAAAATACTTTTTCCGCATCCATCTGACGATCCCGAAGCTCATAGGAAATACACTTGTACATCTTGTATTCCAAAAGCTGCTGTACCAGTTCTGCCCGGGGATCTTCCTCCTCCCCTTCCTCTGTCTCAGTAGCCGGCAGAAGCATTCTGGATTTTATATCCAGCAGTGTGGCAGCCATCACAAGAAATTCGCTCATCACATTCAGATCCTGGCGCTGCATCTCCCGGATGTACTCCATATACTGGTTGGTGATCTCCACAATAGGGATATCGTAAATGCTTACTTTATTTTTTTCCAGCAAATGCAGCAACAGATCCAGCGGACCTTCAAACACCTGCAGTTTAAAATTCAGATCCATATCATATCCTCTCAACTTTCGTGGACAATTATATCTTTTTTCCTATGCCTTTTCAAGGGAAAGATTCCCTATTTAGTGGTCTTTGGCGGGATTTTACCCCACAATTTGTTGTTATAATCATCCAAAGATGTTCATATATACTAATAATCTTATCACCGGGAGACCTTCATGCGAAAACTCCTGCTCTTACTTCTGGCACTCTTTCTAAGCATAACGGCAACGATTTCGCCGGCATCATACCACATAACATCAAAGATCACACCCAAACGCATGGAACAAGGGGAATCCCTTCCTTCCGACAGTCTGTCCCTTTCTTCCGGAAGTGCTGTTTTGATGGAAGCTTCTACCGGGACGATCCTCTACGAAAAAGATTCCGCCACCAAACGTCCCCCGGCCAGCGTCACAAAAGTCATGTCCATGCTTCTGATCTTTGATGCTATCTCTTCCGGAAAAATCAGGCCGTCTGACCCGGTTACCGTATCCGAACATGCCGCCGGCATGGGCGGTTCCCAGGTATTTCTGGAAGTCGGGGAAATACAGACAGTAGAAACTTTGCTGAAATGCATCAGCATTGCAAGCGCCAACGATGCAGTAGTTGCACTGGCAGAACATGTCAGCGGAAGTGAGGAATCTTTTGTTCAGGCCATGAACGAAAAAGCCGCTGCTCTTGGCATGAAACACACGAACTTTGTGAACTGCTGCGGACTGGATGATCCAGACCACTATACCAGTGCCATTGATATTGCCCTGATGACCAGAGAACTGATCACAAAGCATCCTGAGGTGTTTAACTACTGCGGCATCTGGCAGGAAGATATTACTCATACAACTAGAAAAGGATCCAGCCTCTTTACTCTCACAAACACAAATAAACTTTTGAAACAATATCCATACGCCACCGGATTGAAAACAGGTTCTACCAGCCAGGCAAAATTCTGTCTGTCAGCCACCGCCACAAAGGACCATATGACGCTGATCGCCGTTATCATGGCAGCGGAAAATTCCAGGATCCGGTTTGCCGAAGCCACAAAACTGCTGGAATATGGGTTTTCCACCACAAGTATTTATTCCGATGAGATTAAGGGAACCACTTACACTCTGCCTGTGAAAAAGGGTGCTTCGGACACGCTGCAGATGACCTGCCAGAATAACTTCTGCTATCTGTCCCGCACAGCCGAAAATTTATCCCAGGTGGAAAAAAAGACCAAACTGCCCAAAGAGATCACGGCACCTGTGAAAAAAGGTGATGCCATCGGCGAGATTTCCTACTATCTCAACGGACAGCAACTGGGAAGTATTCCTCTTTGTGCTGACCAGGACATCGAAAAAGCCCATTTTACAGACTATTATCGCAAGCTTTTACTGGAATATCTTCCATAAACATGGAACGATATCCGGCCTATAGGATTTAAAGCAAAAGATAGGGGATATATAACTTCCCCCAGGTCTTTGATCCATAGGAATTTTCCATAGGCACGCTTCTTTCATAAAGACGAAGTTTTACTTCCACAGGCGTCATGGCCGGATCTTTCTGAAGCATCAATGCAACCGCCCCGGAAACAACCGGCACCGCCATGGAGGTTCCTGTTTTTTTCGTATAACCGTTATGACCATAACAACTGGTGATCTCTGTACCGGGTGCAAGGATTTCGGGCTTTACAATACATTCCTTTGTAGGTCCTCTCCCACTGTAACCGGAATGATGTTCCTGTGGTCGAACAGATACCGCCGGATTTTTGCCTGGCATCGGAAAAATCATCTCATCTGCGGCTCCAACGGTGATGACTGTCTTTACATTTCCCGGAATGGTTACGCTGCCGGGATCGGGTCCGTTATTTCCGGCTGCACAGACAACCACCATCCCCTGTTCCCAGGCTTCTTCCACCAGCCGGTTTAATTTTTCTTCCATTTCCGGCATGGCATCCTTCATCATTCCGACAGAAATATTTATGATACGGATCCCATACATGGCACGATGCTGTATGCACCATCGGATTCCCTTCAGGATATCTGCCAGATTTCCATTTCCACGCCGATTCAGCACCTTTCCAACAACGAAACGACACTCCGGCGCAATCCCGGCGTACTTTCCTTTACTTCGTTTCCCACTCCCGCCTAAAATCCCTGCAATATGTGTACCGTGTCCATTATCATCATAGGGAATGGTTTTTCCGGACACGAAATCCGCAAAAGCCACAATCCTGTCATCAAAATCCACATGAGGTACAATACCGGAATCCAGAATGGCCACTGTTATGCCGGATCCGGTATAATTTTTTTGAATATTTTCATTCAGCCCTATGGCTGATCTTACCCGATTCATAGGACCACCTTTTTATCTGCCTTCTATCCTATTATATGACTGTCCTCCTCAAATGACAAAATCCCCGCAGATACCTTGTTAAAAAACAAACATCTGCGGGGATCCTAATTTTTATGGAATCGTTTCAGGAATTAATCCTGCTTTACATCTTTCATGCTGAAGCTGATTCTTCCCATCTTGTCCTTACCAAGGCACACAACCGTTACCTCATCACCTAAGGACAGCACATCTTCTACCTTATCAATGCGCTTCTTGGAAATCTTGGAGATATGAACCATTCCCTCTTTTCCGGGGGCGAACTCCAAAAATGCACCGAATTCTTTGATGCTTACAACCTTACCCTGGAGAACCTGACCTTCTTCGAAATCTGTCACAATGATCTGGATCATCTTAACAGCTTCGTTCATCTTGTCCATGTCAGTGCCGCATACAGATACATTTCCGTCATCTGTAATGTCGATCTTCACTCCGGTACGGTCAATGATCTCATTGATGGTCTTACCTCTCTGGCCAACCACATCACCGATCTTGGCCGGATCAATGGCGATCTGGATGATCTTAGGTGCATAGGGGCTCAGTTCTTTTCTGGGCTCTGCAATTGCCTTGGACATACACTCATCCATGATAAAGAGTCTTGCCTCTCTTGTTCTTCTGATGGCTTCCTCAACGATAGGTCTGGTAAGACCGTGAATCTTAATATCCATCTGGATTGCAGTGATACCGTCTTTTGTACCGGTCACCTTGAAATCCATATCGCCGAAGAAATCTTCCAGTCCCTGAATATCGGTCAGAACGATGTAATCATCATCTGTATCTCCGGTAACCAATCCGCAGGAAATACCAGCAACCATCTTCTTCAGAGGAACACCTGCAGCCATCAGTGACATACAGGATGCACAGGTAGACGCCATGGAAGTGGATCCGTTGGATTCAAATGTCTCGGAAACGGCACGGATTGCATAGGGGAATTCCTCCGTGCTAGGCAGTACAGGAAGCAATGCTCTCTCTGCCAGTGCACCATGTCCGATCTCACGGCGTCCCGGTCCTCTGGAGGGTTTTGTTTCTCCTACAGAATAGGACGGGAAATTATAGTGATGCATATAGCGCTTCTCGGTGACATTCTCATCGAGACCGTCAATACGCTGTACTTCAGACAGCGGTGCCAGTGTAACAATATCACAGATCTGGGTCTGTCCACGGGTAAACATAGCGGATCCATGCACTCTCGGGATCAGGTCTACTTCTGCAGCCAGAGGACGGATCTGATCGATTCTTCTTCCATCAGGACGCTTGTGATCCTTTAAGATCATCTTACGAACGGTCTTCTTCTGATACTGGTAAACAGCCTCGCCTAATACTTCCAGCCATTCTTCCTGATCAGCAAAGGCTTCTTCCAATCTCTCTGTAATCTGGCGGATATTCTCTTCTCTCACCTGCTTCTGGTCTGTGAATACAGCCTCTTCCATCTCTTCCGGCGGAACAATCTCCTTCATCCGGGCAAACATCTCTTCCGGAATTGCACAGCTGGTGTAAGCGTGCTTGGGCTTTCCTACCTCTGCCACCATCTGATTGATGAATGCAATGATGGTCTGGTTTACATCGTGAGCGGTGTAGATGGCTTCGATCATCTTATCTTCCGGAATTTCGTTAGCTCCGGCTTCGATCATGATCACCTTCTGAGATGTGGAAGCAACAGTAAGTTTCAAATCTCCCTTATCCCACTGTTCCTGGGAAGGATTGATGATAAACTCACCATCGATCATACCTACCTGAGTCATTGCACAGGGGCCATCAAAAGGAATATCGGAAATGCAGGTGGAAATAGCTGCACCAAGCATTGCCACAAGCTCCGGACGGCATTCCGGATCTACACTCATTACCATATTGTTCAATGTAACATCGTTACGATAATCCTTAGGGAACAATGGTCTCATGGGTCTGTCGATAACTCTGGCTGTCAATACAGAATTTTCGGATGCCTTTCCCTCTCTTTTATTAAATCCGCCCGGGATCTTTCCAACGGAATACATCTTCTCCTCAAACTCTACACTCAAAGGGAAGAAATCAATGCCCTCTCTGGGCTTTTCGGATGCTGTTGCAGTAGACAAAACTGTTGTTTCACCATACTGGATCAAAGCAGCACCATTTGCCTGTGCAGCCACTCTTCCGGTATCTACCCGAAGTGTTCTGCCGGCAAGTTCCATGGTAAATGTCTTCATCACTTATTCTCCTTCATACTTCTACCGTATCTGCAACACAAATTGTCGCAGCATGAAAATAGAGCGGAATGGCAGCAAGGCCATCCCACTCTAGCCATTCAATTACTTTCTGAGTCCTAAGCGCTCAATCAGAGAACGATATCTCTCGATATCAATGCTCTTCAGATATCCAAGAAGGTTACGTCTCTTACCTACCATCTTCAGAAGTCCTCTTCTGGAATGATGATCCTTCGGGTTCTCCTTCAGATGCTCAGTAAGCTCCTGAATTCTTGCAGTAAGAACTGCTACCTGAACCTCAGGTGATCCTGTATCGCCTTCTGTTCTTGCATACTCGTTAATAATTGCCTGCTTCTTTTCCTTAGAAATCATGTTTCTACCTCCTAATTTTTCATACGCCTGTACTCAGCCTCCGGTCGGAGTGTCCATGAAACCGAATACGGGTAAACTTATACTGTCCTAGTATAGCACAGCATAATTTCCTTGTAAACTGTTATTTTATTCAATTTTTAAGTTGAATCTGAATATTGAATCTGTAATAGTTCTCACTCTACGGTGTCTAGTCGATCAATCTTACCACACAGATGGGTTTCTTATAGTAAGCGTTGGATACTTTAATTCCTGTCTTTTTGTTGCTGGCATGTACGATCTTTCCATTACCGATATAGATTGCTACATGGTTGATGCTCTTGCCGCTTCCGTAGAAAAACAGATCTCCCGGCTTAGCCTCGGAAGCCTTTACTCTCTTACCGTAATTGGCCTGTGCTTTGGATGAATGCGGTAATGAAACACCGAAATGCTTATACACAGACAGGGTAAATCCGGAACAGTCCGCTCCTTTTGTTAGGCTGGTACCACCCCATACATAAGGATTACCTACAAACTGAAGGGCATAATTCACAAGATTCACTCTTGTTTCCGAAACTCCACCGCCATATTGAAGTTCTGATAAGGTATGAGCCTTCGGAAGAACAACAGCCACCGTCACATAATCCGTGCTGACATATCCCTCATCCGTATCCACAGCTACTTTCACCCAGCCATCCAGTTTCTCTAAAACCTCAAGTTCTTCTCCCTGTCCCATCTGGGCAAGAATCGAACACTGTGTATTGGGCTGTGTGCGGACATTTAATGTGGTGGTATTCACTGTAGCCATCTCTCTGGCCACCTGGTCTGCCAATGCTTTTGCCTCTTCACCGGTGAGAAGATAACTGCCCAGCACATAACCGGTTACATTACCGGAAGAGATCTTGATCCAGTCTCCGGCAACTTCTAAAACTTCACATCCTGCATGCTCCGGCATCTTTCCCACAATAGCAGAAGATGTATCCGGTGCCTGTCTCACATTCAGATTACCTTCTGCAGTTGCGATACCAAGGTTGGTATAACCATAAGTACCACTTTCCTCTACCGGTGATGCTGCTGCGGTAGTTGTAACATCTGTATCAGATATCTCCACATCTGATAAGGTATTAACATCCACAATTGCTGCATCAATAATTCCTGCCGTCAGATCCCCCTGATCTGATGTCACCTGCATCGGCAGCTGGCATAATCCCACCAAAAGCGTTCCCATTCCGATTACAGCCGTCGTTTGCACCAAACGTTTTTTCATAAGTATCCTCCCAACGCAGAGTTCAACCCCACTGATTACACATTATAAACACGCTGTGACCGGATGTCAATCTTTTTGTAACATTTTTGAAACATTTTTAATGTATTGTTAATCATTTTTATTTACAGCATCAAAAAACAAACGGGCAGCCTTTTTATCTGCTTCCATCTGCTCTTTCAGTTCCTGTACGCTTGAAAATTTTTTCTCCGGACGTAAGTATTTCAGAAAAAGAACCTTTACCTGCTGTTCATACAGATTGGATCTGATATCCATAATGTGGGTTTCAATTCCCGGCTGCCGTTCACCTTCTATGGTGGGTTTCACTCCCACATTGGTCACTCCATGGTAGATCCGTCCGCCGATCTCCACATTGGTAACATAAACACCGAAGGGAGGCAGAAGTTTTTCTTTCGGAGGTATCAGATTGATGGTAGGTATTCCAATCCTGGTTCCCAAATGTCTGCCATGTACCACGGTACCGTAAACAAAGTACTCATAACCCAAAAGACTGTTTGCCTTTTCTATATTACCCTTTCGGATTTCTTCCCTGATATAGGTACTGCTGATATCTCTGTGATCCTCCTGAAGTTTGTCATAGACATCCAGACAAAAATCCATTTCCTCTGACAGTTTACGCAGCAGATCCACATCGCCTCTGCCCCGATAACCGAAACGAAAATCCGTTCCCACTGCCAGATATTTCATGGAGTATTGCTCTGTCAGGATGCGGATAAATTCCTCCGGTTCCATATGCATCACTTCATCGCCAAAAGGACAGATTGCCAGTGCATCAATCCCCATATGTTCCAAAAGGATCTCTTTTTCTTCATTGGTTACCAGGCAGCCATCTTCCATATCTCCCAGAGCAATTCTTGGAGAAGTATCAAATGTCACCACAAGAGATACATACCCCTCTTCTTTCATGGAAGCAACTTTGCCCGCCAGAAGATCATGTCCTCTGTGAAACCCATCGAATTTTCCCACCGTTACAGCTGTCTTTTCTG
This sequence comes from uncultured Pseudobutyrivibrio sp., assembly GCA_945946605.1. GTDB lineage: Bacteria > Bacillota > Clostridia > Lachnospirales > Lachnospiraceae > Pullilachnospira_A. The sequence continues at coordinate 5,249 of CAMEWP010000021.1, read as the reverse complement.
AAATTCTGTTGTTTTTTAAGGATGTAAATACTTTCATCTTTTATCACAAAAACATCTTATAAGGGATGAATTGATTCTCCTTCCACTGATATAATCCGGCAAACTCATCTTCCGGAAAATATACGCGGATCAAACTGTCCGCATCCCATTTGCACTGACCGGCATCCTTTGAGGGATCCTTTTGATCTGTCAGCTGATTGGGCATAAGTTTATTTCCGTTCTGTAGCAGACGCACAGCCTCCGCTTTCACCTTCCAACCCGAATACTGCAAAAACAACTGATCCACCGGAAGGATCATCTCATTCAGCCGGGTCTCTCCCGACTCTCCCATTTTCACAAGGTCCGCAATTTCATCCAGCTTATGGGCCTGTGAAATCGAAAAGTCCGCCACACGGGTCCGGACCAGAGATTCCATGGCTGCTCCGCATCCTAAAAGCTGCCCCATATCATGACAGATGGTTCTCACATAAGTTCCCCTGGAGCAATGGATCTTCATGGTCACAAGCGGTATTTCCACAGAAAGGATGGTAAGATCATACACCGTTACTTTACGGGCTTTCCGCTCCACAGTAACACCTTTTCTGGCCAGATCGCACAATTTTTGTCCCTGAACCTTCAAGGCAGAATACATAGGCGGGATCTGCTCTATCTCTCCCACAAAGGAAGATGCCGCAATTTTTAGCTGTTCTTCCGTCACCCGGACTTCATGAGTATCCAGCACACATCCTGTCATATCCTGGGTGTCAGTCTCAAACCCCAGCCGCATAACGGCTACATACTCTTTATCTTTATCCGTCAGCAGATCACATACTTTTGTAGCTTTTCCGATGCAGACCGGAAGAACACCTGTGGCTTCCGGATCCAGCGTTCCTGTATGGCCGATCTTTTTTATATGTAAAATTCCGCGAAGCCGGGCAACCACATCAAAGGATGTATAGCCGGCTTCCTTGTAAACATTTATAATTCCACTTTTCATATTATGATTCTGATATCCTGTTTTTTGCTATTTCAACTGTTTTCTGATATCCTCTGTCAAAAGTTCCACCATCGCCCATGGGTCATCTCCCGACATGGTAAATCCGGCTGCACGAACATGACCGCCGCCTCCGTACTTTACCGCAATCACAGATACATCCACCACTTTCGCAGATCTGGCACTGACTTTGTATTCTCCGGTTTCCAAAGGATACAAAAAGATAGAAACTTCCACGCCTTTTGTGGCACGCAGCTGGCTTGCAATCCCTTCCAGATGTTTCGGAAGAGCGCCAAACTCTGCCATATCCTCCGGTGTCAGAACCGTGGCAATACAGGAAACATCTTCATAAAGCCTGGCATTTGACAATGCCCTTCCCATCATTTTTTGCTGCAGAAATGTTTTCTGAAAAAACACCCGATCTACAATGACGGGATAATCAATGCCTCTGCTCATGAGATCTGCAGCTGAGCGCATAGTATCCGGTGAAGTACAGGAATACTGGAACACCCCGGTATCCGTCACAATTCCGGTGTAGAGACATTCTGCAATCTCCCTGTCAATGCGATCCTTTGGAAGCAACTGATACAGCAGTTCACATGTGGAACTGGCATCCGCTAAGATCTCATTTTCATCTGCAAAGGACTGATTGCTGACATGATGATCAATGCATACTGTCCTGTTGGCATGTTCAAAGAATTTTGCCGCATTGCCAAGACGGCTCAGATCCCCGCAATCCAGCGCGATGCAAAGATCAACAGTCCACACTTCTTCCGGGGCCTGTGCTATGTCACCGGATCCCTTCAGAAAAGTAAAAGTATTGGGAATCGGCTCCAGAAAAACATGAGTTTTTGTCTCTGGATAATATTTGCAGACATACTGATATAAGGCCAGACAGGAACCCACACAGTCCCCATCCGGCCGAACATGTCCTGCGATAACAACAGATGCAGCCTTTTCCAGTAAGCTGTCTAAATTCAGCATTATGCTTCCTCCTGATCCTGTTTTGCTGCGGAACTCTTCTGATTTACCTCATCAATCATCCGGGACATCCGCACACCATACTCAATAGACTGATCCAGAATAAAGGTAATCTGAGGTGTATTGCGCAGATTTACTGTCTCCGCCAGTTTGCGGCGGATAAAACCTGCAGAACTCTTCAGTCCTTCCATGGTGCGTTTCTGTTCTTCCTCATCTCCCAGAACACTGATGTATGCCTTAGCACTCTTCAGATCCGGTGCAACTTCCACAGCAACCACACTGCACATAGGGCTGACGCGGGGGTCTTTCAGCTCCCCCCGCAGGATATTGCTCAATTCCCGTAACACTTCTTCATTGATCCGGGTATTTTTAATACTTCTTTTTCTCATAAACTATCTATGCTCCTATCTGGGAACTTCCACCATAATATATGCTTCAATGGTGTCATCCTCAGCAATATCATTGAATCCGTCAATGACAAGACCACACTCATATCCGGTCTTAACTTCCTTCACATCATCCTTAAAACGCTTCAGGGATGCCAGCTCGCCCTCAAAGATCTGTTCTCCTTCACGGGATACACGAACTTTGCAGCCTCTCTGGAACACGCCGTCCAGCACATAGGATCCGGCAATATTACCAACATCGGAAGCTTTGAAGATCTGACGAACCACTGCATGACCGATCACTTTCTCCTCATATACAGGATCTAACATACCCTTCATGGCAGCTTCCACATCTTCAATGGCATTGTAAATCACCTTGTACAGACGCACATCAACGCCTTCTCTGTCAGCAGTTGCCTTTGCCTGAACATCCGGTCTTACATTAAATCCAATAATGATGGCATTGGAAGCAGATGCAAGGATCACATCACTTTCGTTGATGGCACCTACACCACCGTGAATGATCTTAACTACCACTTCATCGTTGGACAGTTTTACAAGAGACTGTTTCACAGCTTCCGCAGAACCCTGAACATCAGCTTTTACAATGATATTCAGTTCCTTCACATTGCCGGACTGAATCTGTGAGAAGAGGTCATCTAAGGACATCTTAGCCTTGGTATCCTCAATCAGCTTGTTCTTTCCTTCAGAAATAAAGGTTTCCGCAAAGCTTCTTGCTTCCTTCTCAGAATCCATTGCAACAAAGATCTCACCTGCATTTGGTACATCGGAAAGACCTAAGATCTCTACCGGAGTGGAAGGTGTTGCTTCAGTCACACGCTTGCCGTTGTGATCCAGCATGGCACGAACTTTACCGTAAGAGCTTCCTGCCGCAATAGGATCTCCCACATGAAGGGTACCCTTCTGCACCAGCACGGTAGCTACAGCACCGCGTCCCTTATCCAGCTGAGCCTCGATCACAAGACCTCTTGCATTACGGTTGGGATTTGCCTTCAGTTCACATACCTCTGCTGTAAGAAGGATCATTTCCAGTAATGTGTCGATTCCCTCATGGGTATGAGCAGATACCGGTACAAAAATGGTGCTTCCACCCCAGTCTTCCGGAATCAGTTCATACTCGGAAAGTTCCTGTTTTACACGTTCAACATTGGCATTGGGCTTATCGATCTTGTTGATGGCAACGATAATTTCGATGCCGGCTGCTTTTGCGTGGTTGATCGCCTCCACTGTCTGGGGCATTACACCGTCGTCTGCAGCAACCACAAGGATAGCGATATCGGTAGCATTTGCACCACGCATACGCATAGCGGTAAATGCCTCATGACCCGGGGTATCTAAGAAGGTGATCTTCTGACCATTGATATCTACCACATAAGCACCAATATGCTGGGTAATACCGCCGGCCTCACGGTCTGTCACTCTGGTATCACGGATTGCATCCAGAAGAGAGGTCTTACCATGATCAACATGACCCATAACGCAGACTACAGGAGGTCTTGGAACCATTTCCTCTTCTGTCTCTTCATCCTCTCTCAGCAGTTCCTCAATCACATCTACTTTTTCTTCCGGCTCACAGATGCAGTTGTATTCCATTGCAATCTCTTCTGCCTGTTCGAAATCAATATCATGATTTACCGTAACCATAATGCCTTTCATAAACAGTTTCTTGATGATCACGGAGGACTGTACCTTTAATTTATCAGCCAGTTCCTTGATGGTAATCTTTTCCGGAATGGTGATGGTAAGAATTTCATTTACATCACGCTCCGGCTGCTTCGGCTGAGGCGCTTTGTTTTTCTTCTTGCCGCCGTTCTTTTCAAGATTTACATATCTCTCCTGTTTCTTACTATTTACGGTATCATGGGAATTATACTTCTTTTTACGATTGTTATCGCGATCCCTGCTCTCTTTTCCCCTCAGTTCCTCTGCGGGAGCCGGAGCTGACATACGATTAAAATCTCTGTCCTGGCCGTTTCTGTTATTATTTCTGCGGCCATCTCTTGATCCACCGAAACTGTTCTGCTGTCCGCCTGTGCGGTCACCACGGGAATTGTTAAAGTTCCTTCCCTCTCCGCTGCGGTTTCTTCTGTCATCTCTGCCTTCCTGATTTCTGGGACGTCTGTCATCAGAAGGTCTCGGCCGTCTGTCATCACGATTCATGGGACGACCATCTCTGTTCTCATCTCTGCCGTGACGAGGTGCCTGATCAGAAGGTTTCTCCTGAGGGCGACGGTTAGCGTAGACATTCTCTCTGGGCTGCTGAGGTACTCTGGTGGTCTGAAACTGTTCCCTGCGCTCTGTTGCCTGCTGGCCCTGATTCTGCTGAGCAGGCTTTTGCTCACGGCGTACAACAGTTTCCTGCTGGGGCTCCTCTTTTACAGAGAAACGCTCACTTGGGCGCTCTCCTGCACGATGCTCTAAAGGACGGATCGGTGTTCTGTTCTCATGACGCACAGGACGATCTCCCGGACGGGAAGGTCTTTCCCCATCTCTTCTGGGACGGGCAGGTCTGTCTCCCGGGCGGGAAGGACGGTCTCCATCTTTTCTCGGCCGCGGCTGTCTGCTGTACTGGGCATTATATACTGCAGAAATGCTGGACTTCTTCTTGGGGCGTTCCTTCTGTCCCTCTGCCTGAGCTTTTTCTTCTTTCTGGGGAGCCTCATGATTTACCGGCTGTTCTTTCTTTTCCGGGGCCGGTGCTTTCTTAAACTTCTTCTGCACCATTTCCACATGATTCTCATCTAATCCACTGCTCTGGGTCTTATCGGCAACACCGTTTGCTGCCAGAAATTCCACAATATCTTTTGACTGTATTCCTAATTGTTTTGCAAGTTCATATACTCTGATCTTTGCCATACTATATCCTCCATTATTCAGTTGTTTCCATC
>CAMEWP010000020.1 GCA_945946605.1 uncultured Pseudobutyrivibrio sp. | reverse complement strand
TGTCCGGATGATGGAATCCACACCGTAATCTTTCCAATCCAGGCTGTCTACATCCCACTGTATGGCATAATATCCGCACTCTTTCGCCACGGTGATCACCTTATTGTCGTAATCTCCGTATGGCGGGCGGAACAAAAACATGTCATATCCCGTCAGTTTTTTCACCTTTTCATGTACTTTCATGATCTCTTCCCTGCACTCTTCTTCGGAAAGCTGGGACATATTCTTGTGATTTTCGCTGTGATTTCCCAGATCATGTCCTGCTGCTAAGATTGCTTTTACATCCTCCGGGTACGCTTCCACCCATCCCCCTGTCATAAAAAATGTTACATGAACCTTCTGTTTTTCTAAAATATCCAGGATCGCTTTGGTATCCTCGTTTCCCCAGGCTGCATCAAAAGAAAGAGCCACTTTCTTTTCCTTTGTATCCACACAATAAATTGGCAGCTCCCGTCCGTTCACATTGCTGCTGACAGAAGCATTCCGGGATAAATATGCGCCCGACGCTCCCAGAATAAGCAAAAACAACCCCAGAGGCAGCAGTTTTTTCGTAAGCCATGTTCTCCCTAAATTTTTCACGGAAAACTCCTACGTTTTTTACTACTATATGCCCTCTGTGGGTTGTTTCAATACTTTTACTATATGATCCGCTTATACGATCTGTGCTTTTAACAGATTGGTGGTGCCCGCAATACCTACCGGCACACCTGCTGTCAGGACCACGGTATCTCCCTCTGATACCATGCCTTCCTCCTGGGCTCTGGCCAGTGCATGGTCAAACAGTTCATCTGCACTCTGCTTCTCCTCAATGAGAAGAGGTGTCACACCCCAGTGCATATTCAGCTGGCGCCATACTTTTTCAGAAAGACATCCGCCGATGATAGGACTCTCCGGACGATACTTGGAAAGCATATGTGCCGTTCTTCCGGACTTGGTCACCGTCACGATAGCCTTGGCATTCAGATCTCCCGCCATGAGACATGCGGAATGGGAAATGGCATCTGTGATGTTGGGCTTGTCGTTCATCTGACGATCGCGCAGTCTGGCAAGATAATGGATATCCTGCTCTGTACGAAGTGCAATGCGGGCCATGGTGCGGACTGCTTCCACCGGGTAATCCCCTGCTGCCGTCTCACCGGAAAGCATAATGGCGCTGGTGCCGTCATAAATAGCATTGGCCACATCCGTGGTCTCTGCCCTGGTGGGTCTGGGATGGGTCATCATGGAATCCAGCATCTGTGTGGCGGTGATCACCGTCTTTCCTGCATGGTAAACCTTCTTGATGATCATCTTCTGGATCACCGGCACATCCTCTAAGGGGATCTCAACCCCCATATCTCCTCTGGCAACCATAATGCCGTCAGATGCGGCAATGATCTCATCAATATTGTGTACCCCCTGATGATTCTCTATCTTGGAGATAATGCGGATATTTTCACCGCCATGCTCTCGCAGGATCTCGCGAAGTGCTTCCACATCTGCTGCGCTGCGGACAAAGGAAGCCGCAATATAATCAAAATCTTCCTTTACCGCAAACACGATATCTTTGTAATCTTTCGGGCTGATATAATCCATGGACAGTTCCACATCCGGAACATTAACACCCTTTTTATTTGACACCTTACCGCCGTTGTGAACCTCACAGATAATATCTGTATCTGTCAGTTCCTTTACCTGCATTTCAATGAGGCCGTCATCGATGAGAATATTGGTACCTACCGATACATCCTTTGGCAGATTTTTGTAGGTAATGGATACCTGATGTTCATCTCCTACCACATCTCTGGTGGTCAGAGTAAAGGTCTGTCCTGCTTCAAGCACCACCTTACCTTCCGCAAATTCTTTCAGTCGGATCTCCGGGCCCTTGGTGTCCATCAGTGCCGCCACCGGTCTGCCCAGTTCTTTGCGGATGGTCCGAAGCTGATTCAATCTGCCCAGCTGTTCCTGATGGGATCCATGGGAAAAATTAAATCTGGCAACATCCATTCCTTCCTCAATCAGTTGTCTCAGCACACCTTCTTTGTCGGTGGCCGGTCCTAAGGTACAAACAATTTTGGTCTTTCTGATCAGTTCCTTCATGTGCGCTATCCTGCTCCTGTCTATTTTCCAATCATAGTTCCTGTCTGTCCGCCAATGGTGCTTCTGGTATCGGAAAGCTTTGTGATCAATACCTTCCGGATGGCAGAATCACCGATATAATCTACTGCAGCCTGGATCTTGGGAAGCATGGTTCCCTCTTCAAACTGTCCCTGCTCCATGTATGCCTTTGCCTCCTTGGTGGTCATGTAATCCAGAGGCTTCTCCTCTGCGGTACCAAAGTTCAGGCAGACTTTATCCACACCGGTAAGGATAACCAGCATATCTGCATCCACCAGATCTGCCAGCCGTCCGGCAATGGTATCCTTCTCGATGACAGCGCTGGCACCTTTCAAATGATGCTCCTGAGGAAGCACCGGAATACCGCCGCCTCCGCAGGCGATAACCACCTGTCCTGCGTCACTGAGGGCACGAATGGCATCCAGTTCTACAATGTCGATGGGCTTGGGAGTTGCCACAATTCTGCGGTAGCCGTCTCCCTGTGGAACCACATGATTGCCCTTCTTCTCCTCAATCTCTGCCTCTGCGGCATCCATCACTCGTCCGATCACCTTGGTGGGTTTGTAGAATGCTTCATCATAAGGATCTACTGTCACCTGTGTAAGGATGGTGGATACGGTCTTATAGATGCCTCTGGCGATGAGTTCTTCCCGAATGGCATTCTGCAGGTCATATCCAATATAACCCTGGCTCATGGCAGAACATACTGACATAGGTGTTGCCGTATATTCCGGATAGATACGACAGAACTCTGCCATTGCTGTATGGATCATACCTACCTGAGGTCCGTTGCTGTGTGTAATGATCACCTGATAATCCTGCTGGATAAATTCAGCTACTGCTTTCGCTGTTCTCTTGGTAGCCTTCTGCTGTTCCGGCAGCGTGGTTCCCAATGCATCATGTCCTAATGCGATTACAATCCTCTTCATATTTTAAGCCTCCGGTTCAAATTTTATACGAACTTTGCCCGGGCAATTCTTGGCCCGGAGAATAAGATTATACTACCATATCTTTCACTTCCTCACAAGTTCTATTCTGTAATCCCATGGTTAAGAAATAGATAAGAATTTGAAAAATTGATATTGTTCTTTTTATTTGTACAAAAAAAGGTGTAACCCCATGTTACTGAAGTTACACCATTTTTGTTTTTATCTTTGTCCTAATCTGTCTCTTAGTCTGTTTTCTTACCTAAAGTAACCTTCATGGTAGTCTCCTCATAATCAGTGGAGAACTGGGCCACCACGATCTCTACTTCCGTTCCTGCCTTCAAGTACTGCATCATGCTCTGGATCTCTTTCATGGAAGTAACGGTTCTGCCGTTAAACTTTGTGATCACATCTCGTTTGGAAAGTCCGGCCTTTTCTGCTGCACTTCCTTCCACTACCTGCATAATGTAAACACCCTGGGGAACATCGTACTGCTGAGAATAGGTTGAATCCACATCGATGCCTGCGATTCCCAAATAAGAGCTTTCAGACTCATCCACCACTTCTGCTGTGATTAGCTGATCGATAATGGAAGCTGCCCAGGAAATAGGGATGGCATATCCCATACCCTCTACATCTGTGCTGGAACACTTAGCGGATACAATACCGATAACTCTTCCGTTCATATCCAAAAGAGCACCGCCGCTGTTACCGGGATTAACTGCTGCATCTGTCTGGATCAGATGATTGGTGATGACGGTACCGGAATCATCCTGAATGTTTACCTCACGATCCAGTGCACTGATAATACCTGCGCTGACAGACTGTCCATATCCCAATGCGTTACCGATCACTACAGCAGACTGTCCAACTTTCAGGTCATCGGAATCACCTACGGTAGCCACTTTGATCTGTCCCATTGTGGAGGAATCGATATCGGAAAGTTCCACCGTCACAACTGCCAGATCTGAGCTGGGATCTGTACCTTTGATGGCTCCGTTAGCAGAAGTACCGTCGTTAAAGGTGATGGTCAAAGTCTCTGCTCCGGAAACAATATGGTTATTCGTTGCAATGTAAATGTAATCTTCATCCTGGCTGATGATAATACCGCTGCCTGCGCTCTGGCTCTCATAGCTGCTGGTATGTCCGAAATAATTCTGATACTGCACCGTTGTCATATTGGTAACTGCCACAACAGCCGGCATCACCTGATCTACGATATCCGATACATCTGTCACCGTAATGGCTGTGGAAGTACTGGTATTATTCAAACTTCCGGTAGTAGCGGAGATTGTTGAAGTGGTCTTTTCCACCTCGTCTTTACCGATGATCTTTCCGGTTGCATAACTGGCTCCTTCAAACACCACTCCTGCCACCAGTCCAAAGACCAGTGCAATGGCAGCCACCTTTGCCAGTTTAACGGAAAATCTGCCGCCGCCTGCCTCTGCCTTTCTCTGCTCATGGGAGGATGACTTTCTGTGGCTTCGTTTCTCCTTCATCTTATCAAAAAAACTCTTCTTCTCTGCCTCCTGATAAGGGTTCCACTGATAATAGCCATTTTCCTGCTGGCTGTTATATTCGCCTGATGCAGTTGATCCATTCGCATCACTTGATGTGCCCGATCCGGTTGATCCGGTTGATCCGCTGGTCTCTACCGGATCACCCTGGTTGATATCATCATACTTGTAGGAATACGTATTATCCTGCTCATTGAAATTATCCTGATCGCTCATATGCCATCGCTCCTTTATCTTTGAATTCTAAGGATACTTTATCCATAAAATGTGTTAATTTTGTGACAGTTTCTTGTATCATTTATGTTTTTTGCGGTGCTGGTATAGAAATTTCAGCGAAAGGTTGTAATCCTTGTCCCGCCTTCTTTGCCTCTGGGCATCACTGCTGTGCGATTTTAGACATTTACATATAAGCAGGGATGAACTAAGGGATTATATGTAATGAAATTGCAGGAAGAAGACCTTCTGAAGGTATGAAGCGAGGAAAATTACATATAAGCAGGAGAATATTGAACTCTTATATGTAAAGAACCCGTGAGAAGAAGTCGATTTGAAAGATGTATCGGAAAAAATTACATACTAAGCAAGGAAAAAATGAGGGATTCTATGTAAAGCACATGAAAAAGACGCAGAACCAAAAAGCACCAAATGATGATGTGAATCATATCATCATTTGGTGCTTTTTTCTTTCATCTCTGAATATCTTAATATCCATAATCCACGGCATCATCTTCATCCTTGCCGCTGAAATCCACAATGGTCTGACTTAAGGAAGTCAGTGTAGCGGAAGGTGTATATTCTTCCGTCTCAAAAAGATACGCATGCAGAATCCTCACATTGGACTCTACGGTACAGGGAATGATCATATTTCCCTTGCTTCCGTAATTGCCGGAATATTTTGTGAAAGGATATCCGCAGGTACCTGTCAGCTGATAATCTGCTACCCCGGATGCCATGGATAGAATTTCCTTCAGCGTAAAACTGGTAGAAACCTTGGGGAACACGGCATTGATCAGATCATTCAGCTGGCTGAGGCTGGCCGACTGTACCTTTTCCACCATCTTCATCAGCACCGTTCTCTGACGCTCCGTACGTTTAAAATCTCCGCCGGAGGTATAACGGACACGACAGTAGGACACTGCCTGCACTCCATCTAATGTCTGAAGCCCTGCAGAGACATGTCTGCTCTTCTTGCCGATAATACTTGCCGTCAGATCGATATAACTATCATTCATGATCCTGGCTTCCTGGGAAGTCAGTTCAATCTCGACACCGCCTAACGCATCGATGGCATCTGCCAGTGCATAAAAATCCACCGCCACATAACCGTCAATCTCCAGATCCAGGTTACGGTTCAGCATGTTGACAGACTGCTCTATGCCGCCATGATTGTAGGCATAATTACACTTGCGAAGCTTGCCTTCACCGTCCACTTCCATACAGGTATCACGGTAAACGGAAACCACCTTGACTTCCTTTGTCTTATTGTTGATGTTGACCACCATGATACTGTCACTGTTTCCGGATTCGTAATTGCCGTTGGACCGGTTGTCCACGCCAAAGACTGCAATGGTGGTGTATTCCTCCATCATCTCCGCTGTATCTTCATTCAGGTCGTTGACCTCTGCATCCAGATCCTCAAAGCTGATCATGCCGATCTTCTGCCATACAAACAATGCAGCCAGAAGCAGCACCAGGACCACGCCTTCTGTGATCAGAATGATCTTCTTCCGCTTTTTCTGTTTTCTCCGAATCTCTTTTTTAGATAATTGTTTTTTGGGTTCTTTTGTCATTTGATCTTATAACTCCCTATTTCTCTGATCGCAGTATTATTCTGCCCCAATTTACCCGTCCCTATCAAATGTCCATATTATCGGCTTTGGCAAAAACTGTCAAGACGAAACAGAATTTTTATGAATAAACTGCCAGCTCTGGGCATAATCCCTGCGCTGCTGTTCGTCCATGTTGGAATATTCTAAAAAGGTAAGCCTGGAAGCTGTCATTTCCCGGCATCCACATTTAAAACATTCCACCGTTTTCCGACGGGACACAGTCCGAATCCATCCGCATGCAGGGCAGATATACACTCTCATCATGTTACAAGCATCTCCTTCACCCATTCTCCCCGTTCTATCTACAATTCCACCTGATTCTTCTTCAGAAGTTCTCTTGCAGAATCCAGGGAATCTACACCATGCAGGTTCTTAATGGGAGCAAATTCCTTCTCCCGGATCACCTCAAAGGGCAGATTATCATCCATCATGCGGATCATATCTACCGCCAGTGTTTCAAACTTGTAACCGTTAGGCTCTGTGGGACTTACCATAGTGCCATCCTCTGCCATGTACGGGATCTTCTTCTCCACTACATGCACCGGCAGGCGGCGCTCCATGGTCTCCTCTAACTTGTCCACCCGGAAAAGATAATTCAATGTCACACCGAAAGCGTACAGCAGGTTGCCGGCTTCATCCGTGCTCTCTGCCATATCCTGGCTCATCTCGTAATACTCCACTACAGAAGGTCTGCCGTCCTCAAGACACAGCACACCCATCTTCTCGTATGCGTCCACTTTGCGGACCACCTTGCTGCCGCTGACCTTATTGCTGAGAATGGTGGCACCTACAAACAGGGGATCTGCAATCCGCTGCAGCACATTGTCCACGGCAAAGATATTGATCCATTCTACTCCACGGCGGTGAACATCCTCAAGAAGCCCTGCCTTTGCCAGAGAGGAGAACCATCCTCCGTTGCCGTTAGGTGAAGTAGCGAGACGGCCCGGTCCTTCCATGAGAAGTTTGCCGTCATAATCCACTGCTGCCGCCATCTCCTGCACAAAGAACGCCACATCCTGCTTGGGATATCCAAAATAGTGATGTTCCTCAAAGAACCGGATGGTTTCATCATTGTTCTTCTCGCTGGTCATGATATAAAGGGGAATGGAACAGCCGGCTTCCCTGGTAACATCCATCAGGTTATTGATCAGACACTCAAATATGTACAGGGTTCTGTCAATACCAACATTCAGTTCTCCCTTTGGTTTGTCAAATCCCAGACGGGTTCCCATACCTCCGGCCAGAAGAAGTGCCGCAACCTTTCCTTCCCGGATCGCTTCCAGACCTGCCTGGCGGAATTCTTCTTCCCGCTCTTCTATCTCAGATACTTCTACTGCCCCTAAAGGTGACAGTTCCCCCAAAGGAATTTCTTTTTGGACTCCTGCCAGTGCAACGGTATCCCAATCCACATCTGCAATCTGGCCCAGCAGTTCCTGCTGCTGTGTCTCATTTAATTCATCAAAGCCTCTCAACACATGGCTCTGACCTTTTTGGGCTAATAAAACCTCTGCTTCTTCTCTTGTCATACAAAATACTCCTTTTCCGACAAAATGTTGTTTTTAGTGTAGCACATATAAAGTTTGAAGTCTATACACCGATTGTCGATGTTTTACGACATTTTATGCCTTAAAATATCATGAAAACGATCCCGGGATCATCTTGCTTTTTCCTATTTTTTTCTTCGAAAAACCACCAGTTTACTCACCAGATAATTCAGAAGGATCACCACGATCTGGCCGATAAACTTAATGATCATGTTGGGGAACTGCAACTGTCCGATAAAAAAATACAGCATCCACTCCTCAATGAGAAGGGTGAGAAATCTGCCGAAACAGAAACTTCCCAGCTGGATAAAAAACGCCCTGATCCCTGTGGCATGGGAGGAAAACACCCAGGTCCGGTTGGTAAAAAACGCAAACATGGTGGCAAACAGCCAGGACACCGCGTTTGCCATCAGAATATCCCAGGAAAAGACCTCCGTCAGCAATGCATAGGTGCCCACACTGATCAGCACCGTTCCGCAGCCAAAAAATCCGTAAAGCAGCATTTCCTTATATCGCCGGTAGCAGGGCAAAAACCATGCCATACACTGTCTGCTCATGATCCGGTCGAAAATATCATTATTTTTTCTCATACGCTATGCTCCGTATTTGTTCTGCACCTACCGGTTCTGTTTCAGTCTGGCATACAGACCCGGAAAGTATTTCTGCACCATGCCGATCAGAAAGGATCTGATGTAAGCAGACTGCAATCGCCCTTTTACCAGAGGTTCATACAGAAAATTCGCCATTTTTCCCCTGGTCTGCATATGTTCCTTCAGCAGCAGATATAGTGGGGCATTCTGCTCTTTTTGAGCCCTCTTTAAAATGTCCCTTTTCTTGTCCCCATGGGTAATATCCCGGACAATGGAGGACTGATATGCCCGGAAATAAAAGCCTGCCATGGCCGAAAGTACCGTTTCCGGCAAATCTTTTGTCTCACAGCCCCGCCAGCGGCACTGCTGGTCCAAAAATTTCTGTATTCTGACTTTCTGCAGATCAAAATAGTCCTTTAAATATTTCCCTGTCAGCCGGTTCTGCCCGCCGTTGCGGTAATGATACATCACCTGGGGCAGCAAGGTAACAGAGTCCGCCTCCTCAAAGGCTGCTATATTAAACAGGATATCCTCAATGTGTGTAATCTTTGTGAATCGCAACTGTTTTTCCCGGAGATACATAAGCCTGTAAGCTTTATTCCAGGCATATCCGTACATGGTCTGCCGCTCCAGTTCCACAATGGCGTCGCAAAAATCCTTAGGATGCTCTTTTGCAAGCCCTTCCCAGGTATTTCCCCCCATGGGCACCTTGACCGCAGTGTATTCCTTATTGCCGGCTCCATTATAGTAATCTTCCGTAAATCCGTAAAGCAGAAGATCCACCGGATGCTCTGTCAGGGAATCTGCAAGTTTTTGCAGCATATCCCTCTCACAGGTATCATCTGCATCCAAAAATAAAATATACTCTCCTGTGGCTGCATCCATCCCGGTATTTCTGGCAGCGGACAGCCCCTCGTTTTTCTCCTTGTGGATCACCCGGAATCTGCCTTTGCATTCCGGCCGTTTTACGAAATCATCTGCGATCTGCCCGGTGGCATCTGTAGCGCAGTCATCCACAATAATAGCCTCAAACTCCTCATATGTCTGCTCCAAAAGACATTCCAAAGCCGGGGTAAGATACTGTTCCACATTGTATGCCGGCAGAATAATGGAAAATTTCATGGTCTGACTCCTTATGTTTCCTTCAATCCTTGATGTATTTAGCGTCCCACCACATCAATCCTTGGCAGCCGGGTGGGATCCTTCATTTTCCAGAGGGAATATCCGCAGCTGCCGAAGTTTTCCACTTTGTCAGCTCCCTCTCCCAACACATAGCCGGTATCATACACCAGCAAATAGGAAACATCTGTTGGTTCATAAGTTGCCATCAAAACTTCCGGTCTGGTGGGCAGCACCTGTTTTCTCAGATCAGTATATCCCTGTTCCCAGTCTTCATACCAGATAATGTGATAATTTGTGGTCATTACATTATCGCAGTCCATCAGGAAGGTGTCAATCATCTCATCTCCCCCAAAGTCTGACAGCACCAGCACCTTTTCCGTGTCATGCTGCTGTACAAAAGACCGGATCTGCTCTGCTTCCGCTGTCTCCTCCGCGGTGTGGGTATGGGTTTTGTACTGGATATAACCGGAAAGAATGGTATTTCCCAGAGAAATTCCCACTGCACCCGTGAGAAGCAGCGCCGTAAATGCTTTTCTGTCTCGCAAAAACAGGGCAAGAAGCACCAGTACCAGCACCGTCATGATCAGGGTAAACACCAGTATCTTCCACCAGAGGAATTGATGTCCATCCTCCGAGATCAGCTGCAGATAAAACAGGGATGTGTGGTCGATGGTCCAGCCGTAAAATCCGCGGAAGACAAAAATAATCGTAACACAGACTGCCGCCGTCTTTGCCAGATATCTCCATTTGAAAGGGATCTTTTCCTGCAGTCCAAATATCACCATGAGAAACGGCACGGAAAGATACTCCACATACCGTATATGGGCTCTTGGGGTCAGGCTTGGATAATCCTCATACATGTAAATGGTGTAGGATACCACCGCCGCAGTGATCACCAGCAGGTAGATCATAAACACATACAGTTTCCGGGATTTTTCATCCAGATAACCATAAAAAATTCCTGGGAAGATCACCGGTACAACAAAAAATGCGATGAGGGATGCAGCCACAAAAAATACTGTGCCGTAGATCAGATACCAGAACCGCTCTCCCACTACCGCAAGGTTAAGGCCCAGCTGATAATAGGCTGTCCCCTCATTTGCCAGACGGTAGATCACCACTGCCGCCAATCCCACTGCTGCCAGCGCTGCCGGGATCTTCCAGTTGATCTTTTTGCCCCGGACAAGATCCCTGACAAGGCAGGTGAGATAATAGGCCACCACCGCCACCGGGAACACCATGGCCAGTTCCTTGGTAAGGTAAGCCAAAAGCCACACCGGAATCACCACCGCCAGCAGGGCCAGCCGCCTCTTTGCAGAAAGATCCTCCGCTATAAACACATAAAGCAGGTAAAGAAGCAACAATGCCAGAGGAATGAACAGCGTTTCGCTGGTAAATGTCATGGAGTATGTCAGGGAGGAACTGATGAGATACAGCAGGACACTGATCCAGATCCATTTCCCGGTCTTTAAGATTTTTTTTGCCAGTGCATACACCGGAAACATGCCAAGGGAAACCGTCACGGCATTGATCAGGGCAATGGCACTCATTCTCATACGCATGTCTGTAAAGGCAAAAGCCGGCGCGATCAGCAAAGGATAGCCGATCTTCCCGAAATCCGTAGGCAGATTGTACACCATCACCCCGTGATGATTCCAGATACTCTCCGCTGCGGAAAGATACAGCAGTTCATCCGGATAACAATTCACCGTACGAGGGTAAGAATTGCCTAAAAGAAAGCGCACTGCCACCGACAACACAAAAAGCAGTAATAATATGTACTTTGGTTTTTTCAATAATTTTATTTTATCCATTTGTCTGATCAGATATTTGTGGCAATGAGTTCACACGTTCCTTTCACATGAACCACTTTGCGTCCGGCAGAAACAAAAAGACTGTCTCCTGCCCCGGCATGGATGCTCTCCCCCTCACAGCTGACCTGTGCCTCCCCGTCTAAAAAGACCAAAGACAGGAAAGAGGCGTCATCCATTACCAGCGTCTCCTCCTCTTTGATGGTGTATTTTGCCGTCTGGAAATATTTACATTGAGATAAGATCTGATAGGAGTTATCTCCCCGCCGCTCCGGCTGGGCAAATCCTTTCACATCCGGCAGATAAGGCGTGGTATTTACCACATCCAGTGCTTTCTCCACCTGCAGCTCCCGCTGCTTTCCGGTCTTATCCACCCGTTTATAATCATACACCCGGTAAGTACTGTTGGAATTCTGCTGGATCTCACATACCAGGATTCCTGCCCCAATGGCATGAATGGTTCCTGCAGGCACAAAGACCACATCACCGGGTTTTACCCTGATCTCATTCAGCACTTCCGTAATGGTGCCATCTGCTATCCGATGTCTCAGTTCCTCCCTGTCCACCTCATATTTCAGGCCACAGTAAAGACAGGCATTCTCGGCAGCATCCATCACATACCATACCTCATTCTTTCCGAATTCGCCTTCGTGCAAAAAAGCGTAATCGTCTCCCGGATGGATCTGAATGGACAAACTCTCCCTGGCATCAATAAACTTGATCAAAATAGGGAAATGATCAAAGGTGTTGCTCTTCCAGCCGCAGACCACAGACCCGTACTGCTCCACAAACTCACCGAAGGGCATTCCGTCAAAAGGTCCTCCGCATATCCTGCTCTGGCCCGCTTTATGAGCCGATAATTCCCAGGATTCTGCCGTGATCTCGTAGGGACTGTTTTTATGGAACTGATCCACCAGACGACGGCCGCCCCACAGATAATCCTTAAAGGCAGGCTTTAACGCATACAGATGAGGCAGGGAAGTCTTTGCCATTTCCTCAAAATGGACCATGTCACTCTCAGCAATCTCCGCACCGGTATCCACCTCAATGACAGCGATCTCCTGGTCGGTTTCATTGTACAGCCGGTGAAGGGTTCCCGGGGAGATACTGATGCTTTCCCCCTCACCTACCCGCCGGTTCTCCGTTTCCAGCTCCACCGTAAGCACACCTTTTGCCACGGTGTAAGTTTCATTGCGCTTTTCATGAATGTGGCGTGTCAGACTCATGCCCGGGTAAATGATCACCTTGCGGACACGGTATCCCGGCTCGGACCGAAGCATCTCACTGGTTCCCCAGGGCCGGTATTTCATTACAGACACATCAAAATGATCCTGATATTCTTTCGTATTTTTCTCTATGATCTCCCGGATCTCGTCTGCCTTGTCCCGATCCGTCACATAAACAGCATCCGCCGTGTTGACCACATAGGCATTCTGAAGATGGTTGACCACCACCAGCTGCTCCGGAGCTGTGTTGATCACCGTGGTATGCCGGGAATCGTGACAGATGGCATTGCCCTCCTCCTGGGCAAATTCCCGACAAAATCCCTCAAGATCACTGATATCACTCCATCTGCAGGACATCTCCACCACAGCCAGATCCCTGCATTTTTCCAGAACGGCAGATTCTATGCTTTGTCTGGGAAGATCCGTCTCTTCTTTCGCATTCAGAAGAACCTCTCCATGTTTCAGGTAAGAGGCGTGGGAAACCACCTTTCCCATATAGTCGGTGAGTCTTGGGACATATCTCATAAAATGCTGTTTCAGCCCCCCTGCCGTGCCCAGCAGCATACCGCTGTTCCAGAGGATATCGTCATCCGCGAAGATCCGGTTTGCCAGTTCCTGGGACGGTTTTTCCATAAATCGCAGAACCTGTTCCTTATGGTGCCGGATATATCCATAGGAAGTGCTGGGCTGCTCCGCCCGGACACCAAACAGCACCAGGGTCTTGGGATCACTTTCCTCCTGAATTTTTCTGGCTTCATAGACAGCACCGGTATATCCTTCCCCGGAGATCACCAGATCTGCCGGAAGGATCAGCAACTGCTCTTTCGGATCCGCCCACTGACAGACTGCCGCAAGTGCACCTGCGGTACCGCAGCTTACCTCCTCCAGAAAAACCCTGTATTTCAGCCCGTGAAACTGGCGCAGCTGGCCATCCACCACCGAGTGATATTTTTCTCCGGTAATGATGTAGAACTCATCCACCAGGGGCATGTTCCGGACAATAGTCTCCTGAAACAGGGAGAGTTTCCGATGAAAATTCAAAAACTGCTTGGGATAATCTTTCCGGGAAAGAGGCCAGAGCCCGTCTCCCGATCCGCCTGCTAAAATCACACACTTCATATCTGCTCTCTCCAGTAATCCAAGGTCTCCTGCAGTGCCTGTTTCATGGGTATCACCGGTTCCCAGCCGGTATCTTTTGTAAGTCTTTCGTGATCACAGCAGATCACCGGGGTATCCGATGGCCGCATCCGGGAAGGATCCTGTTCCACCGTTACCGGACACCGGGCCATGGAGGTCAGTTCATCCAAAATCTCCTGTGCACTCCAGGTGCTGCCGGATCCCACATTATACACTTCTCCGGGTCTGCCCTGTTCCGCAATGAGCCGGTATGCCCGGACAATATCTGCCACATGGGTAAAGTCCCGTCTGGCCGAAAGATTGCCCACCAGAAGCCGGTCCTGTTCTCCTCGCTCAATCCTGGCAATACCGGAGGAAAAGTCCGACACCAGAAAGCCCTGTTTTTGTCCCGGACCACAGTGATTGAAGGATCGGGTCATGCAGATATGCATACCATAACTGTTTACATAAACCCGGGCCATCTCCTCCTGGGCCTTTTTTGATACCGCGTAAGGTGTCTGGGGTCTCGTCTCCAGATCCTCTGATACCCTGCTGCCCAGCTGTCCCAGATTGCCGTATTCATCGGAGGATCCCACCAGCACCACATGAGTGGAAAGTCCGCTGACACGCACCGCCTCCAAAAGGTTCACAGCACCGATGACATTGATGGCCACCGTTTCCCCCGGAATCTTCCAGGACGCTGCCACATTGGCCTGCCCTGCCAAATGGATCACCACATCCGGCTGTTCTTCCGCCACAACACGACAAATCATTTCTTTATCCATCAGATCAAGGCACCTGGTCCCAGGTGCCTCCACAATATCAATTCCCGTCACTTCATATCCGGCAGACTCCAGTTCCCTGCGCATATAGCGTCCCACAAAACCGCCGCTGCCTGTAATCATTGCTTTCATATCTCATCCTCAAACCCGTCTTTTTCTATACCCAAAGCCACATCCACAAGGTACTCACTTTTCCGTTTCTGCTAAAATCATGTTCCCTGTAAAAACGGATCCGACGGATCCTGCTTTGGGATGCAATGGCTGCATACTCCTGCAGCACCTGCCTTTTTTCCTCCGGAATATCCGAAAGAAGCAGTACCTCTTCTGCCAGACGGCGGCCCTGCCGGATAAACTCCCGCTTTTCGGCGGCGAATTTACCGGAAAAAACTTCCTTAAGATTTCTGCAGATCTTCTGGGCTGTGGTCTCCGTCACAGCTCCCATCTCATTGGTTCCGTGCTGACGATAATACACCAGGGGTTCATCCACCGGGATCACCTGACCGAACACTGCTGCTAACATCAGCACCCAGTGGTCATGCATCTCTATGCTGTCCATGTGGCGGATCTGTATGGCTTTATCCCGAAGTTTTCGGTCAAACATCATGGTACATCCCGCCGCCGGATTATCGATGGCGATCTGGGTGTAACCTGTCCGCCCCAGGTCTCTCCCTATGTAACGGATCATGGAATCCGAGATCACATGAAGACAGGCATCTGTCACATACATATCGGTAAATACGCAACGATAGTCTTTCGTGCCATCCAAAAAGGCCTGATAGGATCTGGCAATCTTATCCGGAAGCCACACATCATCCTGATCGGCAAACATATAACATTCTGCTTCCACCAAAGAGAGCATCCATAAGAAATTCTTCTTGGCACTGCCCTGGGAAGGGCCGGAAATCACCTGGAATTTCTCGGGATATGTCATCGCATACTCCCTGACAATCTCCATAGTCCCATCACTGGATCCATCATCATGCACATAGCAGACAAAATCCGAAAAAGTCTGGGCCAGCAGGGAATCCAGCATTTCTCTTATGTAATTTTCACCATTATACGTCGCCATCAGAATTGCGATGGGACATTTTGCCTGTATGGTCATATGCACCGCTCCGGAAAATTATTGTTCATACATAACCTGATTATACTCTACTACTTCCATTCTGTCCCCGGTTATTTTCAGGATTGTGACACCCAGATTGTCAATGCCCTTTCCCTCCAGTTCCGGAAACTGCTGTTCCAGCCAGAACTGCATGGAAGAGTGAGCAACCACAAGCACATGGCTTCCGGGCTGTATTTCCGTAAGGATCTGCCGGATTCCCCGGTCAAATCTTTCGGTAAACTGATACATGGTTTCCGCATGGATAGGCGACACAAAGGAGGGATCATTTGCACTGCCAAAAGCATCCGGGAATTCACTCAGATGATATTCCTCCATAAAACCCTGCTGCGTAAATCCTTCCGCATCTCCCCAGGAGATATCGTCAAGATCTGCCCGTTTTTGCACAGGAAGTCTGGTCTGACCTGCCCCCTCCAACAGATAATGTGCTGTATCATTGGCCCGGGGCAGGGTACTGGAATATGCCTGATCAAAGGTCACATCCTGCAGTGCTCTTCCAACTTCCCTTGCCTGACCGACTGCTTCCTCCGTCAGATCATAGTTACCGTATCTACCTACCAGAAGTCCCTGCTCATTACTGTAAGTTCGCCCATGGCGAACCAGATAAAGGTAGGATGCATCATCACCGGGCGCCTTACAGCAGTATGCTCCAACCATCAGCAATCCTCCCAGAAGAACCAGTAGAAAAGACGCTGTCAGTCTGCCTGCATATTTTCTTATCTTCATAACCACTTACTCCACATACATATACATCACAAGATATGCCAGCACCAGAACATAGATCACTGCCGTTCTTGCATAGACTAAACCTCTGCTTATGCTTTTTGTCTCATATGGCTCTGTCACATCCTGCTGCTCCATTCCCTTTACAGCCAGATAGCATATTGCTATCACACATGCCACAAAGAGGGTATCTATCGCCCTCGTTAACAGCAGACTGTCCTTCCACAAATCCGCAATAGGCATCCCCTCATAAACATGTCCTGTCAGAAGGGGAAGGATGCCATAGTTCACCATGTAATTGTCCACATTTCTCTGCCAGTTCAGGTTTGAGATCAGGCAGTACGCAATGCCCATCCCCAGATCACAATACAGAAGTCCCTCCGCCTGTTTGCTGATTCCAATGGCCATTGCCACAAAGGGAACCAGGGATGCCAGCCACTGGGGATGCCATGTGACAAATACCGCAAATGCTCCAAACACAATTAAGGGAACACCGATCACATATTTCCACAATTCCTCTTTTTTCACGCAGTCCTTACGCAAAAAGCACCAGATACAGAGCAGGATCACAATCAGCAAAAATGCCGACACAAAACAGACTCCTGCCGAGAATCCGCTGCCTGTCAGTCTGTCTGTAAAACCATACAGCCGCTCCATCTCCTGCTTTGTGTAGGTGTATGCCGCATCCATTCCCAGCCATATACTGCAGATCACGGTTCCTGCCAGCCCTGCGGCAATATATTTGAGCAGCGGAAGAATTCTTTTTTCAACCAGAAGCAGTAATGGGATAAATACCAACAGCGGGAAATTTTTCAGCATAATGGCAATCCCCATCAAAAGTGAAAAACGCATATACTGCTGCCGCAGATACTTCTTCAAGGCCCATAACATAAACAGGATATAGATCAGATCTAGCTGGGAAAAACCCACCGTTGCAAACAAAAGCATGGCGGAAGAAGCATACAGGTAGGCAACAAGCACACACCGCTGCTTTTCCATCTTCATTTCTCTGCAAAGATCATAAACAAGGTACACACTGATACAAAGTGCCACTGCCAGAACCAGGTTGGTATAACATAAAATCTCAAGATCCAGATATGCGTGACCAAAGATTTTGCATACAAGCCTAAAAGGCACCAGCACAATACCTAAAATAAGATACAGGAAAATATTATAGTTTGCAGCATAGTTCACCGCGGCATCTCCGTATACACCTGATAGGGCATGATCCAACACAACGGCATAAAATTCATTCCCTCTTCCCTGCAGGATCAGATTGATCAGCTCATTGGCGTGTTTTATGGTAAGACACATGTCCCATCCCTGATTAAACAGAAAACAGCATATTCCTATGGCACTTGCCACAAACACCCAGTCAAATCCTCTGATCTTTTCCATCTTTGGAAAGCGCAGGCCACACCAGGCCATCAACGCCAGGAGCAGCAGGATTCCCACCGCAAAAAGGTAATTATAAAGCATGACTTTTCTTCTCTTTCAACACTAATATTTCAGGATCTCAGCTATGTATTTATCTCTTATATTGTATCCATAATTTTTCATTGATGCCCAGCCGTAGCCATCAGGATTTTCCTGTATTCCCAGCCATTCCACATAGGGAGCACTGCCTCTTTTCACAAGACTAAACCGCGGATCCACACACTCCTGATTCAAAGGATCCTTGCATGCATAAGCCTTTAAGTGCTGTACATGAGCCCGGACACCTTCCCGGACGCTGGAAAATGTTGCAGGGGCAACCGTGCCGTTATCCACCGCTCCGATACCAGCAAAATTATATTGGGAAATCTTCACCATTCCGCCATATTTTAAAAATCCGGTTTCGTTCATTGCCTGGGCAAATGCCACTTCCACCTTAATTCCTTCCGCATTACATTCTTCCACATAGATTCTGCAGAAGTCCTCCAGTGTGGGAGCATCGGAATCAGCATAAAATGACGGATAGGAAGCTTTTGAACTAAAGTAACCAACTAACTGATCCTCAGTAACCACAGAAGAACCCTTAATGTTATAAAAACCATTCCCTGCAGTCACAATATTGCAGGTAGTACTGCCTACCATTCCCCGGATCTCGTTTTCATCCGTAACATACACATGGGCCTGATATTTTCCAAGATTATTTCCGTGGTTGGCAATATCCACATATACGTAATAAATATCATCTGCACCTTTGGTGGCATCATACCAGCGGATATCGCTCTGATCTGCCTGACTCCACACAGCAGTCTGTACGGACACTATCTTTGCTCCCGACGATGGTTTTTGTATTTCAACGGTAAACAGTCCGGCTTCTTCGTTCTTCTCTCCCAGGGTGACCCCTTCAGCCTTCGGACCTTCTACGGTAAAGGTAGTGGTTCCTACACACCAACTTTCTTTGTTCTTTAAAACTGCATAAGCATGAACCTGATAGTTTCCTGCCGTCTTATGATCTTTCAGGCTGACCTGAACTTTCCAGTTACCGGTTGCATAATCCCAGGTAGCCGGATACCAGATCAGATCATCCTGGCCGTTCTTTTCTGACCACACAGCAAATTTCATGGAAGTAATTCCTGTTCCATATCCCACATTTACCAGTTGGATGTCTCTCTTTGTGTTCCCCCCGGTAATCTTCCAGGAACTGTCAGGCTGCAGGGAATACGTTTTTCCTGCTCCAAAGCCCTGTATTCCTGCCCCGTCCGTAATATAAGTATGCATCTGATATTTTCCATAATGATACTTATGATTGGCAATATCCACCGTCACCTGATAGGTTCCATCTTTCTGTTTTACCGCCTCATACCAGTGCAGATCACTCTGATCATCAGATACCCAGGCAGCAACTCTCACCCTGGATATTCCCATCTGGGCAGTTACACCTTTTACCGTAACCATAAAGGTTCCACGGGAGGGATCTGCATCAGAAATCTCCATGGATTCTGCCTTCGGTCCTTCCACAGAAAAGCTTCCTGTGCTGACACATCTTGTCTCTTTATTCTTCAGGACTGCGTAAGCGTGAACCTGATAAACACCTGCTGTCTTATGTTTTTTCAGATCCACCTGCACTTTCCAGTTGCCGGTTGCATAATCCCAGGTGGCCGGATACCAGATCAGATCATCCTGGCCGTTCTTTTCTGACCACACAGCAAATT
>CAMEWP010000019.1 GCA_945946605.1 uncultured Pseudobutyrivibrio sp. | reverse complement strand
GATCCTCTGTTTTTTCACATCCACATCCAGAACCTGGACTTCCACCACATCCCCTACAGATACCACTTCCAAAGGATGTTTGATGTACTTGTCACTCATCTGGGAAATATGAACCAGTCCGTCCTGGTGCACACCGATATCCACAAAAGCGCCAAAATCAATAACATTGCGCACGGTACCCTTTAAGATCATACCCGGCACAAGGTCTTTCATTTCCAGCACATCGCTTCGAAGGATGGGTTTGGGCATATCCTCCCGGGGATCCCGCCCCGGTTTTTCCAGTTCCTTCAGAATATCTGTAAGGGTCAGTTCCCCCACTGTAGTTTTTGTTTTCTCTGACAGCTGCTTCGCCAGTTTTTCTATGCTTCCGGCCTTTTTCTTTGCCTCAGCCGTAATTCCCGGCAGTCCTCCTGCTGCAATTTCCTCCTTCGTGTGACCCAGAAGAAGCAGCAGCTGCTGGCTCAGTTCATAACTTTCCGGATGCACACCGGTGGCATCTAAGGGCTCTTTTCCCCCTGTGATCCGCAAAAATCCGGCACACTGTTCATAAGCTTTCGGTCCAAGTTTTGCCACTTTCAGCAGCTGTTTTCTTGATGTGAACCTTCCGTTTTCTTCACGGTAAGCCACAATATTCTTTGCAATGGTCTTGTTGATACCGGAAACATACTCTAACAGGGAAGCAGATGCGGTATTCAGATCCACACCCACACGGTTTACGCAGTCTTCCACCACACCACTTAATGCCTCTCCCAGTTTCTTCTGGTTCATATCATGCTGGTACTGTCCCACGCCGATGGATTTTGGATCGATCTTTACCAGTTCCGCCAAAGGATCCTGGAGCCGGCGGGCAATGGATGCGGCACTTCGCTGTCCCACATCAAAATTGGGGAACTCCTCTGTAGCCAGCTTACTTGCAGAGTAAACGGAAGCTCCTGCCTCATTAACGATGACGTACTGCACCGGCACAGGGATCTCCTTCAAAAGATCCACAATGATCTGCTCTGATTCCCGGGAAGCTGTTCCGTTGCCCACAGAGATCAGGGTGATATGATATTTGCTGATCAGCCGTTTCAGTACGGCCTTTGCCTCTTCCACTCTATTCTGGGGCGCTGTGGGATAGATCACTGTGGTATCCAGCACCTTACCGGTGGCGTCCACCACTGCCAGTTTGCATCCGGTACGAAATGCCGGATCCCATCCCAGTACCACCTGGCCGGGGATAGGAGGCTGCATCAAAAGCTGCTGCAGATTTTTGCCGAACACTTTGATGGCCCCATCCTCAGCTTTTTCCGTCAGTTCACTGCGGATCTCCCGCTCAATGGCCGGTGCTATCAGTCTGTCATAACTGTCCTCGATCACCTCTTGTAAAACCGGTGTGGTATAGGGATTATCCCCAGTGATGACCTTACGTCCAAGATACCGGATCACATCTTCCCGGGGCGCTGCTACTTTTACCGAAAGGATTTTTTCTTTTTCCCCGCGGTTCAGCGCCAGAATCCGATGGCCCGGAAGTTTTGCAATGGCCTCATCGAATTCATAATACATCTCATAGACACTTTCCGTTTCGGCATCCTTTGCCGCAGACTGGATCCTGCCCTTTTTCTCTGTCATTTCCCGGATATGGATGCGATAGGACGCATCATCGGAGATCATTTCCGCCAGAATATCCTTTGCGCCTGCAACTGCATCCTCCGCTGTAAGGACTTCCTTTTCCGGATCAATATATTTCTCTGCCTCTTCTATCACAGGCAATGTCATCCGCTGCAGCAGAATGATATTGGCCAGAGGCTCTAACCCGCGCTCTTTGGCGATCATGGCTCTGGTACGGCGTTTCGGCCGATAGGGCCGGTACAGATCCTCCACAACCACCAGGGTCTCCGCTGCCAGGATCTTAGCCCGCAGTTCCTCTGTCAGATTTCCCTGTTCCTCAATACTCTTTAAAACGCTTTCCTTCTTTTCCTCCAGATTGCGCAGATAATTCAGTCTCTCAAAAAGATTACGGAGAACCTCGTCGTTCAGCGCTCCGGTTGCCTCCTTCCGGTATCTTGCAATAAAAGGAATGGTATTGCCCTCGTCGATCAATTTCACAGCCGCCTCTGCCGAAGATGGCTTGATCTCTAATTCTTCTGCCAGTTTCCTGATGATATCCATGATGTCATTTACTCCTTTTTCTTTCTGTCATTTTGACAAATTCTTCGTTTCTCATTATACTTTAATCCGTCCCGATAAATCAATTACCAGATCCATCAACGGATCAATTACCAGATATATTACCCGATGTATTACCCGATAAATTTCATGGAGAGGATCTGTCATGCCGGCAATGTTTTCAAAAATCCCGGCGGTCTTTGGCCGCCCCTGTATGTTTCATATGCTTACAAAAATATACTGCCCCGGATGCGGTGGCACCAGAGCAGTATATTATCTTCTGACAGGTCACCCTGTTTTATCTTTTCTGTATCATCCCTTTGTGATCTATACGCTTTTTGCTGTATGCTGGATCACTTTGCGCTATGCCATCAGTCTGATCCGTGGCCTTGTCTGTAAGACGCCTGTCAGCTATCGTCCCAGCGCCGGATGGCTCTGGGCTGCCCTGTGGATCGTTCTAGGCAACTGGGCATTGAAAAACTTCTGTCTGATCGTCCTTCATGTGGACCTTCTGTCCATCCTCTAAGGCGAAGTTTCTTAGTCCTCATCCTTTGCCCATCCAAAGGAGTATCTTACAGCCTTATTCCATCCCTTTCTCTTTGCCTCACGCTCTTCCTGGCACATCACCGGTTCAAACACATGATCATAATGCACCATCTTCGTCACTTCTTCCTTACTCTTCCAGTAGCCTACTGCCAGTCCCGCCAAAAATGCAGCACCCATGGCTGTGGATTCCACACAGGCCGGCCGTTTTACCGGCTTATCCAGCATATCTGCCTGAAACTGCATCAGGAAATTGTTAGCGCTGGCACCGCCGTCCACCTTCAGTGCCTGAAGTTCTGTTCCCGCATCTGCCTTCATGGCATCGATGACATCACAGACCTGATAGGCAATGGATTCTAACGTGGCCCGGATCACATGTTTTTTGGTGGTTCCCCTGGTGATGCCCACAATGGTCCCCCTTGCATACTGATCCCAGTGGGGTGCACCCAGTCCCGTAAATGCCGGAACTACATAACATCCGTTGGTGTCCGGGACTTTGGATGCCATATATTCCGAATCTTCGGCGGAATCAATCATTTTCATGCTGTCACGCAGCCACTGAATGGCAGCCCCTGCAACAAAAATGGATCCTTCCAAAGCGTAGGTTACCTTGCCGTCCAGTCCCCAGGCTACCGTGGTGACCAGTCCGTTTTTGGAAAACACCGGCGTTTCCCCTGTATTCATCAAAAGGAAACATCCTGTACCATATGTATTCTTCGCCTCGCCGCGACCAAAACAGGTCTGGCCGAAAAGAGCTGCCTGCTGATCACCTGCCGCTCCGGCAATGGGAATCCTTCCTCCGAAAAATCCGGGATCCGTATATCCGTAAATACAGCTGGAGGGCATAGGCTTTGGCAGCATGGAGGCAGGGATCCCCAGTTCCTGCAGAATATCCTCATCCCATGTCAGCGTGTTGATATTAAACAGCATGGTCCTGGAAGCATTGGAATAATCTGTTACATGAACACTTCCTCTGGTAAGTTTCCAGATCAGCCAGGTTTCCACTGTGCCAAACAGTAATTTCCCCGCTTCTGCCTTTTCTCTCGCACCTTCCACATGATCTAAGATCCATTTCAGTTTTGTGGCAGAAAAATAGGCATCAATGGTAAGTCCCGTCTTAGAGCGGATGGTATCCTCCAGTCCCCGCTTTTTAAGTTCATCCGCAAGTTCCGATGTTCTCCGACACTGCCATACAATGGCATGATAGACCGGCTCCCCGGTTTCTTTATCCCACACGATCACGGTTTCTCTCTGATTGGTGATGCCGATCCCGGCAATATCGGAAGCTGTAGCGCCGATCTTGCTCATTGCCTCCACAGCCACCCCCAGCTGTGTGGACCAGATCTCATTTGCGTCATGTTCTACCCATCCCGGCTGGGGAAAAATCTGCCGGAATTCCTTCTGTGCCATACTGCAGATCCTGCCCTCATGATCAAACAGGATACAGCGGTTGCTGGTGGTTCCGGCGTCCAGTGCCATGATATATTTCGACATATGTACCTCCTCCTTCTTCCTGTAAATATTATAATACAAGAAGCAGAGTAACGAAAGCAATTTATCCTTTCGCCCCTCTGCTTCTCTTTGGCTTTTTTATTAAATTATGAATTAATCTTCGATGAACTGATCGTGTGCAGCTCTCATTGCCTTATCCACATCCTTCTCGTCGATAAGGACGGTGATACGGATCTCAGAGGTGGAGATCATACGGATATTCACACCTGCTTTGTAGAGTGCCTCAAACATACCTGCAGCAACACCTGCATTGGTCTGCATACCTGCGCCCACAACAGATACTTTGGCAACGGTGACATCTGTCTCGATCTTCTGAATGGTGAGTTTCTTCTGATTTTCTGTCAGGACACGAACTGCCTCTTTCTCATCATCCCGGGAAACGGTAAAGGAGATGTCCTTGCTGTCATTCCGTCCGATGGACTGCAGGATAACATCCACGTTGATATTATATTTTGCCAGTAAGTCAAATACCTTGAAGGCAATTCCTGGTTCATTTTTTAATCCGATCAAAGCGATCCGTGCTACATTCTTATCTGCTGCAACTCCGCTAACAAGCATTCTTTCCACTTCTACATCCTCCTTAACAACTGTACCCTCTGCATTATTCAAGCTGGAACGAACTACCAGCTGTACACCAAATTTCTTCGCCAATTCCACGGAACGGTTATGGAGCACCTTCGCTCCCAGTGTTGCCAGTTCCAGCATCTCATCATAGGAGATTTCCTTCATCTTACGGGCATTGGGAACTACTCTCGGGTCTGCGGTGTAAACACCTTCCACATCCGTATAGATCTCGCAGGCATCTGCCCGAAGTGCTGCCGCCAAAGCAACAGCGGTGGTATCGGAACCGCCTCTTCCCAGTGTGGTCACATCATCATATTTATTGATTCCCTGGAAACCGGTAACGATGACAATCTTACCTGCGTCCAGTTCGTTTTTGATCCTCTCGGAGTCAATTCTCTTAAATCTTGCATTGCCGTAAGTTGCTGTGGTATGCATTGCTACCTGAAAAGCATTCAGAGAAACTGCAGGAACGCCTAAAGATGCCATCGCCATTGCCATCAGGGCCACAGATGTCTGCTCTCCGCAGGCGAGAAGCATATCCAGTTCTCTTTTGGGTGCGTTGGGATTGATGTCCTTTGCCTGGGCGATCAGTCCGTCTGTGGTCTTACCCATAGCAGATAATACAACCACCACCTGATTTCCCTTTTTGTAATCTTCGATACAGCGTCTTGCCACATTAAAGATTCTTTCCTTGTCCGCTACGGAACTACCGCCGAACTTCTTTACTATCAGCATAACTTCCTCCTAAATTTATTTTTCAAAAAGTTTGTCTATCAATTTATGCCCTTCCGGAATATAGTTTCCGGACTTTTCTGCTTCTGCTTCATTATATGACCAGGAATGGCTCTGGGGTGCCGTGCTGTCATAAAGCAGATACGGAACACTGTCCCCAGTATGGGTACGGATGCAGATGGGTGTGGGATGATCCGGCAGGATCACCATACGGAAATCTTCCCCGGAAGCCTTCAGTCCCTGATATATGGGGCGAATGACTCTCTGATCCAGATTTTCAATGGCACTGACCTTGCGCTCCACACTGCCCTGATGGCCCATTTCATCGGGAGCCTCCACATGAACATATACAAAATCACATCCATCCTGGCACAGGGCATCCACTGCTGCTGCCGCTTTTCCTTCATAATTGGTGTGCAGTCCGCCATTGGCGCCTTCCACAGCGATGACCTTCATTCCGGATCCAACCGCGATTCCCTTCAAAAGATCCACAGCAGAGATCATGGCACCGCTCTTTCCTGTCTTTTCTTCGAAGGAATCCAGGGAAGGTCTGGTGCCTGCTCCCCAGAACCAGCAGGAATTTGCCGGATTTAAACCGCGTTTCTTACGCTCTACATTGATGGGGTGATTCACCAGCACATCGTAGCTCTTCTTCATCATTTCCCGAAGGATGGCATCCTCCGGCAATTTGTCACCGATCACCTGTCCCAAAATGTCATGGGGCTGTGTCAGAGGCATCACCTTGCCCTGATCAATGATCAGAAGGTGACGATAACTGGTTCCGACATAAAAGGTATATCCTTCCCGCTCCAACGCCTCTTTTACCGCATCCAGAAGTACTGCTGCATCCTCTGTGCTGATCTCGCCGGAACTGTGATCCACCATGGTGCGTTCCTCATAAGTGTCCTCATCCTCAGAAAGTGTCACCAGATTACAGCGCAGGGCCACATCGGTGTTTTTCATGGGAACCCCAATACTCAGGGCCTCAAGGGGAGATCTTCCGGAATAATATTTTCTGGGATCATACCCCAGCACGGAAAGATTTGCCGTGTCACTTCCCGGGCTCATTCCATCCGGCACGGTATGCACCATGCCGATCTCACTGATCTTTGCCAGTTCGTCCATCATGGGTGTGGCTGCATATGCCAAAGGTGTCTTTCCTTCCAATGCCTCGATTGGCCGGTCTGCCATGCCATCCCCTAAAATTACAAT
Organism: uncultured Pseudobutyrivibrio sp.; assembly: GCA_945946605.1. GTDB lineage: Bacteria > Bacillota > Clostridia > Lachnospirales > Lachnospiraceae > Pullilachnospira_A. Next base: position 13,087 of record CAMEWP010000019.1, on the reverse strand, counting down.
ATATTTCATGTCACTTCCTCCACGCATCAGCCCATACGGATCATCTGAAGTACATTACCCAGTTTCTCTGCCTTGGCACTGTATGCATTCTCTTCCATGATTCCGGTAACAAATCCGATCTCGCCTTCTACACCGGCATCCACCAGTTCCACTTCACCAAAGACGCTCTCCACATCAGAAACAGAAGCTGTGGTTCTCACAAAGAAACGGTTTTCCTGTTTTCCTGCATCTGCCAGTTCCAGCTTCTCCGGTTTCCACTCCAGATAAATATTTTCATCTTTATGTCTTGCCATCTCAACCATGTCACCTACCACTGCGCTGGCTGTAGGAAGTTTGCCGGCTCCGCTGCCGTAAAACATACCGTCTCCCAACATATTTCCATGAACAAAAACGGCGTTAAACACATCATTTACACTGTAAAGAGGATGCTCCGGGGGAAGCAGGAAGGGTGCTACCCTTGCAACATAACTGTCCTGTACCTTTCTGCTGGTTGCCAGCAGTTTGATGGCCCGTCCCATCTTATTGGCGTATTTGATATCCGTAGCAGTGATATGGGAAATTCCCTCTGTAGGAATATCCTGATAATCCACCTGCTGACCTGCAACGATAGAGGTCAGGATCGCAATCTTGCGGCAGGCATCATGTCCTTCAATATCTGCGGTAGGATCCTTCTCCGCATATCCCTTTTCCTGGGCATCACGCAGAACATCATCAAATTCACTGCCCTCGCGGGTCATTTTTGTCATCATATAGTTGGTAGTTCCGTTGATGATACCGGTGATCTCCTCGATGACATCTCCGGTAAGACAGGATAACAGGGGACGAATAATGGGAATGCCGCCGCCAACGGAAGCCTCAAACTCAAAATTCACATTGTTCTCTCTTGCAATGGCGATGAGTTCCGCTCCCTTGTCAGCCACCAGGGCCTTATTGGATGTACACACATGTTTTTTTGCCAGAAGCATTGTCTTGACAAAGGTATACGCCGGTTCCACACCACCCATGGTCTCCACAACCATCTCAATCTCGGGATCTTCTGCGATCACCTTGTAATCATGTACGATCTTATCTGCATTGGGATCTCCTTCAAATTCCCGAAGATCCAGCACATACTTCAGTTCCAGCGGTTCACCGCAGCGCTTTGCGATCACATCCCTGTTCACATCCAGAATTTCTGCCACACCGGAACCGATGGTTCCGTATCCCATAATTGCTACTTTCATACTCCTATGTTCCTTTCGTTTTTTCGGAAGTCCGCATTTTCAAACACCAGAGATTATTCCCTGGCAAGTATCTTCACATAATGCACCCCGTCAACCTGCTCGATGACGTGGATCATGTCTGCAATATCCCCTGTCTGGGGCAACACATCCACTGACAATGTCAGGGAAGCAATTCCATTTACCGGAATACTCTGATGGATCGTCAGGATATTGGCGTGATACTCATTCACTGATCCAAGCACCACCGAGAGAAGTCCCGGCTCATCATCCAGCTGGATCACTATGGTAATGGTCTTACCTCTGGTATTCTCGTGAAACTGGAAGATATCATCCTTATACTTATAGAAAGAACTTCTGCTGATTCCTACCTGCTCCGTTGCATCCTGAACCGATGCACACTTTCCGGAATCCAGCAGTCTTTTTGCCTCCACCACCTTCAGCAACACCTCAGGTACGGCTTTCTCCTTTAACACAAAATAGGTAGTCTTGTCTGCCATTCCATCCTCCGATAAGTGTCTTTGACACAAATACATTTGTTCTCACTCGAAAGATAATAACATAATAAGACTACCTACGCAAGGTTTTTACTGTAAAATCTGCACGGAAATTCTCATGGAAATTTAGTGATTATTCAGGTCACTTAAATATTCCAGTGCACTGTGGGCAGCCACATTTCCCTCCCCCACCGCTTTTGTATACTGGTAAGGCCTGCCGGTGCAGTCCCCTGCTGCAAATACCCCCGGTAGATTCGTAGCCATCCGGCGATCCACCGCAATGTGTCCATCCTCCATCTGAAGTTCCGGAAGAAGGGTATGAAGGGAAATGGAATTTCTGAGACAGAACAGTCCGTCGATCCGGATAGTGTCCCCATTTTTCAGCCGCAGTGCTTCCACTCGATCCTGTCCTTCCACTGCCACTGCCCGCTGATCCATCACCTCTACCGTTTCCGGCATGGAAGAGGGTTCCTTATACAGAGGAAAGAAATATACCTTTGCGGCAAGTCCTGCCAAAAACTTCACTTCCTCCTCAAACCTTCTGTCGTTGCTGATGACCGCTATGGTTTTCCCACGATAAAGCATACCGTCGCAGGTGGCACAATAGCTGACTCCTTTTCCCATCAGTGCCTGTTCTCCCGGCAAAGTTCCGGAAAAGGAAACCCCTGTGGTAAGGATCAAGGTGCTTGCTTCATAAAAATCACTTCCTGCCATCAGGGCATAGTGATCTCCCATGGAAACAATGGATGTCACCATGGACTCTGTAATGGTAATATCCATGGTGTCCATCTGACTGCGGAAGGCACTGGTAAGTTCCATCCCGCTGATCTCCGGAAGCCCCGGATAGTTGGAAATTTTTTCTGCCTGGCGCACCTTATCGCTGAGTTCATTGCTTCCCAGCCAGATAAATTTTTTGTCGCGGATCTTTAAATTTAAGGCAGCGGACAATCCCGCGGGTCCGCTGCCAATAATAGCTGTATCGTATATCATATTTTCTCCTTACAGATGCTGCAATCCATTGCCGGTTTCTAGTCTGCTGATGCATGACGATCCGGGCAGCCTAAAGAGCACCATTTCAGGTAACTGTTCATAAACGGTGTCACATCACCATCCATCACTGCAGAAACATTTCCTGTCTCTTCTCCGGTACGAAGATCCTTTACCATGGTGTATGGCTGCATCACATAGGAACGGATCTGATTGCCCCATCCGATCTCTGTCACTTCTCCCCGGATTCCCTCTGCCTTCCGGCGATTTTCCTCCTGCTGCAGCAGATAAAGTTTGGCCTTCAGCATCTGCATGGCCTTATCTTTATTCATGTGCTGGGAGCGCTCATTCTGGCACTGTACCACAATGCCTGTGGGAAAATGGGTAATACGGATGGCAGATGATGTCTTATTGATATGCTGTCCGCCGGCTCCGCTGGACCGATAGGTATCGATCCGGATATCCTCATCTCTCACTTCCACATCCACATCTTCCTCGATATCCGGCATCACATCACAGGATGCAAAGGATGTCTGGCGCTTGCCGTTGGCATTAAATGGCGAAATACGTACCAGACGGTGGACACCCTTTTCAGACTTCATATATCCGTATGCATTTTCCCCGTTTACCTGGAAAGTAACGGATTTGATGCCTGCCTCATCTCCATCCAGATAATCCAGAACTTCCACAGAAAATCCTTTGGCGTTGGCCCATCTGGTATACATGCGGTAAAGCATGGAAACCCAGTCACAGGCTTCTGTACCGCCGGCTCCGGCATGAAGGGTAACAATGGCGTTGTCAGCATCATATTCCCCGGAAAGCAGTGTTTTTATACGGATATTTTCCAAAGAAGTATCAAACTCCGTAAAGAGTTCCTGGATCTCCGGCAGCATTTCGGGGTCATTTTCCTCCTCAGCCAGTTCCAGATACGTCTCGATCTCCTCTGTCAGCTCCTCCAGACGATCATACACAGCGCAGTCATCCTTGAGACTTTTCAACTCTTTCATCTTCTGGGTGGAAGCAGCAGCATCATTCCAGAAATCCGGGGCTTCCATCTCCCGCTCCAGTTCCTGGATCTTTCTCTCCTTATCTGCTAAGTTAAAGTGAATCCCTCACTTCCTGCAGTGGACTTTTGTAAGCGGATAAACGCTGTTTCATTTCATCGATTTCTACCACAGAATCACCTCTTTCTTATTCTTATTTCTTCATCTGATTGTTTCATCTGATATAAGCACTGATTGCCGGACTCGTCACTTCAGTTCTTCCGTCAGCACTTCCACAGCCTTCTGGATCTGATTATCCAGCGTCACATCGTAAGCCTGATCTTCTGTTCCAAGGAAGGTATATTCCAGTTCAATATCCGGCTCAATGCCCAATTTGTGAATACATTCCCCACTGGGGGTGTAATAGCTGGCAATGGTTACCTTCACGGCACTGCCGTCCTTCAGGGGAATCGTATTCTGCACGATGCCCTTGCCAAAGGTCTTGGTACCGATGAGTGTACCATACTGAAAATCTCTGATGGCACCGGCAAAGATCTCCGCTGCGCTGGCTGTATTTTCGGAAGTCAGAACCACGATGGGCATTTCTTCCTTCTTTTCTTCGTCTGAAGTATATGTAGTGCGTTTTCCATTTTTATCTTCCATATAGACCGTGGTGCCTTCCGGAAGGATATCGTCAAGAATTTCCGTAACAGAACTTACCAGGCCGCCGCCGTTATAACGAAGATCAAAGACCACTGCCTTCATGCCCTGTTCCTTCAGATCCTTCATGGCCTGCTCATACTGTTCCTTCGTATTGGAGGAAAAGCTTAAGATTTCCACATAGCCAATGCTGTCGGTGAGCATCTGGCTGTCAACACTGGGGATCACAACCTCTGCCCTGGGTACGCTGACCTTATGTTCCTCCCCATTCCGGGAATATACCAGTTCCACCGATGTGCCGGATTCCCCACGGATATGTTCAATAAATTCCGATAATTCCATGTCCCCGGCCGAAACTCCGTCGGCAGAAACCAGTTCATCCCCTGTTTCCAGTCCGGCATCCCGGGCAGGTGTTCCCTCGTATGTTTTTACAACGTAAACCTGACCGGTATCGGTTCTCTGGGTCAGCACTGCCCCGATTCCCTGATAATTACCGGTGGTATCGATCATCAGTTCCTGATACTCTTCCGGCGTATAGTAAGTGGAATAGGGATCTCCCAGGCTTTCCAGCAATCCCTTGTATACTCCTGTCTCAAGGGTCTCATCCTCCACATCTTCATAGTAATAGTACTCGATGATGCTTGTCAGAAACGCCAGCTTGGATCCAAACTTCATCAGGTTGTTGCCCAATACACCATTCAAGGCAAGAACCGCCACAACCACAACAACACATACCAGAACAAGAACCGTTCCTATGATACCTGTGAAAATTCCCCGCCGGTATGTCTTTTTCGCCTTACGCTCTTTCAGAGGCTTTTTCTCCTGCTCCAACTCGTCCATTTTCTTACCTCTATTCTACCAATCTTATACCTGCAAATGTTTCTTCAATGTCATACGGCTTCCAATATATCCGATTCCCACTCCCATAAGAAGAGAGACGGGCACCAGAACACCAAACACATCCTGCAGAGGGATAAAATCCAAAAATCCGCTGAGGAAGCTGAACTGATCCGCCACATAGGAAACGATGGACCGATACAAAAAATACAAAAGTACCAGCGGGATCACTGCACCAACCAATCCGATAAACACGCCTTCCACCACAAAGGGTGCCCGGACAAAATTGTCCTTTGCACCGATGAGTTTCATGATGGCAATTTCCTCCTTACGGACAGAAATTCCAACAGTAACGGTATTATTGATCAAAAAGACTGCCACAGCCACCAGGATCAGGATCATACCGGTGAAAATATATCCGATGAGACTGTTGAAATCGGAAAGGGTCTGGGCTGCCACCTCAGACTGATTTACTTCCCGGACGCCTTCTAATCCCTGAAGATAAGTTACCAGTTCCTCCTGTTTGGAAATATCCTTCATATAAATCTCATAGTTTGCCGAATTAGCCAAGGGATTGTCATCTCCAAATCCCTCCGCCGCCTCTTCGTGTCCTTTAAAATAATCTGCCTTGAAAGATTCCCAGGCCTCATCCGCTGAAACGAACTTATAATCTGCCACCACGCCATCTCGCTTTTGGTCATCGAGAGCTTCTCCCACTTTATCTATGGTCTCCTGGGATGTTCCCTCCTGGAAAAATACCGTAACAGCCACACCTTCTTCCGCAGATTTTACCATGGCCTCAAAATTGACGCCCAGTGAATAAAATACGCCAAACAGGAAAATGCAGGCGGACATGGTAGCAATGGAAGCCAGTGAAAACATTTTATTCCGGCCAATATTCTTCAGTCCCTGCCGGAAACAATACGCAATAGAACTAATCTTCATTGTCTTCACCCCATTTCTCGTCTGATACCAAAACGCCTTTTTTCATGGTGATGACCCTTTTTTTCATGGCCTTTACAATCTCCATGTTGTGGGTAACCACCACCACCGTTGTTCCTCTGGCATTGATCTGCTCCAGAAGATTCATGATATCCCAGGCATTTTTGCTGTCCAGGTTACCGGTAGGCTCATCAGCCAACAGAATTTTGGGCTCATTGACAAGGGCTCTGGCAATGGCAACCCTCTGCTGTTCACCGCCGGAAAGCTGCTTCGGCAGAGAACGATATTTTGCCGCCAGGCCAACCATGGAAAGCATCTGGGGCACCTTTGTACGGATCTCCCGATTGGGAGCCTCCACAACCTTCATTGCAAATGCTACATTTTCATATACATTGCGATCCTGAAGAAGTCTAAAATCCTGGAACACGACACCAATCTTGCGGCGGAATTTCGGCACCTGTTTATGTGTGATCTTTGACAGATCTTCGTTGCCGATCTTTATTGTTCCCTCTGTGGGTTCCAATTCCTTCAAAAGTAATTTGATCAAGGTAGACTTTCCGGAACCGCTGTCTCCCACAATAAAAACAAACTCCCCTGTACCGATGAACATGCTGACATCATTAAGTGCCGGCACGCCAGCCTGATAAGCCTTGCTGACATGTTCTATTTTTATCATTTTTTACCTACTTTCTTTTCTCTAAAAGTCCTGATTCTCCATATACTTCATGTATTTCACTACCATCAGTGCAATCTTGAAGGTAATTGCATCCTCAAAAACCCGAAGATCCAGACCAGTGGTCTTCTGCAGTTTATCCAGACGATACACCAGTGTATTCCGGTGAATGTAAAGCTGTCTGGATGTTTCGGAAACATTCAGACTGTTCTCGAAAAATTTATTGATGGTGGTCAGTGTCTCTTCATCAAATTCATCCAGGGATTTTCCCTCAAAGATTTCTTTGATAAACATCTTACAAAGGGGGATGGGCAGCTGATAGATCAGTCGTCCGATTCCCAGGGTAGAATACGCAATGACTTCCTTTTCCTCAAAGAAAATCTTGCCTACATCCAGAGCCATGCTGGCTTCCTTATAAGAACGGGATACCTCTTTGATCTCTCCCACGATGGTTCCGTAAGAAACCCTCACATGGGATTTTGCCCTGTCCCGGAAGGTGGAGGCGATGAGATTGGCAGTCTTGTTGATGTCCTCATAGTCATCCTTCTCTCCCAATTCCTTTACCACTATGATATTATGTTCATCCACCGCTGTGACAAAATCTTTGGTCCGGCCGGTAAACAGGCTGCGGACACGCTCCATCTCGTCTCCTTCCCGTTCTTCTCCTAACTCCACGATCAAAACCACACGGCGGGCATTGATGTCAACATGAAGTTTCTTGGCACGGTTATAAATATCCACCAGAAGTAGATTATCCAGCAGAAGATTCTTAATGAAGTTATCTTTATCGAACCGCTCCTTATAGGCCACGATCAGCTCCTGTATCTGAAAAACCGCAATTTTGCCTACCGTACCGGCCATCTCGCCTTCTCCCAATGCCAGGATCATAAATTCCAAATGCTGTTCATCAAACACCTTAAAGAAATGGCAGCCATTAACCACCTGACTTTCTGCCGGTGATGTGGCAAATGCCATCACCGAAGATGTATAATCTCCTACCTCTGACATATTTGCAGCCAGAACGGTCCCCTCTGCATCCAGGATCATAAATTCCACTTTGGTGATCTGGCGCAGCCCGTCAATGGTATTCTGCAATATCTGATTTGAAATCATACTTCCCCTCCTTTATCATATATGCAATTTTCACAATTCATCTCTCGTAATTTATGAACATTTTCACATACCTATTTTGCATTTTAATATAAATGCACTAAAAAGGAAAGTGTTTTCTTTGTGTTTTTGTTCAAAAAACCAATGGAAATCAATGGTTATCGTAATCCAGCCACCCTCTTCCCAGCACTTCCCTGACATCTGTCACTGTCAGAAAGGCTGCGGGATCCACCATGTGCACAATTTCTTTCAGCCGCACCAGTTCTCTGCGGGACACCACGCAGTAGAGCATCCCCAAATCCTTCCCACTGTACATTCCCCTTACCGGCAGTCGTGTGATCCCACGTTTCAACTGCTCCATCACCGCCACAGAAACCTCCTCTGATCGCTCCGTGATCACAAAGGCTCCTTTTGCAAACTTTACCCCCTCTGTGAGACGATCCGAAAATTTTGATGCAATAAAGGCCGCGATCAGTGCATATAATGCCATGGTAGGACCAAAAACTCCCACCCCCAGGATCACCACCAGGGCATCCAGCACAAAAATCAGCTCTGCCACAGATCTTCCCGGAAAACGACGGTGCAGCAGCACCGCCAGAAGATCTGCTCCGCCGGTGGTACTTTTTGCCTGCAGCACCAGTCCCACTCCAACGCCTGTCAGTATACCGCCCACCACTGCGGAGAGCAGCACATCCCCACCCCCTGTCACAGAGTGAGGCAGCACCATCAGCCAAAGGGAAAGGCTGCATGTGGATATCAATGTGCGCAACAGAAAAGTTCTTCCCCGTTCCAGATATGTCCAGATAAAGATCGGTACATTCAGCATAAAGGTAGAAATCCCCAGGGGAACTCCTCCCGGGATCCATTGACCCGTCATATGTTTTATGATAATGGCAAGGCCGGTTACTCCACCGGTCACCAGTCCCTGTGGTTCATAAAACCAGGCAGTGCCCATGGCCATGGCACAGCTGCCGGCGATCATCTGCAGATAATCTTTCTTTATATTTTTGTAAACAGACATGCTTCCACCTCCATGTTTGTCTTCTGCAGATAATATCATTTCCGCCGCCTTAGGATTTCATTCTTCCAAATCTAATTGTCTGACAAATTCCGTCAATATCGAAGATTTGAACGAGAAAAAGTAGAATTTGCGACTTTTTTATTTCACTTGAATGAAAGGGTTTTTTACAGAATTTTTCATGATTTTTAGGATTCTTTTACAAAACAGTTGTTCTTTTTTTCTCCAAAAAATGATAGTTGTACCTCCTTTTTCCATGTGGATAATGTGGATATCTTCGTGCATAAGTCCATTTTAAGCCATTTTTCCCGAATTTTTTGTGGATAACTTTTGAGGTCTCTTTCCGGAATCCAACGGTAATTTTTTCTTCCTTTTTCCTCTTTTGTGCATTTCTTCCAAAACTTTTTTTGTGCTTGACAAGAGAAGTTTTCAGATTATTTCATGAAATGCAACGCTTTTTATTTCATAGGATGCATTCATAGGATGCACTTTCCTATGAAATAAAAAACTGCTGCAGAATCATCTGCAGCAGCCTAATCTTTTCATATGACGTTTAGAAAATTCTTCGTACACAAAGAATGTTTCGATAATATGCACTGGAGTACTTGATACCGTCTCTCTTGTTGGAAGCATGTACGATCTGTCCATTGCCGGCATAAATTGCTACATGTCCACTGTAACATACAATGTCTCCCGGCCGCATCTCGCTCTGGCTGACGCCATAACCAACACTGCGCATTCCGCTGGAGGAATGAGGCAGGCTCACACCAAAGGCTGCATACACACTCATAACAAATCCGGAACAGTCCGCTCCATTGGTAAGACTGGATCCGCCGTATACGTAGGGATTACCCACAAACTGGCTTGCATAATTTACAACTGCACTTCCACCGGAACCACTGGGGGAAGAATAACTCTTCTTACCGGAACTCTTGGATGAAGACTTCTTGCGGGCTGCTGCGGCTGCAGCTGCTTTACGCTCAGCCTCCTCCCTGGCAAGTCTTGCTTCCTCCTCTGCCTTGGACTCTGCTAACTTATATTCTGTGGAAAGTGTCACATAATCTGTGGAGACATATCCATCTCCCTCTTCTGCTGAAACTCTGACCCATCCCTGTGCTGCTGTAGACTCATCCGTCACTGTAAGGTCATCTCCCATAGGAACCATTCCGAGAACGGAAGATTCCGTGGTGGGCTCTTTTCTGACATACAATGTCTGAGTCGCAACGGTAGCCACTCTTCTGGATACGGAACGAGCCAGCTGCTCGTCTCCTACTACCACATAATCAGCCTTTACATATCCATCCACACGACCGGATGTGATATGATACCAGCCGCCTTCTGTACCAAGCACTGTAGCAGCACCATTGCTGTATAACTTACCGACAACCTCTGTCTCCTCGCTGGCACCTGCACGGACATTCACATAATCTGTAACCTGTGCAATGGCGATATTGGCATACTCTGAAGTCTGCTGTACCTGAACCGCTGTTGATGCATTCTCTTCCACTTCATATTCTACATTAGAAGACTCTGCCAGGATTCTGGATACTACTAAAGACACGCCGGCGAAGGTAGAATAGGAATTCTGAGCCGCAGTATCTGTATCGGTAGATGCCATCCCCACCACACCGGAGATCGGTGCAGCCACTGACGATGCGGAAATGCCGGATGCCAGCAAGCACGCCGCCAATGTATACGATAACATCTTCACTCCTCTGTTCTTCATAATTAAATAACCCTCCGAATGTCATACATGACTTTTTCATGAACAAATTATTACAAACTTGTTACGCTTCGTCACTTATCATAACACAGCCCCTATAGTGTGTCAACCCCGCATCTTACTGGTTTTTGATGGCAATGGCTTCCATCTCGATCATGACATCCTTGGGGAGTCTTGCTACTTCCACACAGCTTCTGCTGGGGAAATCTCCGGAAAAGAATTCTGCATAAACCTCATTGATGGCACCAAAATCATTCATTTCCTTAATAAATACGGTTGTCTTTACCACCTGGTCCATGGAACTTCCTGCTTCCTGCAGCAATGCAGAAAGATTGGTCAGCACCTGTCTTGCCTGAGCCTGGGATCCCTCCGGGATCTCTCCTGTTGCCGGCACTACCGGAATAATACCGGAAGTATAGATCATACCATTTACTTCAATTGCCTGTGAGTAGGGACCGATGGCTGCCGGTGCCTTGTCTGTTGCGATAACCTTTTTCATTTTTCTTCCTTCTTTCTTCTTACTATTTAATATCTGTCTGATCTATTGTTCTGATCTGTTATACCTGTCTATTTCACCTGTTTATTTGCACTTCCGGATCTTACCGTCGGAAATATCCACCAGATGTTCCTTATATAAGCGTCCTACCGCTCTCTTAAAGGCGTTCTTGCTCAATCCCGTCTCCCGAAGGATTACCTCCGGAGATGCCTTTTCCGTAAAGGGAAACACCCCTGCATAGGAATCCAGCAGCTGCAGCAGCATCTCGGCGTCCTCATCCATCTGCAGATATGCCTTCTGGCGAAGGGAAATGTCAAGTTTGCCGTCTTCCTTTACATTGGTAACCCTGGCCGAAACAACCTGTCCGATGGACAGCCCTGCAGTGTCCTCATGTTTGGGGATCATAGCGGAATACTTGTCATCCACTGCCACAAAGGTTCCAAAATCATGGCCGAATTCATATACACGCCCGGTGACATCCTCCCCCACCTGATAAGGTGATGAGGTGGAAAGGAAATCATACAGGCCTTTCATACTGGCGCACAGTCTGTGACTTTTATCAATATAAACCCTCACCAGGATCTCATCTCCGGTGTGCAGCCGTTTTGTCATCTCTTTATATGGAAGGAAGAGATCCTTCTCCAGTCCCCAGTCAAGAAATGCCCCGATCTTTCCCACTTCTTTTACCCGAAGCACTCCCACATGATCCAGGGTCACAAGAGGCTTTGTCGTGGTAGCAATCAGACGGTCCTGAGAATCCTTATATAAAAATACGGAAATCTCCTGTCCCATTGCCACATCATCCGGAACCTGTTTTTTAGGCAGCAGCACTTTATCATCTTTTTTATCGGGCTCTGCCAGATATACACCAAAATCTACTTTTTTCACAACTGTCAGTGTCTGAATTTCACCTAATCTCATATGCTCCGCCCCATTTCTATCTCTTATACTCTACCAGTGCGTAAATATTGTTTTCCTCGTCGCAAAGACTGATCTGAACACCGCCGTCGATCTCAGATCTGCGGCAGATGACCGTTTCACCCTTCAATGCGGATTTCTTATATTCCACATAAAGATCCACCGGTATCAGATCCCCGGGCATTAACTCCTGGGCAGCCGCCACATATTTTTCATTATTCATATGACCATTGGTATCAATATGCAGTCCCTGCACTTCAAACCGGTACACCTCCGGCGCATCCATATCCGCTTTATGCTTTCTTCCGCCCCAGTCACGATCCAGTGCCGGACTCAGCAGATAAGCATCCTTCATCTCCTTGGGAAGCCTTGCCGGGCCTCCATCCTTTATATTCATCAGAACCCATAGGGATTCTGCTTCCACCAGGCGATTCCCCTGCATGTCCTCTATAACGAAATTACGATATCCCAGACAGCCCTTAAAATCATGAGGCCATGTCTTTACCAGAACTTCATCCCCCATTTGCGGCAGCTTCTCAATATGGATCCACCAGGAAGTAACAAACCATCCCAGGTTATTCTCCTTCAAATAAGAAAGTCCTACTCCCAGATCTTCCGCTTGAAATGTGCAGCAATCCTGAAAATAATTGATCAAAGCCGGAATCGTCAGATTTGCCTGGCGATCGATCTCGCTGTAACGGATGCGTCCTCTCATTTTGTACATATCATATTCTCCTTGTCTGTCTTACGGGTCCCGATGGTATTCTCGCGTCATCTGTTCACGGTCTGATGGTTTCATGATAAAGAAAAAGCACTACAACATGCATGTTGCAGTGCTTTAGCTGGCCCACAAGGATTCGAACCTTGAAATGACGGAGTCAGAGTCCGCTGCCTTACCGTTTGGCTATGGGCCAATGCGTTTCCTTAACGGCTCAACAATGGGTATTATACATAATACTCATACCAAAAGTCAAGTACTTTTTTTAAAAATTATTTTTCCTTCTGAATCTACCGCAAAAAAGG
>CAMEWP010000018.1 GCA_945946605.1 uncultured Pseudobutyrivibrio sp. | reverse complement strand
GCCTGTTCACCGATTAAAGTTCACAATAGTATACCAACCTTTTTATTTTTGAAAAGTTGGTGTCACATCATTGACTAATGTACATAATTTCACTTATTGTCTATTAATGTCTACTGTTTTCTGATCTTTTCCAGTTCATCAAACACAGCATCGTTTAATACTTTAATATAAGTACCTTTCATACCGGATGACCGGGATTCGATGATACCGGCGCTCTCAAATTTACGCAGTGCATTTACGATCACAGATCGTGTGATTCCCACACGGTCGGCAACCTTCGATGCCACCAGTGTACCTTCTGTACCGTTCAGTTCCCGGAAGATGTGTACCATGGCCTCCTGTTCGGAATAAGATAAGGTATGGATGGCGGCACGGACACCGGACAGTTTTCTGTTCTCCTCGTCCTGCTCCTCATTCACGGACCGCATCATCTCCAGCCCCACCACCGTGGTGCCGTACTCACATAAGATAATATCATCAATATCATACTGTTTCTCATAACGGTACACAAACAAAGTGCCCAGACGTTCCCCGGCAATATCAATAGGCGCAATGATAGCTGAATATTTTGGAATATCAGCTCCTTCAAATCCCAATGTCAGAAGATTTACATTCTCCTTGGTAGAAAGGATCCCCAGCAGTCTCTCGTTCAATGCGGAATCAATATATCCGCCCAGTTTGCCGGATATCATATCGGAAAGATCTCCCATACCTTCGCAGTAGCTCACACCTAAAACCTTGCCCTTCTGGCTGATCACCAGAATGCAGGAATCCAGTATATCCGTCAGAACCTGACAGATATCATTGAACTGGACCTTGGATGAGTTATTATTATGTAATAACTTTCCAATTTTTCTTGTTTTATCCAACAGTTGTACACTCATTTACTTCTCCCCCGGCCAATCATAGCTTTTTTCGAAATTTTCGTGAAAGCATTTCAAATTGTAGCACCATTTTACAAAATTTTCAATCAATTATCGAAACATGCATATCAAAACATGAACTCCATCCCTTTAGGATTCAGCGGTTTCCACATGCTGACATTTCTCATTGATACAGACAATCTTATTTCCCTTCTGCACCATCACACCACCGCATTTCGGGCAGGGCTTTTTCACCGGTTTTTGCCAGCTGACAAAATCGCAGTCCGGATGATTTTCACAGCCGTAAAATCTTCTTCCTTTTTTTGTTTTTCTCACCACAATATCTTTGCCGCATTTCGGGCAGGCAACACCGATCTTTTCCAGATAAGGTTTGGTGTTGCGGCATTCCGGAAATCCCGGGCAGGCAAGGAACTTACCGTGAGGACCATACTTTACCACCATATTGCGGCCACACTCCTCACAGATCACATCTGTAACTTCATCTTCGATCTTGACTTTTTCCAGATCTTTCTGAGCCGCCTTCACTGACTTTTCCAGATCGGGATAAAAATTGCTGACAACAGATTTCCAGGAAATATTTCCCTCTTCAATTCCATCCAGCAGGCTTTCCATGTTGGCAGTAAAGTGTTCATCCACAATGGTGGGGAAGGATTCTTTCATGATACCGTTTACCACTTCACCCAGCTCGGTCACAAAAATATTCCGTCCCTCTTTTACAATATATCTGCGCTTCAGCAGAGTTGTAATGATGGGCGAATAGGTGGAAGGACGGCCAATGCCCAGTTCCTCCAGGGTACGTACAAGAGAAGCCTCTGTAAAATGAGGTGCGCTCTGGGTAAAATGCTGTTTTTCATCAAAAGCATCCCAGGACAACTGTGTATCTGCCGTCAGGCTGCTGATGGCCTTTGATTGTTCTTCCTTCTCATCATCCGACTCGGTATAAACAAGCATAAATCCGTCAAACACTCTCTTGGATGCAGAAGCGGCAAAAATATAATCTCCGGCGCCGATCCTGGCATTGGTCGTCTCATAAAGAGCACTGCTCATCTGGCTTGCCACAAACCGTTTCCAGATCAGCTGATAAAGACGGAACTGATCCCTGGTAAGGGAATCCTTTACGTCAGAAGGTGTCCTGTTGATATCTGCAGGCCGGATGGCTTCATGGGCATCCTGGATCTTACCGCCGGTCTTTGCTGTGGCCCCGGTCTTTGTCTTGCAGTAATTCTCACCATAAAAACGGCCGATAAATTCTGCAGCTGCCCCCTGAGCCTCATCAGACACACGGACAGAATCGGTACGAAGATATGTGATGAGACCTGTCGTGCCGGCGCCCTTGATATCTACACCTTCATACAGTTGCTGTGCAACACGCATGGTTTTTTGAATGGAAAAATTCAGTGCTTTGGATGCTTCCTGCTGCATGGTGCTGGTGGTAAAAGGTAGCGGTGCCTTCTTTTCTCTCTGACCATTCTTTACCGACACCACGCGATAGGATTCTCCTGTCAGAGATTCCATGATCTGATCCAGTGTTTTCTTATCTGAAATATCCTTTTTGCCGTTTTTATCTCCATAGAATCTGGCTGCAAACGGTTTTTTCTCACCTTTGGCTTTCAAAAGGACATCTAAAGTATAGTATTCCTGGGGAATAAAATTATTGATCTCCTCCTCACGGTCACAGATGATACGCAAAGCCACAGACTGCACTCTTCCGGCGCTGAGGCCTCTCTTTACCTTAGCCCAGAGCAGCGGACTGATCTCATACCCAACCATACGATCCAGCATTCTTCTGGCCTGCTGTGCATCCACCAGATTCATGTCGATCTCTCTGGGGTGCTTTAAGGATTCCTTTACTGCATTTTTTGTGATCTCATTAAATGTGATCCTGGCCACCTGCTTATCGTCCAGCTTCAGAGCCTGGGTCAGATGCCAGGAAATTGCCTCTCCTTCCCGGTCAGGGTCGGTTGCAAGATATATTTTGTCCGCCTTTTTCACTTCTTTACGCAGTGCCGCCAGCAGTTCTCCTTTGCCGCGAATGGTAATATATTTCGGCTCAAAATCGTTTTCTGCGTCAAATCCAAGCTGACTTTTGGGCATATCTCTCACATGCCCCTGGGAAGCCATGACCTCATAATTCTTGCCCAGAAATTTCTTGATTGTCTTCACCTTGGCCGGTGACTCTACGATTACCAGATTCTTTGCCATTGTATTATGATCTCCTATCAATGATCTGCCCGGCAGGTGGAAACATCATCCCAGCCGGACATACTGATTTTTAAAATTTTCCTGAATCAATCCCAGATCACAGAGCTTCATCACCGCAGCAAGAAGAGGCAGAATCTCAAGTTTTGTCTCTCCCTGTATCTGATCAAGTCCCTTGGGATAGAAATCCACACAACTATACACCAACCTTTCCTCTTTTTCAAGGCTAAAATTTTGCGACTCCTTTGGGACATATTTCTGATGCTGCAGCCCTTCTGTTTCCATACATTCCCGAAGATAATCCTCCACGGAACAGATCACACCGGCTCCCTGGGCAATGAGACGGTTGCATCCGGCGCTCATGGCATCCCCACATCTTCCCGGAACCGCATAAATGTCTTTTCCCTGCTCTAAGGCAAAATCTGCCGTGATCAGAGAACCGCTTTTCTCTTTCGCTTCCACAACGATGACCTGACGGGCTAATCCGCTGATGATCCTGTTTCTGGCAGGAAAATGTTCTGCCAGAGGCTGGGTTCCGTCGGAATACTCCGATATGACTTTTCCTTTTTTTAGGATCTCCCGATACAGTCCTGCGTTTGGTTTTGGATAACAGATATCGGTTCCGCAGCCCAGCACTGCCACCGTCTGTCCGCCTCCATCCAGACATCCCTGATGGGCAGCCCCGTCAATCCCCCGGGCCATGCCACTGACCACAGTATATCCGGCCTTAGCCAGACCATATCCCAGATCATATGCCATCTTCTGTCCGTAGGGTGTACATCTGCGGGCTCCTACAATGGCCACTGTCCGCTCTCCTATCCCCTCTGAAACGCCTCTTTCAAACAGGCCATAGGGTCTGTCATGTACCTGAAGCAGCATCTTTGGATAGTCTTCGTCTTCCACCGTAACAAACCTCCCGCCGCAGGCCAGGTATACCTCCAATGCCCTCCCCGGATCCCGGTCTTTTTTTGAGTCCAGTATGGTATGGATCTGTCTCTCATCCAGCAAATGAGATGCCCGCAAACTTTCCTCCGACGCAGCATATAATTCTTTGGCAGATCCATAGTATGTGATCAGCCGCTTTTTTGTAACATTTCCAATGCCCTTCAGACACAGAAACCAATATTGATATTTCATATGCAATTCTCCCAGAATTTTTTATTTAATCCACGATAACAAACTGCCTCCTGCAGATGAATGAGACCGATATCCTTTGAACCCGCCATATCTGCAATGGTACGCGCCACTCTAAGTAATTTATGATAGGATCGGGCCGTCAGTTCCAGTTTTTCGTACATCTGCTCCATAAAGCGCTGTTCTTTTGTTCCAAGAGCACAGTAACTTTCTATTTCTTTCGGCGGTATCCTGCTGTTAAATGCAATCTGTGTATGGGCAAACCGTTCTTTTTGCACCATATGGACACGCTCCACCCGTTTTCGGATCTGCTCCGATGTCTCATTCTTTTCTTTTCCCACCAGTTCCCGGTATCCTACTACCGGCGCCTCCACACACACATCCATGCGGTCCATCATGGGCTGGCTCAGTTTGCCCATATATCTGGAAATGGAGGCAGGGGTACACCTGCACCGGCTCATGTCCGGAAAATAACCGCAGTTGCAGGGATTCATGGCTGCCACCAGAACAAAATCAGATGGGTATGTCACCGTTCCGCTGTTTCTGGCAATCTGCACTTTTCTGTCCTCTAAAGGCTGCCGCAAAACCTCAATGGTAGATTTCCGAAATTCCGTCAGCTCATCAAGAAATAAGACTCCTCCGTGAGCAAGGGAGATTTCCCCGGGCATGGGCCGTGCACCTCCGCCCACCAGCCCTGCCACTGTGATGGTGTGATGAGGACTGCGAAAGGGTCTCACATTCATCAGCCTGTCCCGCTCACCAAATTTACCGCAGACACTGTATATCTTTGAAAGTTCCATCTGTTCTTCCGGTGTCATCTCCGGCAGAATTGAGGGAATGCACCGGGCAACCATTGTTTTCCCGGCTCCCGGCGGCCCCACCATCAGCAGGTTATGCATACCGGAAACTGCCACCTCACAGGCGCGTTTCAGCAGTTTTTGTCCGTTGATTTCTGAAAAATCATATGCAGCTTCCTGACGGATTAGAACTTCTTTTTGCGGCTGAGATTCCATTTCAGGAACCACACCATCCTGTAAAAATGAAATAATTTCATGAATGTGATGCACCGGTACCACTTTCATGTCCGGAACCAAAGCTCCTTCTTTCCTGTTGTCGGCAGGAAGGATCACACAGGATGCACCTGCCTCCTTGGCTGCAAGCACCATAGGAAGAACTCCGGGGATTCCATGAATACTTCCGTCCAAAGACAGTTCCCCTGTCACAAATACATCTTCCAATGCTTCCTGTGGGATCTGTCCCATGGCAGCAAGTAAAGATACCGCCACCGGCACATCAAAACCGGATCCGGATTTGCGGATATTTCCCGGAAACAGATTGACGGTAATCCGTTTTACCGGCAGATGATAACCACAGTTCTTTAAGGCCGTCCGCACTCTGTCCCGGGCCTCACGAACCTCGGAAGACAGATATCCTACCATCTCAAAAACAGGCATGCCGTCACTGATGTCCGTTTCCACTTCTATGGGACAGCTGTCTATTCCATGTATCATAGCTGTATGTACTATACTATACAATCATTATCACTCCTTATCATATTTTGCTTCTCTCTTCTCAAATCAAAAAAATAAAAAGGGTAATTGCTGCGGGAACCCGCATAAAAAATACAGATAAAAAAGATGGGATTATCATAACATAAATCCCATCTTTTTCAAAGAGATATTTATTTTTTGTATGATTCCGTCAAATCTGTAAAAGCCTGCCGCAGTTTCAGCAAAGCTTTCTTTTCGATCCGGGATACATAAGATCTGGAAATGCCCATTCGGCTGGCCACCTCCCGCTGGGTGATGCCCCCATCATCCGCAAGTCCATATCGCAGGGAAATGATCTGATATTCCCTGGGTGAAAGCACCCTGGGCAGGATTTCTGCCAGAGTCCCCAGCGCTTTCTTATGTTCCATCTCCTCCACCACATCTACGGAATCTTCTTCCAGGATGTCAAAAAGATGGATCTGATTTCCTTCTTTATCCGTCCCAATGGGATCATAAATGGAAATATCCCTGGCTCTTTTCTTTTTGCCGCGAAAATACATCAGCAATTCATTATCTATGCATCTGGCTGCGTAAGTAGCCAGTTTGCTTCCTTTTCCGGGGTTATAGGTATCCACCGCCTTCAGAAGGCCTATGGTGCCTATGGAGATCATATCCTCCATATCGTCCTCGGGATTATAATATTTCTTCGCAACATGGGCAACAAGCCGCATATTATGCTCGATGAGTTTATTCTTTGCTTCCCTGTCGCCGGCAGCCATCCTGCGCAAATATTCATTTTCTTCCTGGGTGCTTAAGGGTGTTAAGAAAGTTTGCACTTGCTCCCCGAAATATCTTTTTTACATCATATGAATTTCGAAAAGGGATTGTGCCTTTCCACCCCAAAATAAGGTTCCCCGACAGAATATCTGCTCTATACCCAGGACTCTGTCACTTTTACGCCATCGCCGTCTTTTACAAAATGAAGAAACTCCATTCCGTCTCCGGCAGTTCTCTCCCCGGTGGTCTGATCCTTATTTACCAGATGATAATGAATGGCAGCCCAGTCACCGCTGATAAGCATACTGTCAAAGTATAATCTGGTTACCTCATTCTTTGCAGCCTCTTCCCTTTTGGCGTCCTTCAACTGCTCCAGATTCAGTTCCTTCCGGTTGACATGATAGGTATAATCCTCTGCGTAATAGTTTTCTGCCCATTCACACCAGTGATCGATTCCCTTGTTCCAGTTTTCAAAATCTGATAAGATAGCCTGCTTGATCTCGTCTGCCATAGGTGAATTGTCCGGTGTAGGATATTTTACGATATATTTCTTAGCAAGATCATCGGTATCCGGCAGCTCATATGCCTCCACTGCCGCCATAGCTGCATTCTGTGCTTCCCGCTCTTCTTCTGTCAAAAAGTTCAGCATTCCGGGATAAAGATGACTTCTGACTCCGGCCCATCCTTCTTCCACTGTGGTTCCTGTCTCTTCCTGCTCTTTAAATTTCACGAATTCCATAACAGAACCCGGCTCAATCTCTCCGGTTTCTTTATTCTTAAAAGCAGTATCGTAATGAATGGCAGTCCAGTCACCGCAGATCAGCATGTTATGAAAATCGCCCATCATCACTTCACTTGTCTTAAATGCCAGGGCACTGGACATCTGATATTCTTTCAGTGTCATATGTACACCGTGGAGATTGTAAAGAGAATCCGGCGTATAAAGGATATCCCCCCAGGCCATCCAGGCCTCTGTTCCACGATTCCAGTTTTCAAAACCGGTAAGAAGACGATTCTGGATCTTTTTCTCCATATCCGTTTCCACCGGTGTGGGATTCATCACTGTAAATTTCTTTAATAATTCTTCCGTATTGTCATAAGAATTTAAAATTTCTACTGTTTTGTTATCTGCCATAGCAACCCTCTTTCTGCGAACCTGTATCGCCTTTTATTTTAGAGCATCCCGCTCAACAAAGAACACTATACGACCGGATTGTTACACTTTTATTAAACATTCGTTTAAATAATATGAAAAAGGACAAAAAAATCCGGAAAAACCATATGGTTCCTCCGGACTTTCCTATTTCTAGCGGATCATCTCCGTCAATCCCACCTTCTTATACACCTTGCGAAGTGTCTTATTTGCCGCGTATGCAGCCTTCTCATCATTTGCCTTAATGCATTTCTCAATATAGGACTTATCTGCCATAAGTTCCTGATATCTCTTCTGCAGCGGTTCTAATTCATCTGCTACCGCTTCTCCTACAGCCAGTTTGAAGTCGCCGTATCCCCTGCCATCAAATTCTCTCTCGATCTCTTCCATGGTCTTGCCGGTGACACTGCCGTAAATTCCCATCAAATTGCTGATACCGGGCTTTTCTTCCTCATCAAAACGTACACAGGCATCGGAATCCGTTACAGCTCTCTTAAATTTCCGGACAATGGTATCCCTGTCATCTAAAAGCAATATGGTAGCATTCTGATTTTCATCAGACTTTGACATCTTTCTGGCAGGATCAGCCAGACTCATGACCTTTGCCCCTGTCTTTCCGTAATATGCCTCCGGAATGGTAAATACCTCTCCGTAAATATTGTTAAATCGCTCCGCAATATCACGGCAGATCTCCAAATGCTGTCTCTGATCCACGCCTACCGGAACCACATCTGCCTGATACAACAGAATATCAGCTGCCATCAGCACCGGGTAAGTATAAAGTCCTGCGTTGATATTATCTGCATGCTTGCTGGCCTTATCCTTGAACTGGGTCATGCGGTTCAGCTCACCCATGTAGGTAAAGCAGTCAAGCACCCATCCTAACTGAGCATGAGCCGGAACATGGGACTGATAATAAATACAGTTTTTCTCCGGGTCAAGTCCTGCAGCCACATAAAGGGCATACAATGCTCTGGCATTCTTACGGAACTCCGACGGGTTCTGACGAACGGTCAGGGAGTGCAGGTCCATAACACCGTAAAAACACTCATACTCATCGTTGATCTTCACCCAGTTTTTTAAAGCGCCCAGGTAATTACCCAAAGTCAGGGTGCCGGTTGCCTGCATTCCGCTGTATAAAATCTTCTTTTCCTTGTCCATTGTATTACGCTCTCTTTCTTCTTGTACTTTATTTTTTGTTGTGCAGAACTTCCCTGCGAATATAATCATTTGTAGCCTGTTCTCCCTGCTCAGCCAGCATGGTCAGCAGTTTTTCCAGCAGAGCCTCCGTCTCCGGATGCATGAGATAATTGCCTCTTCCCCGCTGAAAATAGATCAGGGCACTGTCATCCCGATAGGCATCCTTCTGGTAATTTTTGCTGGCAGAGACACGATCCACATACATCTCCACCACATATTTCACCGGCATCTTCATCCCGGTCATTCTTTTATCCTCACCCAGGCCATAATCGATCCAGTATTCAAAATGATGTTTATTTCTTCCCTTATGATGCAGCCAGGCCAAGGACACTCCTGTATCCTCCCTCTCTGCATTGTTAGGACTCCTGTTTCCGCCCTGATAGTATTTGCATCCCACCAGAAATTCCACCGGCGAATACTTTGACAGGTCATGCAATAATCCCTGTCTGTAAAGTCCCACCGCAAAACAGCCCTTCATAACCAGCATCTTATGGTGGGTTATCGTTTTAAAATGTTCCCATGCCTTCATTGTATTACCTGATTCCCATATATTTTGCAATCACCCACAATATTAGCAGATGCAGCGGATAAATCCAATAGAAAAAACGTCCGGATTTTTGACCCGCTGTCCCATTATACAACTTTATGGGAAAAATGCAAAGCAGGGCAAAAGCCTGAAGATAGCCTGTGAAAAAACAGATGTTGATGACGGCAAAAAGCATCCATGCCGTTTTCTCCTGACCTCTGACCAGCATCAGATAAAAGGTAAATATGATCAAAAGACCACCGATTCCGTAACTCGCCTTCAAAAACACCATGCAAAGCACCAGCCCTGCCAGTGCAAACATCTGATTCATAGGGCGGGTGGCAAAACGTTCCATGATCTCTAAAAGCAACAGTCCCATGGCCAGAGTGAAAAAAATATTTTGATGGGACGGTTCGTAATATGTTCCATAGATTGCCATATCAAAGGGTATTTCCGACAAAAGTGCCAGAAGCATCAGCCTGCCAAAGTAGCGTTTTCTGTCGCTGGTATGAATAAATCCTTCCACCAGACAGTAGGAAAAGACCGGGAAAGACACCCTTCCGATGGCCCTCATCCACCAGGCCTCCGGGAAAAAGATCACGCCAATATGATCTATCACCATGGTAATCACTGCAATCCATTTTAACTGTGTCCGATTGATCTGCATTATCTGATCTCCTCTGCAAGAAAGATGGATATGGAGCTTCCAGGAACAGATACCATATCATCTGTCATTACTTCCCGCTGCTTCCACTCTCCGGAATCATCCTCAGCGGTATTCATCAAAAGTTTCCACTGCCTGCCGGTCTGAGGTTTGGGCAATGCCATTTCCGAAGCCTCATACCCAAAGTTGCAGCAGATATAAAGATCTGCTTCCTGCTCTGAAATATATGCGCCGCAGTACAGGATACCCACAGACTTCATCTCGTCTCCCACACCCATGAGCCAGGGCTCTTTGCCATGGTAGGAAAGATCCGGTATGCCCTTGTGGCGATAGTCATTCATCTTCATGGCACCTTCCTGTGTGAGTACCGGATGTGCCTTACGGAATGATATCATGGAACCGGTAAATTCCCTGATCTTCTTTTTCTCTCCGTTAGATGACCAGTTTACCCATCCTGTTGGGTTATCCTGGCAGTATACATTATTATTTCCATCCTGGGAATTTGCCACCTCATCGCCGGAAAGCAGCATAGGCACACCCTGTCCCAGCAACATGGCTGTTACGGCATTTCTCATCTGCTGACAGCGCATCTGGTTGATACTTTTATTCCTGGTGGGACCTTCATGACCATAATTACAGCTGAAATTGCTGTTGGTGCCGTCACGATTGTCCTCACCGTTATCCAGGTTATGTTTTTCCCCGTAGCAGTAGGAATCCCAGAGGGTAAATCCACTGCCAGATGCCGCATAATTGATAAATCCGTATGCCTGATTCTGACGGCGCATCTGATTCACAAACTGCACCATACTTCCGTCCATATGATTCTGCATCCGGCGCAGGCTGTAACAGAAATCATCATCGCAGACAAACAGATGCTTTCTCTCCTCCGTTTCCTCCTGCAGCACCTCCCAGGGGATATGATCATACAGGATCTTCGTATCCTTCAGATAGGGGTCAGATGCAATCTGTTCTATGGGCACATTACATCCCACCAGACGGAAGCCGTCAATATGATATTCCATCACCCAGCGATGCAGGCACTCCATCATCTGCTCCTTTGGCGTATCCTCAGAAAAAGACATCTCCATGATACATTCCATGTCATTGCCGTGAATGGCATCCACCATCTTCTTCATTCGGTTTACCGGATCTTTTCCGCCGAAACAGGAGGCTTTCGGTGCAAAGTATGCGCCCTTTCCGTAACCCCAGTAATTGATCTTTTCCGCCTTTTGCACCTGACAGGAAGCCTGTCCCTTTTCATCCACCACCGTGCAGGATTCATACATCATTTCCTCAAAATCATAAAGAGGCATAAAGACAAGAGAGGTAACCCCAAGTCCTTTCAACTCATCAAGACACGCCAGCACGCCCAGGTCATTGCCCCTGCTTCCCTTTGCTATCCTGCGTCCCATGGTAAAACCTCTCATGTGAAGTTTATACAGGATCATGTTCCCCGGTGCCAGTTTTGGCATGGAATGCTTCCATTGGTATTTCCCGAAAGCAAATCCTCCGTACACCCGGTAATTTTCGTCAAACCGGCTCTCATCTGCCCACTGTTCCCGTCCGCAGACCACTGAGGCATAAGGATCCAGCCAAAAGACATCTTTGGCCCGGTAGAGATAACAGAGTTTCTTCCAGGGATACCCCTTCAGAACCACAGAATATACATCCCCGATCCTGTCCTCATCTGAAAGAACGATCTCCTCCACCATGTCTTTGGTGGCAATATCAAACAGACAAATGGATGGGCATTGACTGGATACGGATGCAAATGTAAATTCCATACCATCCGTGGTCTCATGTGTGCCAAATCTTAAAAAACTGCCCGGAAGCTTCTTCATAGTCTCTCCTATCCCAATCCCTATGGATTTCTTAATGATATATTAATAT
Source organism: uncultured Pseudobutyrivibrio sp. (assembly GCA_945946605.1). GTDB lineage: Bacteria > Bacillota > Clostridia > Lachnospirales > Lachnospiraceae > Pullilachnospira_A. Next base: position 8,653 of record CAMEWP010000018.1, on the reverse strand, counting down.
GTCTGTACATCAAATCCTACATCTTAGATTTTAAGTATACCAGTTTGCGTGGTTCTTTGTATAGTGAAATATTGTTTTTCTCTCTTCTTTTGTGTATAATGCATTTGTCAATCATTTGACCGGACAAAATATAAAAATCACATGATTTAGGAGGACGCTGATGGATAATTCTGATATTTTCCCAATGGATGAAGCCGATGATGATGTAATGGTAACGGTTTTCATGGATGACGGTTCCGAAGTACCCTGTGAGATTCTCACGATCTTTACTGTACAGACCCAGGATTACATTGTACTGCAGCCTTTGGATGAGGACGGCGAACCCAATGCGGAGGGCACTGTATATATCTACCGCTACAATGAAGACGAGGACGGCAATCCTTCCCTGGAGAACATTCTCTCAGATGAAGAATATGAACTTGTAGAAGAGCGTTTCGATGAGCTGTTAGATGAGGCAGCTTTTGAAGAGATCCGCTAGATCTTCACCAAATTTCATCCCTCCTGCATTTCCTTAAGGAAACGGGAGGGATATTTTTTGCCGTGGAGATCCTTTTTTACACCGGAAAGATAAAGCCTTTCCTTTGCCCTGGTAATCCCCACATAAAAAATTCTCCGCTCCTCCTCTAAATCCTCCGAAGTAACGGCATTTTTTGAAGGGCAGTCGCCTTCATTACAGCCCAAAAGAAACACCACAGCAAACTCCAGTCCCTTTGCACCGTGTATGGTGTACATTCCGATACCGTTTTTCTTTCCGGCCCGGCGATTTGCCTGTTCCGTTTCCTTTTTCAGTCCTTCTATTTTATCCATAAATTCCCGGATATTTTTGGTTCCTCTGGCCAGTTTCTCCAATTGTTCCAGCCGTTCCATGCATTCCGTTTCCTCGGGATGGGCCTGCATATATTCTTCGACAAATTCGTCATATCCCACCGTTTTACGAAGATAATGAACAGCCGTATAACCCGGCATTTTTAAAATACGCTGCAGCTGGCTGCATAAAAGTTCAATCCTCTCCTGCATCCAGACCTTCCCATTATAAGCGGCTTTCCAGTCATCGGGCCTGATCTTTTCTGCTGTAAGTGACCCCCGGGCCAAAAAACGTCTGGGCCGATTCATGATCTTTATCAGATCTTCCCGATCCATGGGTTTTCCCCTGCCTACGTTCTCTGCAAGTTTCAGGTAAGTGATGACATCGGACATCACCCAGTGATCATAGGGATTTGGCATCCGGTCTTTTAAATAAAAAGGAATCCCTTCTCTGACACAGGTTTCCATCACAGAACGCATCTGGGCGTATCCCCGGAAGAGCATCGCCATATCTTCCAGGAAAAATCCCTCCTTCTGCAGTTTTTTGATCTGCTCTGTCACCATCTTTGCTTCATCTTCTGCTGTCTCTGCCATGGTAATCTGCACCACACCGGCACGATCCTGCACTTGTGTCATATGTTTTTCATAACGGATTTTATTATGGGAGATCAGCCGGTTTGCCGCTGCTGTGATACTGCCGCCGCACCGGAAATTTTCCTGAAGACAGATCACATGACAGCCTGGATAATATTTTGAAAAATCCAACATCAGACGGGGAGCCGCTCCCCGGAACCGGTAGATGGACTGATCATCATCACCCACTGCAAAAATATTGTTTTTGGGCTCTGCCAGCATTCGGATCACCTGAAACTGGGGTTCATTCATATCCTGCACTTCATCCAGCAGGAAAAACCGGAAACGTCTCCTCCATCGGTTTAAAATATCTTCATGCTGCAGAAACATTTCCCTGGTCTTTGTAAGCAGATCATCAAAATCCATCATCTGATAATGGGATTTTAAGGACTGATACTCCTCATAGATCCTGCCCACATTTTCCTGGGGAAGCACCTTGGACTGATAATTTAACGGATCAACTCCTGTATTTGCAATGTAACTAATTTCTCTTGATAAAATCTGGAAAAAATCCTGTTTAACGGATTTAAAATGACACCGGGAAGCGGCTTCCTTCAAAAGTTGCTGTCTGTCCTTCCCTGTGATGATTTGATCCGCTTCGGCAAAACCTTCTTCCCGAAGCATACGATAGAATACCGAATGAAATGTGCCAAAAACCACAGGCTGCACCTCGCCCATCAGATGATAAAAGCGTTGCTGCATCTCCGTGGCTGCTGCTTTTGTAAAGGTGATGACCAGAATCTGCTCCGGCGGCACATGACAAACCCGGATCAGATGCTCAATACGCCTGGTCAGGGTAAATGTCTTACCGCTGCCGGGGCCGGCCAACACCAGGCAGGGACCACCGAAATGTTCCACTGCCTCCTGTTGTACCTTTGTAAGGATAAAAATCCCCCCTCATCTTACATCAATCTAAATCTCTTCCTGCAGTTTTGCAATTGCTGCGCGGATTCTGTTCAGCGACTCTTCTTTGCCGATGACTTCCATGATCTCCGTAGCACCTGCCGGTGTCATCTGCTTGCCGGATACCGCAGTACGAACCGGCCACAGAACATAACCGTTTTTCAGGCCATGATCACTGACATATCCGCTGAGCACAGCGTAGATCGCATCATTGGAATAGTCATCCAGTTCCTCTAACAACGGCAGCACTGCCTGAAGTACTTCTAAAGAACTCTCCGGTGTAGTCTTCATCTTTTTATGAGCGTACATGGAAATATCATATTCCGGCACTTCCTCAAAGAAATCGATAAGATCTGCAATATCCGGGAAGATCTCGATGCGGGTCTTTACCATTGCAGCGATCTTCTTCAGATCATAATCCTTAGTGATCACCTGTCGGATGTAGGGCTCTGCCATTTCGTAGAATGCATCAAAATCCATGGCTTTGATGTATTCTCCATTCATCCATTTTAATTTCACCACATCAAAAACTGCCGGGGATTTGCTCATGTGATGATAATCAAAGGCTTCCACCAGCTCTTCTAAAGAAAAGATCTCACGATTATCTACCGGGCTCCATCCCAACAGTGCCACGAAATTCACGATGGCTTCTGTCAAAAATCCCTGTTCCACCAGATCCTCATAGGAAGAATGACCGCTCCGTTTGCTGAGTTTCTGATGCTCTTCATTGGTGATCAGCGGGCAATGTACATAAACCGGCACTTCCCATCCAAACGCCTCATACAGACGGTTATATTTGGGTGATGAGGAAAGGTATTCATTTCCTCTGACCACATGGGTAATACCCATCAGATGATCGTCTACCACATTTGCAAAATTGTAAGTAGGATATCCGTCTGACTTGATCAGGATCATATCGTCAAGCTCTGCGTTATCCACCGTAATATCCCCATAAATCTCATCACAAAATGTGGTGGTGCCTGTTCTGGGGTTATTCTGACGGATCACATAAGGAACACCGGCAGCCAGTTTTGCTTCCACTTCTTCCTTGGAAAGAGAAAGACAATGCTTGTCATAGATGGAAATCTCTTTGCCTGCCACCACCTGTTTGCAGCTTTCTAACCGTTCTTTATCACAGAAACAGTAATATGCCTCACCCTTGTCGATGAGTTTCTTTGCGTATGCCAAGTAGATGCCCTTCTCCTGACGCTCACTCTGCACATAAGGGCCTACACCGCCGTCCTTGTCCGGACCTTCATCATGGATCAGGCCGGTAGCCTGAAGTGTACGGTAAATGATATCCACTGCCCCTTCCACATAGCGTTCCTGGTCTGTGTCTTCTATTCTTAAGATAAAATCTCCGCCTTCATGCTTGGCAATCAGATAAGCATAAAGAGCTGTCCGCAGATTACCCACATGCATCCGTCCTGTAGGACTGGGCGCAAATCTTGTTCTGACTTTACTCATAATAATCACTGTTCTCCTATTCTGTTTATGTATAGTGTTTTCATACAGAGTTAATGATAGAAAAAAAGAGAAAAAATGTCAATCAAAAAGGAGAAATTCACATATCATAAAGAGAGAATACCCGAAAGGAACCACAATGAACCAATACCAAGAATCACCGTGTGCCGACGGATGCCGTCAGCGTCCCAACGACCCACTGGAAGGAATGGAAGTTGCCATGGCCTATGTCCCCTGGCAGCATTTCTCCACAATTTACGAACCGGATAAGGCTCTTATGGTTGGAACTATTTTCCCGGAACTGAACCGCCCCTTCCTGGGTGCATCCTGTTCCTGCAAAGGAGGTGGCATGCGCCGGTGACACAGAACAAAAATCGGGAACAGCTGCTCTGGTGGATCACCATGGTCAATTTCATGATGGCAGATCTGACCCAGTATCTGGATACCCATCCATATGATGAAGCTGCCATGGACAGTTTCCGTCATTACGCCAACCTTTACAATAAAGCAATGAAAGAATATGCCGCTCTCTACGGTCCTCTCACCGTAGCTACTGCCGCCCCGGATAAATCCTGGTGCTGGGCGCAATCCAAAAATCCCTGGGAAAGGGGGTATCTGTAAATGTGGAATTATGAAAAAAGACTGCAGTATCCCATTCGGATCACCCAAAAGAATCCGGCCATTGCCCAGGTCATCGTGAGTCAGCTAGGCGGCCCGGATGGTGAGCTTGCGGCTTCCATGCGCTATATTTCCCAGCGGTATACCATGCCCTATCGGGAAGTTGCCGGTCTTTTGACAGACATTGGTACAGAGGAACTGGCACATATGGAAATGATATCTGCTATTGTTTACCAGCTGACGGAAGGTCTGACACCGGAAGAATTAAAAGCCTCCGGTTTTGACAGATATTATGTGGATCACACCCTGGCTGTTTATCCTGTTGCTGCCAGCGGGACACCCTTCAGTGCCATGTATTTTCAGTCAAAAGGCGATCCCATCACAGACCTGTTCGAAGATATGGCCGCAGAGCAAAAAGCCAGAACCACCTATGACAATATCCTTCGACTGGTAAAAGATCCCGAGATCTGTGATCCCATCCGTTTCCTGCGGGCAAGGGAAATCGTACATTTCCAGCGATTCGGAGAAGCACTCCGCCTGGTGACAGACCGTCTGGATTCCAGAAACTTCTACGCACTGAACCCGGAATTTGACCCCATGCCCTCAAAAGGCACTGCCCGTAAAGGATAAGACTTATGTTTCATGATATGTCGGAATTATTGTTTACACTGATGGCAGAGCCGCCTCAGGCAATAGCAAAGATCAAAGGGAGCAATGCCCATCCTGCGCTTAAGGGGCAGGTGCGTTTCTATCCCTTCGACTCCGGAACACTGATGGCAGTCCATATCACCGGCCTGCCCTTTGATGAAAAAGATGTGGAGAAATCCTTCTTTGGATTTCATATTCATGAGGGAAATGTATGTGGAGGAAATGCCCAGGATCCTTTTGCTGATGCAGGCAGCCATTGGAATCCCGATCATCGTCAGCACCCCCACCACAAGGGCGATCTTCCCCCTTTGCCGGGAAACCATGGAGATGCTCTGATGGTATTCTACACAGATTCCTTTACACCTGAAGAGACAATAGGCCACACCGTCATCGTCCACAGTATGCCGGACGATTTTACCAGTCAGCCCTCCGGAAATTCCGGAGAAAAGATTGGATGCGGTGTGATCAAAGAAGTATAACCCTCCATTTTTTATCATTTCATATCATGTCACTGCTTTTTTGCCTTTTGGAATACAGGAAAGCAGTGACTTCTTACATAATTTTACATATTCCGGTATTCCGTTTTCCAATCTTGCAGGATCTCTTCCGGCCGGATATCTTCCTTCTGATAAAAACTGGTCTGCAGTCCATACATATCCAGCGACTGGGCAAAATTCCGAATACTCTTTGTTTCGCTGATGGCCTGCATTTCCTGCTGGACCTGTTGCACAAATGTGGGAGGAATATGGAATTTCTGCATCACATCCTTCAGTGCCTGTTCCTCATCCCCGCAGCAGACAGCTGCGATCAATGCCTTTAAGGTACTGTCCTTGCGATTTCTCTCATAGGCCATGGAAAAACATCTGGCTGCTTCCTCAAAACAAAACAGCCGTCCATATGCCACTCCCATATCATGCCAGATATCTCCCATAAACTGCATGGACTGATTACGGATATTGTCTTCATTCAGTACAGCCTCATAGGCACGAATGGCCTGTACATAGCGCCCCTCTTCCATGAGACGGTCTGCTTCCACCTTCCCCCGTTCCGCTTCGCTCTTGTTCTCAAAGGTACTGATGGTCACAAGGGTCTCCCGTATTTCCCCCTGGGTCAGATAACCACAATAGGAAAGAATATGCCCCACAAAGATATGAAGGGGAACATTTTCTTTCAGCATCTCCATCAGCTGCTCTTCAAGAGCCGGAATCTTCAGTTCCGCACCGATCCAATGGCACAATTCTAAGGACATAAAATCATGCCGGATCTGATAGACATTGTGATAGACATAATAGCTCAGTTCCTCAAGGGAATAGATATTGACAGCCCCTCTCTCTATGTAATATGGAATTGCCGCAATGGACTGTTTACATAAAATTAATTCTCCCATAAACGCTACCTTTTGCTCTTCCTCTTTATACCTTCAGTACATGCTCCCATGTCTGATTAGATGACGCCACGATCTCACCAAATCCGAGATCCCGGATCTGTAAAGAAATCTCCCTGTCAGAAAGCGGCACTGCGGTAATCCTAAGTCTGGTGGTACGGTTCTGCCGTTTGGGAAGATCCGTCAGTTCCAGCACTTCCACATGGGCTTCCCTGCTGTCAGGCCGCTGTACCCAGAACTCAATTTCCGGTGTGCCATCCAAGATCACCTCACACTCTCCTCTGCTTTCATACCAGCTTTCCCCGGCCGAAACCAGAGAAAAAAACCGGGTGTTGTCCTGATCCAGCACTTTCAGGAAAATATTAACCTTAAGTTCATTATCTCCCATATAGACAAAGGGCCAGTCTTTCTCACCGTTCTTTACCAGACCGCCGTAGCAGGCTCCTTTGGAATACAGATTCTTTCCGGCAAAAACCCGACGGCCGCGGCAGAGTTTTTGCAAGGACCGCTTCATCCAGTCCCCGTCAAATCCATCCCCAATGAGATAAACCGCTGAAACATTGCGTCCCGCAAAGGCCCGGTCGATCACGGCGTCAAACTCCAGATCCCGGTTATCCAGCAATGAACCATGATTTCCCTGATGCATGGTCACCACCTGGGGGATAGTGTGGGTATTACGCTCCAAAAGATAATGCTTCAATCCGGAGGCGGAATAATCAAACAAGGCCACATCATGGAGAAAGATCTGGGGACTCTGATTCAGCGCATAGTAGTAAAAACACTCCCGGTAATCCAAAAGCACCAGCTGGTTTGCATCCAGTCCCAGACGATTGGTTACCATGGTAAACAGCTCCAGGGAAACCTGATCCAGTTTCTCTAAAGCAAACACCAGCTTTCCTACTGTTCTGCCGGCCATAAAGTATCCCGGAATACCCAGAAGTTTCTTTAAAAAGATCACCAGCAGTTCCCGGGCATCATAACGCTCCTGCTCAATATAGACTTCCTCCCTGGAAAGTGCCTTGGAAAGCAGCTGATCTACACCGGTTGCCTGCTGCATCTTTACCTGGGTTCTGGCTTCGTTGCCAATAAACCACTGGCCCACGCCCTTCTTCTTGGCCAGATACGTGGGAATCTGATAATTCTCACTTCCCATCACAGTACTGACTGTCTCCGGTTCATCCATATGTTTTTGATAAAAGCTTAACATGGTATAACGATCATTGATATCAATCCCGTAATACACATCTTCCATTCTCTGCTCCATGGCAACCTCTTATCTTACTGTAAACATGATTTTTGTCATTTCATCCAGGCACTGATATTCTTTCATCTGGTCAAACAGCGCCTTTGTCCTGTTTTCTTTTAGATTCTGTTCCATATCATTGAGCCGGCTGTACCGGCCTTTCGCATGTTCCATCAAAGGATCCGGTTTCAGGGTTGCCTGATCCATAACAGATTCCTTTTGATCTTTTACATAGATCCGATAGGTAATCTCTTCATCCGCGAAGAGTACAAAGGCTTTGACATAGATTCCCTCATACATCTCCGGCAGCTCCTCATCACAGAAATGTACCCCATCCCTGCTCCAGGATACCATCATCTGCTGACCCGGCGCTCCATGATATTCCAGAAAAGTCTTGTCATACAGCTGGTACTTTACCAGAAGCCTCGGATCCAGTTTGCTGTAAAAGGCAAAGAGGATCCCTTTTGGCATCATTTGTTTCAGCATGGCATCCAGCTGGTAAAAAGCATCATCTGAGGATGTTTCCTGTTCAGCCAGAGATTTCATATAGGCAATCTGACAGCTTTCATTCAGCCGGGTGCCTCTTTCATATGCTCCCCTAAGATGAGCAAATACGATTTCCGGAAGTTTCTTCTGGCCAAGGAGATATCTTCTGGCATACAGCGTATCAAAAGCCTCCAGTATCATCTTATTTCCGTCCTTGCTGCTGTAGGCTTCAAAGACAGCAAACATGTCCTCCTGTTCCAGTTCTGCATACAGCATCTGCACCAGGATCCGTTCTTCCAGTTCCTTTGCCGGAAGCTTCCACTCTGCCGCTTTTCTCCATAATTTCAACAGCAGGCACACAGGTCCCATATAATAATGGATCAGATAAGATGCCGTCATAGCACTGACCGCATCATGTTCCAGCAGATAACCACACAGACTGATCAAAAAATCATCACTCTCATATTCCT
>CAMEWP010000017.1 GCA_945946605.1 uncultured Pseudobutyrivibrio sp. | reverse complement strand
ATCTTCCAGTTCCAGACCTTCATGGCTGATGTGCCATAAATTGCGGTCACGGCTGTAGGACTGGTCGGTGGAGAAGGGAAGGTCGATGCCGTGAGCCTTGCAGTACTCGATCTCGGATTCACGGGAATCCATCTTCCATTTATCGTTTCTCCAGGGAGCAATCACCTTGATGTCGGGAGCCAGAGCCTTGATACCAAGTTCGAAACGGATCTGATCATTTCCTTTTCCGGTTGCTCCGTGGCAGATGGCAACAGCGCCTTCTTTCCGGGCAATCTCTACCAGCTTCTTTGCAATGCCGGGGCGGGCCATAGCTGTGCCCAGCAGATATTTGTGTTCATAGACAGCACCTGCCTGAACACAGGGAACAATATAGTCATCACAAAATTCATCTGTGATATCTTCAATATATAACTTGGAAGCGCCGGAAAGCTTGGCTCTCTCTTCAAGCCCGTCCAACTCTTCTCCCTGGCCGCAGTTGATGCAGCAGCAGATCACTTCATAATCATAATTCTCTTTTAACCACGGAATGATGGCTGTGGTATCCAAACCACCTGAATATGCCAGTACGACCTTTTCTTTCATAATATGTAATCCTCCTGAACTAAGATTGTTGTCAGAAGTAATATACAACAATTTCTCTCATAGTGCAAGTGTAAAATTATACAAAATAATCGAATAAATAAACAAAAATATTCAATTAAGATAGGAAATATGCGAATATAAAACGAATAAATATTCAATAAAAATGAAAAAATTTTACAAAAATATCTTTACGAATCGTAAAACATGTACTAAACTATGGAGAGTGCATGAAAAATCGGGAAGAAGGAAGAGAGGAAGTTATGATAAAAGCAGGAATTATCGGAGCAACCGGCTACGCAGGTGCAGAACTGGTGCGTCTGTTGCTGGGGCATAAAGAAGTGGAGATCAGCTGGTATGGTTCCAAAAGTTATGTAGATCAGAAATTTGCGGATATTTACCGTAATATGTTTACCCTGGTGGAGGACCGGTGCTTGGAGGACCGGCTGCCGGAGATGGCAGAGCAGGTGGATGTGATCTTTACCGCCACACCTCAGGGATATCTGGCGTCGGTTTTGACGGAAGAGATCCTTTCAAAAGTAAAAGTCATCGATCTGAGTGCAGATTATCGTATTAAAGATGTTGCTACCTATGAAAAATGGTACGGCATTGAACACAAGAGTCCTCAGCTCATCGAGGAGGCGGTGTACGGACTTTGCGAGATCAATCGCAGCAAGGTGAAGGGAGCGCGTCTTATTGCAAACCCGGGATGTTATACCACCTGTTCGATCCTTACGGCATATCCGCTGGTAAAAGAGGGACTCATTGATCCAAATACTTTGATCGTGGATGCAAAATCAGGAACTTCCGGAGCCGGCCGTGGAGCAAAAGTAGCGAATTTGTTCTGTGAGGTAAATGAAAATATGAAAGCTTACGGCGTTACCACACACAGACATACGCCGGAGATTGAGGAACAGTTAGGATATGCGGCGGGAGAGGAGATCACCATCAATTTCACCCCCCATCTGGTGCCTATGAACAGAGGTATTCTGGCAACGGAATACGCTTCCTTAAAGAAGGTGACCTATCCTGACGGAAGGGTGGATTATCCGGATGAGAAGATGATCCGGGAAGCATATCAGAAATATTATGATAAAGAACAGTTTGTCCGGGTGTTAGACGCCGGTGTCTGTCCGGAAACCAAATGGGTGGAAGGCAGCAATTATGTGGACGTGAATTTTGTGATAGATGACAGAACCCACAGAGTAGTCATGATGGGGGCACTGGATAATCTTGTAAAGGGAGCTGCAGGACAGGCGGTACAGAACATGAACCTTTTGTTCGGTTTTGACGAGGCAGAGGGACTGAGACTTGTTCCCATGTTCCCGTAAGCAGAGGAGAGACAGCTATGGAGTATACCATCAGAACAATGACACCGGAGGATTATGAGCAGGTGTATGAACTCTGGTGTGGCATACATAAATTTGCCATGCGAAGCATAGACGATTCAAAAGAAGGCGTGGAGCGTTTCTTAAAGCGCAATCCTTCCACCAGTGTGGTGGCAGTTTCGGAAGGACAGGTGATCGGCTCCATTCTCTGTGGCCATGACGGCAGGCGGGGCGGTCTTTATCATGTCTGTGTCAGGGAGGACTGCCGTAACCGGGGCATCGGAAAGGCCATGGTCACATCCTGTATGTGGCGGCTCCGGGAAGAGAAGATCAACAAGGTTTCCCTGGTTGCCTTCCGGGATAATGAGGTGGGCAATCAGTTCTGGCATGAAGAGGGCTGGATCCTTCGGGAAGACTTAAACTGTTATGATTTTATTTTAAATGAGGAAAATATTACAAAGTTTAATCAATAAAAAATACGGGAGATGATGGATATGAGAAAGATCACAGGAGGTGTGACTGCGGCAAAAGGATTTGCGGCAGCTCATACAGCGGCAGGTATCAAATACAAAGACCGGGAGGACATGGCGATGATCTACAGCGCCGTGCCGGCTAAGACAGCCGGGACCTTTACCACCAATGTGGTGAAGGCGGCGCCGGTAAAATGGGATCAGATGATCGTGAGAGAAAGTGATTACGCCCAGGCGGTGGTAGTGAATGCAGGTATTGCCAATGCCTGTACTGGAGAAGAAGGAATGGGTTACTGCAGGCAGACAGCAGAGACTGCAGCCCAGGCACTGCAGATACCGGAGAGTGCTGTTTTGGTTGCATCCACCGGTGTGATTGGAATGCAGCTGCCCATGGATCGGATCCGTTCCGGTATTACCGTTATGGCTTCGGACCTTTCCGAGGAACTTTCGGCAGGCAATGCCGCAGCAAAAGCCATTATGACAACGGACACCCATGAGAAGGAAGCAGCAGTAACTTTTGAGATTGCGGGTGTTACCGTTACAGTTGGCGGTATGTGTAAGGGAAGCGGCATGATCCATCCCAATATGTGTACCATGTTGAGTTTTGTTACCACGGATCTTGCCATCGAAAAGGAACTGCTGCAGGAAGCTCTTTTTGAAGTGGTAAAAGATACTTACAATATGATTTCCGTGGACGGTGATACTTCCACCAATGACACCTGCCTGATACTTGCCAATGGCATGGCAGGAAATCCTGTTATTACAGAAAAAAATGCAGACTATGATAAGTTTGTGGAGGCTTTGTTTGAGGTAAATCGCAGCCTGGCCAAGATGATGGCCGGAGACGGCGAGGGTGCCACAGCTCTGTTTGAAGTGGTGGTGGAACATGCGGCAAGCAAGGCAGATGCGGTAAAACTCAGCAAGTCTGTGGTGACATCCAGTCTGACCAAGGCGGCGATCTACGGTCATGATGCCAACTGGGGAAGAATTTTATGCGCCCTGGGATATGCCGGTGTGGAGTTTGATCCGGAGCAGGTGGATCTGTATTTTGAGAGTGTCAACGGACGGATCCAGATCATTGAAAACGGCGTGGCTCTTCCCTACAGCGAGGAGGAGGCCACCCGGATCCTTACAGCAGATGCAGTGACAGCCATCTGTGATATGAAGCAGGGAGACGCCAGCGCTACTGCCTGGGGATGTGATCTGACATACGATTATGTAAAGATCAACGCAGATTACAGATCATAAGGAACCATAAAGGAAAGATAAAAGAAAGAAGGACAAAGACAGTGAGACAGGACAAATATTTGTATCAGGATCAGGTGGATGCGGCACTGGAAAAGGCACAGGTACTGGTGGAGGCGCTGCCTTACATTCAGAGATTTAATCACAAGACCATTGTGGTGAAATACGGTGGCAGTGCCATGGTGGATGAAAAACTGAAAGATCAGGTGATCCAGGACGTGACACTTCTGAAACTGGTTGGATTTAAACCCATCATCGTCCATGGCGGCGGAAAGGAAATCAGCCGTTGGGTGGAAAAAACCGGTATGGAACCGGAATTTATCAATGGTCTTCGAAAGACAGATGAGCCCACCATGGAAATTGCAGAGATGGTTCTGAATAAGGTAAATAAATCACTGGTTCAGAAAGTGCAGAAGCTGGGAGTCAACGCTGTGGGAATCAGCGGTAAGGACGGTGGCCTTCTGAAGGTGGAGAAAAAACTTTCAAACGGCCAGGATATCGGCTATGTGGGAGAGATTACGGATGTGAATCCCCAGATCCTCAATGATCTTCTGGAAAAAGATTTTCTGCCCATCGTTTGTCCTATCGGTATGGATAAGGATTTTGTTACCTACAATATCAATGCAGATGATGCGGCATGCGCTATTGCAAAGGCTATGAATGCAGAAAAGCTTGCATTTTTGACAGACATTGAAGGGGTATATACCGATCCGGACGATAAGAGCACGCTGATTTCCGAGCTTACGGTTTCTGAGGCAAGGGATCTGATATCGGAAGGATTTATCGGCGGTGGTATGCTGCCGAAGCTGAACAACTGTATTGACGCCATTGAGGAGGGAGTATCCCGGGTACATATCCTTGACGGCCGGATCGCCCATTGCCTGCTGTTGGAGATCTTTACCAATAAGGGAATCGGAACAGCTATCATCGGAGATGAAGATACGAGGTATTACAATGAATAGATCAGAAGAATATATCAATCAGGCAGAAGAACATCTGCTCCATGTATATAACCGTTTTCCAGTGGTTTTTGAACGGGGAGAAGGCGTTCATCTTTACGATACGGAAGGAAAGGAATATCTGGATTTTGGTTCCGGCATCGGTGTTATGGCATTGGGGTATGGAGATGAGGAATACAGCAATGCATTAAAAGAACAGATCGATACACTGACCCATACTTCCAATCTGTTTTACCACCCGCCGGTTGCACAGGCTGCAGAAGTTATGACCCGTCTGTCCGGTATGGATAAAGTATTTTTTACAAACAGCGGTGCGGAAGCAGTTGAGGGAGCCATCAAAACGGCAAAGAAATACGCTTATCTTCGGGATGGATTTGCCGGCCATGAAGTCATTGCCATGGAACATTCTTTCCATGGAAGAACGGTAGGTTCTTTGTCTGTTACGGGAAATGATCATTACCGGGAACCGTTTCTTCCCCTGATGGACGGTGTTCGTTTTGCCACCTACAATGATCTTGAAAGTGTAAAGGCACAGATCACAGATAAAACCTGTGCCATTATTTTAGAGACCATTCAGGGAGAGGGAGGAATTTATCCGGCAGATCCGGACTTCCTGCAGGGCGTGAGGACACTTTGTGATGAGCATGATATCCTTTTGATCCTTGATGAGATCCAGTGCGGTATGGGGCGCAGCGGAAAGATGTTTGCTTTCCAGCACTATGGCATCAGACCGGACATTCTCACCTGTGCCAAGGCTATGGGAGCAGGTGTTCCGGTGGGAGCTTTTCTTGTGACGGACCGTGTGGCAAAAGCGTCGCTGGTGCCGGGAGACCATGGCACCACTTATGGTGGAAATCCTTTGGTGTGTACAGCGGTGGCCAAGACGGCAGAGATCATGGAAAAGAGAGAGCTTGTTTCCAAAGTAGCCGAAAGAACCCCTTATCTTGAGCATATCCTGGATGGATTTGTGGAAAAATATGATTTTGTCCTGGAGAGAAGAGGCATGGGATACATGCAGGGACTGGTGCTTTCCATTCCTGTTGGAGAAGTGGTGAAAAAGGCATTAGAGCATGGCCTTGTGGTGCTTTCTGCAGGAGGAAATGTTTTGCGGCTGCTGCCGCCTCTTATCATGGAAGAAAAGGATATGGATACCATGAAAGCGCGGTTAGAGGAAGTATTTGCGGAATTTTAAATGTTACGATCCGTGAAAAACTTCTGAAATACTCTTGTAATAATAAAGTTTTTTGCTAAAATAATAAACGAGGCATTGAGATCTCCTTTCTGATTCAGAAGAAATTGCAGGGCAGTTTTATGAATAGGAAGGAGAAATTCATATGAAAAACAAATATCCGATCCTGTTTTGTATCATGATACTGACAGGAGTTCTGTGTTTTTTTGGCTGTGGGGATCAGTCCTATTTTCAGTCGGGTTCTTCGTCGGATTCTTTATCGGATTCTTTATCGGAAAAGGCGGGAGAGGAAGAAACAGACGAATCGGCGGATGAATCGGAGACCGGGGATGAGATTTCACCGGAGCTGTGTTATGTCCATGTCTGCGGAGCAGTGATGTCACCGGGAGTGTATGCCCTTCCTGCCGGGAGCCGGGTGTATGAGGCTATCGCCTTGGCAGGCGGTCTTACAGAAGAAGCGTTGGATACAGGACTGAACCAGGCGCAGGAGATTACGGATGGCCAGCAGATTTATGTCTGCACCCGCCAGGAAGCACAGGATGGGAACAGTCATATGTCTGATTCTGCCGGTCAGGAGACTTCAGATGGCAGGATCAATATCAATACCGCTACAAAAGAGCAGCTGATGACATTATCCGGTATCGGAGAGACGAGAGCGCTGGCAATCATTGCATATCGTCAGGAACATGGCGGTTTTTCTTCCGTGGAGGAGATCAAAAATATATCAGGAATCAAGGATGCGGTCTATCAGAAGATTGCAGATTCCATAAAAGTAAGTTGAGGTAAACAGATGGCAAAGAAAGTATTGGTAGTAGATGATGAAAAACTGATCGTAAAGGGAATCCGTTTCAGTCTGGAGCAGGATGGAATGGAAGTGGATTGCGCCTACGATGGACAGGAGGCCTTAGATAAGGCCACAGCCAATCATTACGATATGATACTGCTGGATCTGATGCTTCCAAAGATGGATGGATTTGAAGTCTGCCAGAGAATCCGGGAGTTTTCCGATATGCCCATTGTGATGCTGACAGCCAAAGGGGATGATATGGATAAGATCCTGGGACTGGAGTACGGAGCAGATGATTATATTACCAAACCTTTTAATATTCTGGAAGTGAAAGCCAGGATCAAGGCCATTATGCGAAGAACTTCCCAGCCGGAGACCAAAGGGGAGGATCACTCTGCCGTCGTTTCAGGGGATATCCGTCTGGATACCGACAGCAGAAGACTGTTTATTCTGGATAGAGAGATCAATCTGACTTCCAAGGAATTTGATATGCTGCTGCTTCTGGTTCAGCATCCGGGCAAGGTTTACAGCAGGGAGAGTCTTTTGAATACCATCTGGGGAGCTGATTATCCGGGAGATGCCCGTACGGTGGATGTGCATGTGCGCCGGCTTCGGGAAAAGATCGAGCCAAATCCCAGTGAGCCAAAATATGTGCATACAAAATGGGGCGTGGGATATTATTACCAACAGTAACAGGTGCCATTTATGAAAAAGAAAACTACAGTTTTGAACAAATCGAAAAGCCTGAGAGGTCAGATCTTTCTGCTGGTTCTTCTGGTAGGATTGATTCCGGTCACCATTGTTTCTCAGGTTTTTTTGAAATTATATGAGCGTTCTTCCATTGACAGTGATGTGGCCTATATGACCAGTCAGATGCAGCAGCTGAATCAGCAGGTGATCACCAGCGGTTATGTAAACGGAACAGAATCTCCGGTTTTAGATGAGCGGCTGTCCATGCTAGCAAAGGCATATTCCGGAAGAATTATGACAGTAAACGCATCCCTGAAGGTTGTGAGGGATACCTATGGTGTGGATGAGGGAAAAGTGATTGTATGGGAAGATGTGGTGCGGAGCATGAAAGGATCTACAGTTTCCTATTATGACAGGGAAAATTCCAATCTCATCGTGGCCATCCCCATTACACCCCAGACCGACTCTTCGGATCACAAACCCCAGGTTCAGGGTGTTTTTGTGGTGTGCAGATCCATGGATTATATGGTGCAGAATCTGGAACATTTTCGTTCCGTGGAGATCATTATGCTGCTTTTGACTTATATTATCGTCATTACATCTGCAGTGATCTCTTCACGGCGTTTTGTAATGCCTTTGCACCGGATTTCCAAGTCCATATCGGATGTGACAGGCGGAGCCGAGGAAAAACCGGTTCCGGTAAACGATTATGCGGAAACGGAAGAGATTTCAAAGAATCTTACTGCCTTTATGGAAAAGATGGCCATTGTGGATGAGTCCCGTCAGGAATTTGTATCCAATGTGTCCCATGAGTTAAAGACGCCTCTGACATCCATGAAGGTTCTGGCGGATTCTTTGAATGGACAGGAAGATGTTCCGGTAGAACTTTACCGGGAATTCATGGTAGATATCGGAAATGAGATCGACCGGGAAAATAAGATCATCAATGACCTGCTTTCTCTGGTGAAGATGGACCGGTCAGCAAATACCATGAACATTACCAGGATGAATGTCAACGATGTGCTGGAACTGATCTTAAAGAGATTAAAACCCATTGCGGAAAAGCAGAATGTGGAACTTGTCATGGAGAGTTTCCGCCCAGTTACGGCAGAGATCGACGAGGTGAAGTTTACCCTTGCCATCACCAATCTTGTGGAAAATGGTATCAAATATAACAGAGAGGGCGGATGGGTACATGTATCCATCAATGCGGACCATCAGTATTTTTATATCAAAGTGGAAGACTCCGGTATGGGAATACCGGAAGATAGTCTGGATCATATTTTTGAGCGTTTTTACCGTGTGGACAAATCCCATTCCAGAGAGATTGGCGGTACGGGTCTGGGGCTTGCCATTACAAGAAATGCTGTTTTGATGCACCACGGAGCCATCAAGGTTCACAGTACACTGGGAGAAGGCACTACTTTTGATGTCAGGATTCCTCTGAATTATATTGCAAAGGAGGAGAAAGCATGAAACGCAAAATGACCATTGCAGCAACGGCCCTTCTTTGTTTTGTCCTGTTGTTTGGGGGATGCGGACAAAAAGAGATGGATCCCGAAGCTTTTTATGTTTATTATCTGAATATCGATTATACCGGCATTGTACCGGTGGAATATGAGATGGAAGCGAAAGATCCGGAAAAACAGATCCGGGAGGCACTTGCAGCCTTGTCGTCGGAGACCCAGAGTGTGGAATATACCAAGACGATCCCTTCCGCAGTGAAGGTGGAGGATTTTCGGATGGATTCCGGTATGCTGTCCCTCTATTTTGACCGTAATTATAAGGAGTTGGAGACATACACGGAAGTTATGGTCCGGGCGGCAGTGGTAAAGACATTGCTGCAGATAGACGGTATTTCCAATATTACCTTTTATGTGGCGGACAATCCCCTGACAGACAGCAGCGGTCAGCTGGTGGGGGCTATGGATAACAATAGCTTTATTGATGATTTTGGTCAGGAGACAGAGTCCTTAAGGTCTACAACACTGACGCTTTATTATGCGTCTGCAGACGGCCAGTCCTTAGTGAGAGAGGAAAAGGAAGTCTATTACAGCAGCAATGTGGCACTGGAACGGCTGGTGATCGAATATCTTATGAAAAAGCCGGATATTGAGAATGCCCAGAGTGTATTTCCTTCCAATACCAAACTGCTGAGTGTGTCGGTGACGGATGGCGTATGTTATGTAAGTCTGGACAGCACATTCCAGAACCAGAACAATAATATTTCTGAGAATGTGGCGATTTATTCCATTGTAAATTCCCTTACAGAACTGGATCAGATCAATAAAGTCCAGATCACATTCAGCGGAAAAGAGTCACAGATCTATCCTAATCAGAATACGGGCGGCACCGTTCTCTATGAGAAAAACCCATCCATTGTGATAGAGGACAATGCCGGAGACGAGGAGGAAGATATTTATATTGAGTAAAAGGAGCCTGTTTGCCCTGGCTTTGGCCTTTGTTCTTGGGATCGGATGGATCCTGTATGAAGGGTGGCTGTTTCTTTTATCCGGAGTGCTTGTGGCAGCACTCTGGATCCGGGAAGGTTTCCTGCTTAAAATGGACCCCAAAAAGAGCAGAGGATTTCTGCTTCTTCTGACGGTTTGTTTTACAGCAGGGGCATGCCTGGGATATGGTTCCCTGCAGAAGCGTCAGGAAGGACAGCAGATGCTGCAGGAAATGACAGCCCTGAGGTGTCAGGGGAAACTAATCAAAAAAGAAAGTAAAAACGGACAGACCATCTGTCAGATCACACAGGTCCGCATCCTGGACCGGGGACAATGGATTTCTTCCATGCCTATGATTCTCTATTTATCAGACGATGAACAATCTTATATGTTGGATACTATGCTGCAGTTTGAGGGGAAGTATGCCGCTTTTCAGACAGCCCGCAACGAAGGAAATTTGGATGAGGCTGCCTATTATGAAAGCCTTGGATTCCTTGGAAAAGTTACAGACGGAAGGGTAACATCTGCCAGTCCCCCTGCAATACCCTGGAGAGAGGGTTTGTATGAGCTGCGGATCTCATGGAGGAAAATTTTTGAAGAGATCCTTCCCAAAGAGGAAGCAGGAGTTTTGTCTGCTGTGGTTTTAGGAGATAAAACCATGCTTACAGGGGAAATAAAATCTTTGTACCGGGAATGCGGGATCGCCCATATCCTGGCGATCTCCGGCCTTCATATTTCTGTGGTGGGGATGCTGCTTTACAATAAATGCAGAAATCTTGGGATGGGATTTGTGGCGGGAAGTATGATAGCTGCAGTTCCGGTGTTTTTCTTTGCTGTGATGACGGGAATGGGCAGCTCCGTGATCCGGGCCATGGGAATGTTTTTTTTCTATCTGCTGGCCCAGTGTCTGGGAGAAGCTTATGATGCTATGACTGCCCTTGGGGTGATGGCATGTTTTCTGCTTTTGCAGAATCCTTTTTATCTGCAGAATACCGGATTCCTTTATTCCTTTGGAACGGTACTTGGGGTAGTGAATGTGTCCCTGCCTCTCCAGAAAAAATATGAGCTGTGGCAAAACCAGCGACGGAAGGATCGATACAGAGGCAGATATCATAAAAAACATCCGGCAGAGAAAGCTGCGGAAGGGATTGCGGAAAATCTTTTGTTTTCCGGGGGAATACAGCTGGCATCCTTTCCCATGACTGCGGCATTTTACTATGAGATTCCGGTGTATGGGATCCTGTTAAATCTGCTGGTTCTGCCCCTTATGACACCCCTTCTTGTGTGTGGTCTGCTTGGTGCCATAGCCGGTGGATTTTGCCTTTCTCTGGCCCGGATCCTATTGTATCCCTGCCATGTGATCCTGTATGTCTATGAGGTTTTATGTGAGTTTTTCCGTCAGCTGCCCGGGGCTGTGCAGATTGTGGGAGCTCCGGAAACGCGGGCAATCCTGCTTTATTATCTGTGTTTGTTTTTCCTGGTCCGGTGTATCCTGTCAGGACATCTGAAAAGACTGATCTGTATGGCTCTCATGGCGGTCTGTCTCCTTTATCCAAAAACCGGCGCATGGGAGATCGATGTGCTGGATGTGGGGCAGGGAGACGGCATTTTTATTCACAGCAGGGAAGGGATAAATTTCTTTATTGACGGAGGAAGCAGCGGAGTGACTTCTGTGGGGACTTACCGGATATTGCCTTTTCTGAAATACAAAGGGATCCGCCGCATTGATTTCTGGTTTCTCACTCATCTGGACGAGGACCATATCAGCGGATTCCGGGAATGTGTGGACAGTGGTTATCCCATAAAACAGCTGGTGCTGCCGGAAAAACTGTGGGAAGAGGAAAGGGAAGCAGACAAACTGGAAGATATTCTTGCCATGGCGCAAGAACATCAGATCCGGGTGATCCCCATGAAACAGGGGGATAGCTGCGGTACATCATCTTTTACGTTGAAATGTGTTTATCCTACAGAATCCCAGGAGGAAGGATCCAATGAAAATTCCCTGGTGCTGCTGGCATATTATGAAAATTTCAGAGGCGTTTTTACAGGGGATATTGCAGCTGAGCAGGAAGCATGGCTTACTGAGACACTCGCTAAGGAGATAGAACAGGATCATGTGGTGCTTCTTAAGGCAGCCCATCATGGGTCCAACGGGTCAAACAGTGAGATCTTTCTGAAAGCCTGCCTGCCGGATCTTATTACGGTAAGCTGCGGAGCAAAGAATTCCTACGGACATCCGGGCAAGGAAGCCATGGAGCGCATGGAAAAAACAGGTGCAGAAATCTTTTGCACCATGGATACCGGAAGGATCAAAGTTACCGTAGAAAAGGGGAAGATCTTTTCAGACACATTCCTGGATTCTGGGGATACATAAGGAAATACACAGGAAAAATGGGAAAAACTTGGAACATAAAAGAAAGTTTGTTATAATGTTTGACATGAAAAGAATTGACGAAGATATCGCATCAGGACAATTTCAAAAATGTTATCTCCTTTATGGCGAGGAGGATTATCTGAAGCGGCAGTATCGTGATAAACTGCTGCAGGCGCTGGTTGCACCCGGGGACACAATGAATTTTGCCCGATATGAGGGAGAGAATATTTCCGTGGAGGAGCTCATCGATCTGGCGGAGACCATGCCGTTTTTTGCAGACCGGAGAGTGATCCTGGTGGTGGACAGCGGATTTTTCAAAAAGTCCAATGATGTGCTGGCAGGGTATTTGCCGCAGCTGCAGGATACGGTTACCTTCCTGTTTGTGGAGCGGGAGATCGATAAGCGTTCCAAAACCTTTAAGGCGGTGCAGAAGGTTGGTACGGCAGTAGAATTTGTCATGCCGGACGAGAGGACCATTGCAAGATGGATGGGCGGCCGTTTGAAGGATGCCCATAAGACTATCTCAAAGGAAGCCTGGTCAGAGTTTCTTGTCCGTACCGATGAAAATATGGAGAATATGGACAAGGAGATGGAAAAACTTCTTTCCTACACCTGGGACAAGGAGCATATTGACCGGGAAGATGTGGAGGCTATCTGTACCCAGCAGGTACAGACCAAGATCTTTGATATGGTTTCGGCCATTGCGGCAAAGGACAGCCATAAGGCCATGCTGTTATATCAGGATCTGCTGGCGGCTAAGGAACCCCCTATGAGGATCCTCTATCTTATGGTACGGCAGTTCCGTCAGATGATGGTGATCAAGGATCTGACGGCGGGCAGGGTGGACACCTTTACCATAGCCAAAAAGGCCGGAATGCCGGAATTTGCAGTAAGGCGGAATCAGGGACTTTGCCGGAATTTTACAAAAGAGCAGATGCAGCAGCTGCTGCGGGATGCGGCAGAGATGGAAGAACAGGTTAAGACAGGGCGCCTGGACGAGCAGATGGCAGTGGAACTGTTGATGATGAAATGTGTGAAATAAAAGAAATAATAAAAGAAATAAAATGTGAATAAAAAAATCCCCACCAGAATGACGGTACTGGTGGGGATCGTTATTTTATATCAGTATTACAACTTATGCCATCTTGTTGACAGCCTTGGTCAGACGAGATACCTTGCGGGCAGCGGTGTTCTTGTGATATACACCCTTGCTTGCAGCCTTATTGATCTCAGCGATTGCTTCGTTCAGAGCAGCAACAGCAGCGTCCTTATTGCCTTCAGCAACGGCTGCGTCTACCTTGCGGATATAAGTCTTAACTCTGGAACGGATAGCCTTATTTCTCTCAGTCTTAGTAGCTGTAACGAGAACTCTTTTCTTTGCGGATTTAATATTTGCCAATCTGTACACCTCCAATGTAATCGAAATGTTATTTACCTGTTACATTGTAGCCGGACACGGACAGTTCAATGTAAACATACTAGATTATTTTACTGGGCGTTTTTGGTTTTGTCAATACATATTTTGAAAAAAACAGGGAAAATTGATATTAAATGTTGAGAAAAAAGGTGGACAGGACATGTTTCAGATTCGTACAGATTTGGCAATGGAAACATCTGAGGATTACCGCAGCAGATCCAACGGGCAGATGAGGGGTGTTGTGGTGGAACAGAAACGGGCAGGAGAGGATATCCTTCTGACCTGTGTCAGAATCGAGACGGAAAATGGTGCAAAACAGATGGGAAAGCCGAAAGGAACTTACATTACCATTGAATCGGAAAAAATGACAGAACAGGATGAGGATTATCACAGGGATATTTCAAGGGAACTTTCCAAAATCCTGAACCGGTTTCTGCCAAAAAAGCGGCAGAATCTTAAGGTTCTGGTGGCAGGACTGGGAAACAGGGAAGTGACACCGGATTCTTTAGGCCCAAAAGTTGTGGAACATCTCTTTATCACCAGACATTTGCTGCAGGAATTTGG
Source organism: uncultured Pseudobutyrivibrio sp. (assembly GCA_945946605.1). Lineage (GTDB taxonomy): Bacteria > Bacillota > Clostridia > Lachnospirales > Lachnospiraceae > Pullilachnospira_A. The sequence goes on along the minus strand of CAMEWP010000017.1, from coordinate 6,769 downwards.
CCATTATCTCATCGAGTTTGAAAACAGCTGCAGTGTCAGTGGTATTGTGCCCGGTGTCATGGCCCAGACAGGGATGGAATCTGTGGAGATCGTAAGGGGAATTGTCCGGGAAACCAACCCGGATATGGTGATCGTGATAGATGCCTTAGCAGCCAGAAGTGTGAAACGGTTAAACCGAACCATCCAAATCACAGATACAGGGATCATCCCGGGCTCCGGAGTGGGCAATCACAGGAATGCCATCAATAAGGAGAATCTGGGAGTGCCCGTTATCGCCATCGGGATTCCTACCGTTGTGGATGCGGCTACTATTGTAACGGATACCTTTCTGTCCCTGGTGGATGTGATGGAAAAAACCGGGCAGCATCAGGGACTGAAGGAGCCTTTTGAAACATTGAACGAAGCAGAGCAGGAGCAGCTTGTACGGGAACTGATCTCTCCGAAGATGAACACCATGTATGTGACCCCAAAGGATATTGATGAGGAGGTACACCGGCTGAGCTACACCATATCGGAGGGGTTGAACATGACCTTCATGAAACAATCATGAAGCGATATGTATAGCACGATCTGTATGACATAACTGTGTGACACATATTTCCGGGAAATTTTCATATAGTTTTACGGAGTAGGAGAACGAATATGGGAAACAGATCCGGACAGGGGAAAGTCTTCCTGACTTTCCTGGGATGTCTAGCTGCTTCTTTACTGGCAGCGGCAGTGTATTTGGGCGGTGCATCGGAGGGCGCATCCCTTGCTTCAAATTTTCAGAGAAATATCACATCAGATCTTACACAGCGGGCAGTAAAACTTTTTCTGCCTGCTGCATTTTATGAAAAGAATCAGGAAATTACAGCGGAAACTCTGGCTTTAACAGGAATTTCCCATATGCTGCCGGTTTACCGTTACAGGAATGGAGTGGTGCAGACAGAGAGGATGAAAGAAAGTTCCCTGGGGTATTATCAGATCCTGGCCAGGGAAGCGGCAGATGAAGCATACATAGACGAAGCGGGAAATCTTGTTTCTGTGGAGGAAAAGTCCATGGAGGAAAATGCGGCTGTAAAAGTGGCAGTAAATCGGGAAAAACTCATGGATTATGATTATCTGGTACAGAATTTTTACCGTATTGACCGTACCACCACCATCAATTCCCAGCAGCTGAATGCCAAAGAACTGCTGGAAAAAAATATGCAGATTGATCTTAGTGCAGCAGGCCCCCAGATTCTGATCTGTCACACCCACTCTCAGGAGGGGTATGCGGACTCGGACGGTTCTGCCGCCATGACAGTGACGGGGCTGGGAGATTATCTTGCGACGCTTCTTCAGGAAAATTACGGTATCGGGGTGCTGCATGATACGGGAACTTATGACCTTCCGGATCGGGATAATGCATATTCCAGGGCGGAACCGGCTATCCGGCAGATCCTGTCAGATCATCCCACCATACAGGTGGTCATTGATCTTCACCGTGACGGTGTTCCGGAGGGAACGCGCCTTGTCTCATCCGTTAATGGAAAGGACACCGCCAGGATCATGTTTTTTAACGGCCTGTCCCGAACCACAGCGGCGGGTGATATTTCCTATCTGCCAAATCCATATATTCAGGACAATCTGGCCTTTTCCCTGCAGATGCAGATTGCTGCGGCGGAAAATTATCCGGGATTTACCAGACCCATCTATCTGAAGGGTTACCGTTACAACATGCACTTATGCCCAAAATCCCTTCTGGTGGAAGTGGGGGCCCAGACAAATACATTTCAGGAGGCAAAAAATGCCATGGAGCCTCTGGCACAGCTCTTAGCCCAGGTGCTTTTAGGACAATAACAATAATAACAAAATTTAAAGGAATATTTGAGACAGCCTCCCATATATTGAAGTATGGACAGGAAGATCAAAGAACAATTACTTACTTTTTTCCCGGTTGAGATGAGGGAACACTTACAACAGGCCTGCTGGAATGAGGACGAACTGGAGGAGATCCATATCAGGGTGGGACAGCCGGTGATCTTTTCTTACGGTGACGGGGAAAAATTTTTTGTCAAGGATCCACCGTACCTTGACAGATGCTGTCTTCATCCCTGGATCGCAACAGAACAGCAGATGCGTCAGATGTTAAATTTTATGTGCAGCTATTCCCTGTATGCCTATGCCGGGGATATGAACGCAGGATTTCTCACACTGCCCGGGGGAAACAGGGTGGGGATCTTAGGGGAAATGCGTCAGACAAAAGATGGTGGTGCTGCCATGGAATATCCGTGTTTTTTTAATATCCGGATCGCAAAGGAAAAGAAAGGATGCGCCAAAGGGCTGCTTCCCTATATCTGTCAGAAAGATGACGATATCTATCACACACTGATCTTTGCATCTCCGGGGGTGGGAAAAACCACTTATCTGAGAGATTGTATCCGTCTGCTGGCAGGGAAGGAGGCTGTGGCAAGAAATATTACCGTCATAGACGAACGATATGAGATTGGAGCCAGCATTCACGGAATCCCGCAAAATGATCTTGGAATGCGCACGGATGTGATTTCCGGCTGCCGTAAGGAGGAGGCGATGCTTCTGGCTCTTCGGACCATGAACCCGGATATTATGGCCATTGATGAGCTTGGAACGGAACGGGAAGACATGGCGTTAGATCGCATGGTATCCTGCGGTGTGAGGCTGCTTGCAACGGCCCATGCAGGAGATATCCGTCAGCTGTTTTCCCAGAAAGGCCACAGGATCTGGATGAGACATCATGTTTTCCAACGCTACGTATATCTATTCCGTCAGCCGGATGGAAGCAGAAAGTTTCAGATTTTTGATGAGAAGGGGGAGCGGATTTGCTGAAAACAATGGGTGCGGCAGTGATCCTTTTGGGTGCAGTGGGACTGGCATACCAGATCACTGCCTGCCAGAAGGATCACGGGGACGCATTGCTGGAAATGAGAAATTCCCTGATCCGGATGAAACAGCAGGTGGTATACATAGGCATTTCGGCAGCCGGGGTGCTGGAGAGGGAGATCGCCTATCAGAAAGAACCGCTGATGACATTTTACAGAAATCTGGCTGATCTGCTGGAACAGAAGAATCAGGGCAGTTTTCATGAAGCAGTGGAGGAAGCGGCACATGACAGGGAACCTTTTACGCCGGAAGAGTGGGAACTGCTGAAAAGAGCCATGGAGTCTTTGTTTTGCCTGGAACAGGTGAAGGAAGAGCAGGCCTTTGATGCGTATCTGGAACAGCTGGACGAAAGGATCCGGCAGGAGGAAAGGGAGAGGGGAGAAAAAAGAAAAGTTACCTGGTCGGTGACAATACTTTCAGCAGCTATGACATTGTTGCTGCTTTGGTGAGAAGGGAAGAAAATATGCCAATCGGATTACTTTTTAAAATTGCAGCAGTGGGCATCATTGTGACCATCCTTTGCCAGGTCTTAAAACACAGCGGAAGGGAGGAACAGTCTTTTCTGGTAACATTGGGAGGCCTGCTGATCGTATTATTCTGGATTCTTCCATACATTTCCCGTTTGTTTGAAATGATGGAAGAACTGTTTGAACTGTAGGGGGAAAAGATGGACATGATAAAAATTGCGGCAGCAGCTGTCATAGGGGTATTTCTGGCGCTGCTGGTGAAAGGACAGAAACCGGAATATGGGATCATGCTTACCCTGGGTGTTGGGATCCTTATCTTTTTGTCTGCCATGGGTCAGATGTCTGTCATGATCTCCGGGATCCGGGAAATTATGAAGAACCTGTCTCTGGAGGGGGATTATGTGGTGACCATTTTAAAGATGATCGGCATTACCTATCTGGCGGAATTTGCCGGAAATATCTGCAGGGATGCCGGGTATGCTTCCATTGCCGGACAGCTGGAAATTTTTGCAAAACTGTCCATCCTGACCCTGAGTATGCCGATCCTGTTTTCCTTTCTTCATACCATTGGAGAATTTCTATGAAAAACAATGGGAGAGTTTCATTGAAAAAATTTAAGGGATTGCAAAAATGCAGAGGAAGAACCGTGATACTGCTTCTGGCGGGGATGATCTGCTGGGGGAGCCTGACGGTGCAGGCCAAAGAGATGGATCAAGTTGACAGAAGTGCCGGGAAAGAGACTGTGGAAAAAGAACAGTCAAACTGGGAACAGATGACACGGGACCTTGGGGAGAGTCTGGATTATTCTGCTCTCGATGAGGTGTTGGAACAGGCCAGTCTGCCGGAGGATATCCGTTTTGGGGATGTGGTGACAGATCTCATAGAGGGAAAGGAAACAGCCTGGGGGAGTATTTTGTCTTATGTCCGGCAGCTCTTTTTTGGCCAATGGCAGGAAAACAAAGCTTTTCTGATCCAGGTTCTTCTTCTGGTAACCGGATTTGCACTGCTGAAAAATTTTGCAGAGGTTTTTGATAAAGGTTATGTGGCTCAGGTGAGTTTCCTTCTGATCTACTGTCTGCTGATGACACTTTTGATGCAGTCTTTGTTTGTGCTGAATGATGTGACAGCCGATACGGTAAATACCGTCATCGATTTTATGACGGCTTTTATTCCGGTATTTGCCACCACCATGGTGTTAGTAACAGGAAATGTCACCGCCGCCGGATTTTACCAGATCAGTTTTCTGGTTATTTACATTCTCCAGTGGATCCTGGGATATTTTCTGATCCCCTTTGTGCGCATTTATGTGCTGGTGGGACTTGTAAATCAGGCCATGGAGGAGGCACCCTTTGGAAAGGTCGCAGAACTTCTTTCAGACGGCGTCTTATGGTGTCTGAAGGTGGTGACATCTCTGGTTCTTGGATTGAACATTATCAAAAATGCCATGGCGCCTTTCCGGGATTCGGCCTTTCGTACAGCCGTGAGTCGTTCCCTTTCCATGATCCCGGGAGTGGGATCAGCGCTGTCTGCAGTGTCGGATCTGTTTCTGGCCACCGGCGGCATCATAAGAAGCAGCGTTGGTACGGCTGCACTGGTTCTGCTGGTGATGATCTGCGCAGTTCCTCTGATGAAACTCATGGGTATGACCCTGTTATATAAGCTGCTTGGCGCAGTGGCAGAACCTGTGGCAGACAAGCGTATCTTTGGCGCATTGCAGATCGTTTCCCGTGCCAGTGGTATGTTGCTGCGGATCCTGACCACCTGCATTGTGATGATCTTTCTTACAGTGGCCATCACAGGACTGTATGCAGGAAGAATTGGCTGAAGGGAGAAGATATGGAGATCCTTTATTCCTGGATTGAAAAGTATATTGCGGTGTTTCTTGTGTTTGTAATGATGTCCTACCTGATCCCCAGGGATACCTATCGGACATATATCCGGTTTTTCATGGAACTTGTTTTTGTGTTTCTTTTGCTGGAACCGGTGCTGACATTTCTTTTTCAGGGACAGAACAAATCGGGGGAAGATTTTGTCCGATCCTTTACAAAGGAGATGGAGCAGCGGCAGAAAGAGGCTGAGGAAATGACGTATCTGGATTGGGATTACATGGATACGGCAGCAGGTTATCTTCAGGAGATGAATGAAGGGCAGGAAGGGGAATAAATGACAGAAGGGAGCAGTCATGGATCTGAAAAACATAAGGGAAAAACTTCGCAATATGGGAAGAACACAGTGGATCACAGTAATCCTGATGGGTGTTTTGCTGCTGGTGATTGCCATTCCGGTGAAAACGGATACAGAGCCTGAAACGGAAGAGGAGGCTTTGGAGTCAGATTCCCCTGGAACTTCCGGTGGAAAGGAACAGAAGTATCTGGAAGAGCAACTGGAAGATATTTTAGAACAGATGGATGGCGTGGGAAAGGTTCAGGTGATGATCACTGTAAAAGATAGCGGGGAAAAGGTGCTGGCCAAGGACGAGACATACGAGAAAAATACAGAGGTATCGGAGAATGGAAATACTTCGGATGATTATACCAGGGAGAGCCGTACCGTATATGACGGGGATGATATTCCCTATGAAACAAAGGAACTTCTGCCGGAGGTGGAAGGAATCGTTGTGGTGGCACAGGGAGCCGGAGATGCGGCGGTGGAGACCAATATTTATCGTGCTGTAAAGGCATTATTTGATGTGGATGCACATAAGATATCAGTAGTAAAAATGCGTTCGCAGGAGGGAACATGAAACATTTTTTTCGGAAAAATCAGATCATTGTAACAGCCCTGGCACTGATGATCGCCGCGGCAGGTTACATAAATTATACTTACAATCTGGATGAGAAAGACCTGGCTGCAAAGGCAGTTGGTGATAAGGAGGAAGAAACAATGGAGACAGCCGTATCACTCACAGAGGATGAGATTTTTGTTGACGAGGAAGCGGATGCTGATATGGGGGATGAGAGTGCAGGGGAAACAGTTCTGACAAACAGCAGCAGTGTTACGGTAAACCGGGCGGCAGAATTAAAACTGAGTCGGGAACAGACCAGGGCGGCAAACAAGGCGACTCTGACGGAGGTGATCAGCAATACTGCACTCTCAGAAGCCGAAAAAACAGCAGCGGTGGAGGAACTGGCAAAGATGACAGATATTTCCGAGAGGGAAGCAGCCTGTGAACTGCTTTTGGAATCCAAGGGATTTACCGAGGCGGTGGTGAGCATTACCGACAATTCTGCTGACGTGATCGTAAACATGACAGAACTTACGGATGCCCAGAGGGCTCAGATTGAAGATGTGGTTCGCAGAAAAGGCGATATTACACCGGAAAATATCGTAATTTCAACTATGAATTGAAAAATTTCATCAAAACAACTATAGTATCGGTGGCGTTATTTACAAAGGAGGAAAAAATGCATGCCTAGAAT
>CAMEWP010000016.1 GCA_945946605.1 uncultured Pseudobutyrivibrio sp. | reverse complement strand
GGCCATTTTCATATCATGAGTTCTCCGCAGGAGAACTTTCCTATAAAGTGAAAAACAATCAGCCCCGGACTACATCCGGGGCTGATCGTCTCATATCTATAGGGGGAATTATAAAGAGTATATACTAAATTTCAAAATATCTCTTGGCATTTCGATAGGAAATACCTTCGATGATCTTCTGCAGGGATTTCTCGTCTGCAGGATATTCGCCGTTCTCTACCCAGCCGCCGATGAGTTCGCAGGCAATTCTGCGGAAGTACTCATGTCTGGTGTAGGACAGAAAACTGCGGGAGTCTGTGAGCATTCCTACAAAGTTGCCCAGCAGGCCAAGGTTGGCAAGGGAAGTCATCTGATCCATCATGCCTGTCTTGTTATCGTTGAACCACCATGCACTACCCTGCTGGATCTTACCAACAGCATCGCTGTTCTGGAAACATCCAATGATGGTGCCGATGGCAGCGTTATCAATAGGATTCAGGGAATAGATGATGGTCTTAGGCAGTTCTTTGGTGTAAGCCAGTTCGTTTAAGAAATCTGCCAGTTCACCTGCCGGTGCGCTAGTGGAAATACAATCGATTCCGGCATCCGGTCCCAGTTCCTCAAAGCGCTTCTTATCATTGTCACGCTTCACACCGTAATGAAGCTGCATTACCCAGTTCAGGCGATGATACTCTTTGCCAAGGAAAACCAGAAGATTCATCTTATACTTATCGATCTCCTGTTTGGTTAAGCTTTCGCCTGCCATCTTCTTTTCAAAGATTGCTTCCACTTTCTCCTCAGAAGCAGGTGCATACATCACATATTCCAGACCGTGATCACTGATGCAGCATCCCATGCTGTCAAAGAATTCCATTCTCTTCACCAGGGCTTCCTTCAGATCCGCCATGGTTGCGATCTTCATTTCAGCAGCCTCAGAAAGTTTTCCGATATAATCTGCGAAATCTGGCTTTTCAATGTAAACGGCCTTATCCGGTCTCCATGCTGGAAGCACCTTTACCGGAAAAGTTTCATCCTCTGCGATCTGCTTATGCCAGTGCAGATCATCAATAGGATCATCTGTGGTGGCAAGCATCTCTACATTGGACGCAAGGATCAGCTTTCTTGCAGACATATCCTTGAGTTTGGCATTGCAGATATTCCATACCTCTTCTGCCGTATCACCGTTTAACGCGCCATAATATCCAAAGTATCTCTGAAGTTCCAGATGGCTCCAGTGATACAGGGGATTACCGATGGCCATCTCCAGTGTTTCTGCCCACTTCTGGAATTTTTCACGATCTGTGGCATCACCGGTAATATATTTTTCTTCCACACCGTTGGAGCGCATCTGACGCCACTTGTAGTGATCTCCTCCCAGCCATACCTGGGTGATATTCTCAAAAGTAGCATCCTCTGCGATCTCCTTGGGGCTCAGATGACAATGGTAGTCAATGATGGGAAGATTCTCTGAATAATCATGAAATAAATGCTTTGCTGTATCTGTAGTCAGCAAAAAGTCTTTATCCATAAATGATTTCATATTGTCTCCTTTATGCATTTACAAGGTCAACAGCACTTCTGGTAAGACGCTCGATCTCATCGAATCTGCCAGCCTTCACCAGATCACCCTTTACCATCCAGCTTCCGCCGGCAGCAATGATCTTGGGCTCAGCCAGATACTCTAAAACATTTGCTTCGCTGACACCACCGGTGGGCATAAAGCGCATCTGGGGGAACGGAGCAGCCAGAGCCTTGATGGTCTTTAAGCCGCCAAACTGTGCAGCCGGGAAAAACTTGGCTACAGGCAGACCATGATTTACCACATTGATCAGCTCGGTAGGAGTACAGATGCCCGGCAGTACCGGTACTTCATGATCGATACAGTACTGGGTAACTTCCTCGGAATAACCCGGAGTTACGATAAACTTGGAACCTGCTTCAATAGCTTTCTTACACTGCTCTACATTGATCACAGTACCTGCACCAACGCACATCTCCGGAAATGCTTCGCTCATTGCCTTTATGCAGTCAGCTGCAGCAGCTGTACGGAAAGTAACCTCAGCTACCGGAAGTCCGCCGTTCATCAGCGCCTGTCCTAAGGGGATGGCATCCTTTACGTCGTCCAGTACTACTACCGGAACGATCTTTAATGCTTCTACCTGCTTTAAAAATTCATCCATATACATAATTCATGATCTCCTTTCGAAATCTTTTCTTTTGTCGTCGTATCTTTTGTCAAAAAGCTATGAAAAGCCATTTATTGTTCAGATAATCCTATCCTCTGATGATCCTATACTCCTGAGTAAGCAGAGAATCCGCCGTCTACCGGAAGAACCACACCGGTAATAAATCCGGCTGCATCGTTGTTCAGCAGGAACAGAAGGCTTCCGATAAGCTCTTCTGACTCACCAAATCTTCCCATAGGAGTAGCTGCCAGGATCTTGCCTGTACGAGCGGTAGGAGTTCCATCCTCGTTGAACAGCAATTTTGCGTTCTGCTTGGTGGAGAAGAATCCCGGTGCAATGGCATTCACACGGATACCAGCCTTGGAGAAGTGAACAGCCAGCCACTGGGTAAAGTTGGAGATAGCTGCCTTTGCTCCGGAGTATGCCGGGATCTTGGTCAGCGGAGTAAATGCATTCATGGAGGAGATGTTGATGATGTTGCATCCCTCTTTCTCTAACATATCCTGAGCGAATACCTGGGTAGGAAGCAGTGTTCCGATGAAGTTTAAGTTAAATACAAACTCCACACCGCTGGGATCCAGATCAAAGAAAGACTTGGTATCTGCATCCAGATCACCCTTCTCATAATATTCTTTATCTGTCTGTGCTCTGGGATTGTTTCCGCCTGCGCCGTTTACCAGGATATCGCAGGGACCAAGGTCTGCCAGAACTGCCTCGTGTACAGCATTCAGGCTGTCCTTCTCAAGAACGTTTGCCTTGTAAGCTTTTGCAACAAATCCGTCAGCTACGATCTCATCTGCAACAACTCCTGCAGCTTCCTCATTCAGATCCAGAACTGCAACCTTTGCTCCTGCCTGAGCCAGAGCCTTTGCAAACATACCGCAGAGCACACCGCCTGCACCTGTAACAACTGCAACTTTTCCAGAAAGGTCTGTGTTTAAAGGTAAATTCATCATAATTACTTACTCTCCTTCTCTTTTAAACAATAACAACACGTTTTCACAATACGTTTCGATCTCACAATTTCCCGCTTAGGGGAGAGCGCAAATCAGCTGCACTGCATCTGATCTGCCGCATCTCCCTACGGGTCCCATATTCTTATTTTAACAACCATGAACGGTTATTAACGATACTTATCTGGAAGCTTTCTCCACTGCTTCCCAAAGGCCATTGATATAGGTTGCTCCCAGAGCACGGTCATAGAGACCATATCCTGCACGGCCGGTCTCGCCCCAGATCATTCTTCCGTGATCCGGACGAACATATCCTTCAAATCCATTGTCATGGAGAGCCTTCACGATCTCATACATATCCAGGCTTCCGCAGGAAGACAGGTGAGCTCTCTCTTCAAAACCATTGTCAAGAACCTGTACATTACGCAGATGTGCGAAATGAATACGGCCCATCTTTGCATATTTTGCAGCCATGTGAACCACATCGTTCTTACCGGAGCATCCTAAAGATCCGGTGCAGAGTGTGATACCGTTGTGCTTGTCATCTACCAGGCTAAGGAAACGATCCAGGTTCTCCTCACAGGTGATGATTCTGGGCAGTCCGAAAATGCTCCAGCAGGGATCATCCTCATGGATTGCCATGTTTACATCGCACTCAGCTGCTACCGGGATGATTCTCTCAAGGAAATATTTCAGGTTATCCCAAAGATCATCCTCGGAAAGTGCCTGATACTCAGCCACAATGTCCTTCAGCTCTTCTCTGGAATAGCTTGCATCCCATCCCGGAAGTGTCAGATCGCTGTCGGACTCTAAAGGATTTACTTCATCCACCTGCTCCTGATAATATACCAGAGATGTGGAACCGTCAGCCAGTTCATGATCCAGCTGGGTTCTTGTCCAGTCGAATACCGGCATGAAGTTATAGCAGATGCACTTGATTCCGGCTTCTGCAACTCTGCGGATATTTTCACAGTAATTGTCGATGTACTTGTCCCTGGTGGGCTTGCCGAGTTTAATGTCCTCATGTACCGGAATACTCTCGATCACTTCAAAATGAAGTCCGGCATCTTCGGTCTGTTTCTTCAGTCTGGCGATGGACTCTCTGCTCCATACTTCCCCAACAGGAACATCATAAACAGCAGTAACAATAGAATCCATTCCCGGAATCTGACGGATCTGATCTAATGTTACTTTGTCGTCCTCACCATACCAACGGAACGATAACTTCATAGTAAATACCTCCTAAAATTTGATAATATTATTCTATAAAAAATTGTGAATTATACCAATGACAAATCTTGTGATAAACATTGCAAAAATTGCGGTGAATGTGTATTCTAAAGGAAGAACTTCTGTTTTTTGGGGGAAAAGAAATGGCAAGACATTACCACAGTGAATTTGATGCAAGACAGCATATGACTGATGCGGACTTCGAGATTTTTTTCTGTGAAGACAAAGATTTATCGAATGTATCCATACACCGCCACGACTATTATGAGATCTACTTTTTTCTGGAAGGGGATCTGTCCTACCAGATCGGAAAAAATGTATACCCACTGAAGTACGGCGACATCTGCCTGATCCCGCCGGGTGTATTCCATCGTCCCCAGTTTCTGGACTGGGATCACCCCTACCGCCGTATTGTTTTATGGCTCTCTCCTGACTATCTGAAGCATTTGCTGGAGAGCCAGTCAGATATTGCCTATTGTTTTAATGAAAGTGATCAGATGAACTGCCATCATTTCAGCACGGATTTTTCCACTGCCCAGATCGTCTTTGGCAAGCTCATTGATATCATCGAAGAACATCAGCGCCGGGCAGCTTTTCATCAGGACATGCTGGACTGTTACATCACTTCCCTGCTCCTTAGCATCAACCGGATCGTGTACCAGAAGCAGCAGCCCTCTGCCAATGTGAAACAGCGGTTTCTTTTATCCAACATCTGCGATTATATTAACGAGCATCTGGATGAGGATCTGAGTCTGGATGCCCTGGCCAGGGAATTTTATGTGAGCAAATACCATATCTCCCATGTATTTAAGGACAATATGGGAATGCCTGTGCACAAATATCTTCTTAGGAAGCGCTTGGACGCCAGCAAAAACAGTATCCTGTCCGGCGTCCCCCTCCACGAAGTGGCCCAGACATTCGGATTTAAGGACTACACCAGTTTCTTCCGGGCCTTTAAGAAGGAATTTGGCATGGCACCCAAAGAATTCAAGGACAGCTATTCCATTCCCAGCGTCAACCCGGAGGAAGAGTAAGAGGAGCGTTTTTTTATAGAATGCACCTTCCTATGAAATAAAAAAGCCGGATCCGCTTTAAGCGAATTCCGGCAATTTTTTTAACAAATGCAGTCCGTATTTGTTCACATATTCCATTCCTCTGAGATAAGCCTTCTGATTTCCGATGGACTCCGGCTCATGGGCATCGATGCCGATGATCACATCATTGCCTACCTCCCCGGCAATGGCAAAGAAGCGGTCTGAGGGATAATTTCTGCCATCACCCGCTCCCAACAGGTTGATCTCCAATGGTATATCCATGCTTTTTGTCTCCTCACAAAGATATCGCATGGCCTCATAATAAATTCTGTCATCCCCCTGATAGTTAATGAGATCCGGATGGCAGAGATAGGTATATTTGCCGGTGGACAGCCCCTCTAACACATTGTTTAAGTATGTGCGAAGTGCCAGTTCCTCGGTAGTCTTCATGACAGCAGCCTTTCCTTCACAGGCTCCGTTTAAGAAATGCTGGCCTAAGATCAGATACTCCACTCCCAGATCTTCACACATCTGCAGCTGTTCATCGAAAAGATAGGGCAGATATTCCGCTTCAAATCCCACATGGATCTGAATCTGATCTTTATATTTTTCTTGCAGAGACCGGATGGAAGCAACATATTCCGCCGCCTGATCCCAGCCCATATGTATCCCGGAAAGTCTCTCATCATCATAGGCTTTCGGCCATGGCATATGGTCCGAAAATCCTAAGATCTTTATGCCCGCCGCAATGGCTGCCTGTACATAATCCTCATCTGCCCCCTGGGCATGGCCGCATCGGGCCGTATGGGTGTGATAATTCGCTGTCAAATATTCCTGCTGTTCCATCCCGCATCTACCTCTTTTCCAAAAGCAATCTTCCTTACGATCAATTCTGATCCTACAGTTCTCTCTTGCTGTGCATGGAGAAGCTGTCCATATCGTAATTGCTCAGATTCTTATTGATACCACGGCTGTCCGCCTCTGCGATCATGGCGTCTCTGGTCTTCTTTGCCTTGGCAGGTTCCATGTAAGCACTTGGTCCGTTGACACATCCGCCTTCGCAGATCATACCTTCAATAAAATCTTCCGGAAGCTTGCCAACCTTTAAGAGCATCAATGCTTTCTTACACTCTGCCGCACCGTTGGCCTTGCATACACATGCATCGATCTCGTCCTCGCACTCTTTCAGGCTCTGAAGCACTGCTGCTGTTACACCGCCGGAATTTGCAAAACGCTTACCGTAAACGGAAGCTTCCTGATAGGTGTTGTCGTCTTCCTTCAGTTCCACGTCCTTGGCACGCATCATGGCACGGATCTCACTGTAAGTCAGTGCATAGTCCGCATTGCCTTCAATGGCGTGATCTAATACCTCAGACTTCTTGGCGATACATGGTCCGATAAATACCGTAACAGCATCCGGCTCCTTTGACTTCACCATACGGGATACCGCACACATAGGTGAAACGGTGGTGGACAAATTATCCATCAGCTGCGGGAAATGTTTCTTGATCATATTTACAAAGGCCGGGCAGCAGGAAGTGGTCTTCTTCACACCTTCCTTATAAGCTTCCGCCCATTCCTCAGCCTCATATGCAGCAGTCATATCACCGCCGAGACCAACTTCAATGAGGTCGGTAAAGCCAACTTCCTTCATAGCTTTCTTCCAGCTGTTCATGGTGATATTCTCGCCAAACATACCCTCGGTAGCCGGTGCTACCATGGCATATACTTTCTTTCCGGACTTAATAGCCTCAATAACATCCACAATATAGGTCTTGGATCCGATGGCTCCGAAAGGACATCTGTGGATACAATGACCGCAGCGGATACACTTCTTCTCATCGATAACAGAGATTCCTCTCTCGTCATAAGTGATGGCATCCACCGGGCAGCTGAATTTACAGGGTCTCTTCAATGCAGCAATAGCATTGTAGGGGCATGCCTGGGCACATTTACCACATTCCTTACACTTGGAAGCATCGATATGGGAGCGATGGCGTCCAATCTCAATAGCCCCGAAATTGCAGGCATTCAAACAAGCCTTACCGATACAGTTCTGGCAGTTATCTGTCACAACATAACTGGAGATAGGGCAGTCCTCACAGGCTGTGCTGATAACCTGGATCACATTGCCGTCATCTACCGGACCGGCAGCCTTGCCTTCTGCAAGACGGACTCTCTGGCGGATGATCTCTCTCTCCTTATAAATGCAGCAGCGGAACTGGGGGGTAGGACCCGGGATCAGTTCCATAGCGATATGGTCTCTCTTTTCTTCCAACTCTCCTGCAAAAGCATATTTTGCAACTTCATAAAGCACATCGTGCTTGATCTTAATCATATTGCCGTCAGCGTACATTTTTCATTCCTCTCCTATCTAAAATTCTATCTAAAAAAATACCGTTATCCTTCGTTAAAATATTATCATGCACATTGCGGGATTGTCTACCCGATTTTCCCTATGTATTGAAAAAAAAACGGAAAATATGTGGAAAATTCAAGGATCTTTACATAAATCACTTTTTCCGGGAAATAATGAAGAAAAAGAAAGGTGCTCATCACATGAAAGAACATTTAAAGATCTGTTTTTATGATACCAAGCCCTATGACAGGGAATTTTTTGACAGGGAAAATAAAAAGTACAACTACCACATTCTTTACCGGGAAGAAAAACTGAATCCCTCCACTGCTGTCATTGCCGAAGGATGTGATGCCGTCTGTGCTTTTGTAAATGATGATATCGGAACCGAGACCGTAAAACAGCTGGCCCGGCTTCATATTCCGGTGCTGGCCATGCGCTGCGCAGGATACAACAACGTGGATCTGAAGGAAGCCTTCGGCAGCATAAAGGTGTTCCGGGTTCCGGCCTACTCTCCCTACTCCGTGGCGGAACATGCCATGGGTATGCTGCTGACCCTAAACCGGAAGCTTCATAAAGCCTACATCCGCACCCGGGATTTTAATTTCAGCCTCTCCGGACTCACCGGCATCGATCTTCACGGCAAAACTGCCGGCATCATCGGCACCGGAAAGATCGGCCAGTGTTTCGCCTCCATCTGTAAAGGTTTTGGCATGAAGATCATCGCTTACGATCCCTATCCCAATTCCTCCCTGCCCTTTCCTTATGTAACCCTGCCGGAACTGCTGCGTGCTTCCGACCTGATCTCCCTCCACTGTCCTCTCACAAAGGACAACTACCACATCATTGATGAGGCAGCCGTATCTTCCATGAAAGAAGGGGTCATGTTCTTAAACACTTCCAGGGGCGCCCTGGTGGACAGCGAAGCCCTGCTAAACGGTCTGCTGCAGGGCAAGATCCGTTGTGCAGGGCTTGATGTATACGAGGAGGAAGCAGATATGTTTTACGAGGACAAATCCTCCCATATCATACAGGATCAGATTCTGTCCCGGTTCCTTGCACTCCCCAATGTTCTGATCACCTCTCACCAGGCATTTCTGACGGAGGAAGCATTATCAGAGATTGCAGCTGTAACTCTGAAAAATATAGATGATTTCTTTGCAGGAAAACCCACTGAAAATGAAGTCCGGTATCAATCCTGATGCCGGTCTTTCTGCTGCTTCTTTTTACTGTAATACCGCAGGAAGATAACCACCGCCAACAGTGCTGCCCCTGCTGCCGCAATGAGCACATACTGCCATATGGATGACTCCGGTTCGATCACTACCGCAAAGGGGGTTCCATAGGAAATATCCGCTTTCAGATAGGTTCCGTCAATTTCTGTTTTTGCTTTCCCCCATTTACCATCCCGGTAGAGATACAGCACCGCCTGATCCGCCTGATTTGCAGTGTAAAAATGCCCTTCCAGCACATCCTGGGTTTTCGGAGTATTGCTTACCATGTTCCAGTTATAAGCATACAGCACCTTGGCATCTTTTGTAAGATTCCCCGGCCCTTCTGTCTCCGTCAGGTACAGCCGGGTATCCTCATAGAACTCACCTGCTGCCAGAAACAGATCTTTGCCGTCTTCACTTAACAGATTGCCGGCCACACTGGTGGTCCAGGTCACATTCTGAGCAGTCACCACCAGATTGTCTGTAATACGATCCAATGGCTTATCACAGTCCCAGACAACATAGCTGTCCTCCTCCGGCTCCACCTTGGGATAATCTTCCTCGGAAAGGGTACCACCATAAGGCACTTCTGTTTCACCCAGAATATCCCCTTCCTCGTTTTCAAAGGTGATCTTCAGCCGCTGGAAACTCTCGGGAATCTCTTCCTTTGCCATCATCTCCTCATAGGAAATGCCTTCTGCTGCCCCGGCATAACTGATATCATCAATGCCGCCAAAGTCTCCGGCTACATAATAATTGGAAACTACGCTTCCGTCTTCTTCCACATGTCCGGCTACAGCTCCCACATATTCTCCGGAAGTATCCAGCGTAACCATCACAAGATTGGATGCCATAGTACTGCCGTTGCCGGCCACACCGCCCACATAATCTGTACCAAGAACCTTGGCCCGCACACAGCATTTCCGCACAGCTGCCGCCGAGTCGCCCACAATGCCTCCCAGATAGCTGCCGGATGCAGCCTTTACATTTCCGTAGGATTCGCAGCCGTAGATCAATCCCAGTTCCTGCTGACCCACAATACCGCCGGCATGCTGTTTTTTTGCATCCACTTTACCATAGTTGGCACTGTAAGCCACAATACTGCTGACCTGCACTCTCACCACAATATCCAAAGTACTGAGATCTGCATCCGTCTCCTGGTCGCCTTCTAAGTCCACATTCATGGATCCGGCAATACCTCCAGCGTTCAGATCTCCCCGGATAGTCCCGTAATTTTTGCAGTAAGTGATGACACCGTCTGCATCCTGTGCCGACTTCAGCCGGGTGATATCCTCAAAAGCCTCCTCCGTATCAAGCTGGTTCCGATCCTGTTTCAACGCAGACTCCACAGAATCCGCAATATCATTGATCTGCCGGCTGGTCTCATCCATGATATCCATCATGGAGCCGATATTTTCATCCAGCATATCCAGCATGCTGTTAATGTTGTCTCCCCGGCCCGGATCCTGAAGCTGACCTGACATATTTGTCATAAACTGATCCGCCGCATCCAAGGTTCCATCAAGGGATCCGTCGATTCCCTTCAATTCCTCCACAATGGTCTCCATATCTTTGTTCAGGGTTTCCATATCTGTCTGAAATTCCTGAATAAAGTTTTCGATCTCCTCCCGTTCCACAAGGCCGTCAAAGGTCAGATTGCGATACTTCTCCAGAATTCCCACAATGGAGTCCTTGGCATTTACGATGGTATCTTTCTTCTGTTCAACAGCTCCCAGATCAGAATCCATGGCCTGCTGAAGACCGCTCATATCGCTGGCGATTCCATCCATCATGGAACGATACTGCTGCACCAGTGTTCTGGCGTAAGATAACGTCTGATCGGAGGTGTCTGTCAACAGTGGTGTGATCCCGGAAACCGTATCATTCAGCTGGCTGATCTGATCCTTTACAGAGGATAAATGCTCCTTGTAATACACCAGATCCATGTAGGGATTGGCCTGACCTGCGATCCCGCCAATATCCTTACGGCCGTAGACTTCTCCCCGGTTTTCACACCAGGTGATCACACCCTTCTGACTTCCGGCAATTCCGCCTACATTATATCCCGAATGGGCATATCCCACCGTTCCCTGATTGACGCATCCTGAAACGACACCGGAAGATTCCCCTGCAATTCCCCCTACATTGGTACGGTTTACCGCAGTCTTTACCAGATTAAGGGTCCCCAGGTCGATGCCGCCCAGGTCCAGGCTTGGTTCCAGTTCCTCCACATTGACACTGCTCTCACTGGTACACCCGGAGATCAGTCCGTCATTGCTTCCTGCAATTCCTCCGGTTTGGGAAGTCCCCACCACAACAGAGCGGCTGACAGAGTTTAAGATCTTACCTGTACTCTTATTGTAGCCGGCAATTCCGCCTACATTGGTCTCGCCGTCCACACTGCCCACGAAGGTGCAGCCCGTGATGGTGCCATAATTGCATCCGGCAATTCCTCCGATATTTTCCTGGCTCCCGGTAGGATCCACCTGACCGGTAACCGTAAGATCCGAAACAATGGCCTGACTGCCCAGATAACGGAAAAATCCCAGATCCGATCCCTTACTGCTGATGGACAGCCGGGAAATCGTATGGCCATTTCCCTGGAAGGTTCCGTTAAAAAAAGGAATTCCTTTGAAATTCGGGCTGTAAACTTTGATGTCTTCCATCAAAACAACGGTCTTTCCCAGGCTGTAACTGTTTAACTTGCAGTTTTTTGCCAGTGCCAACAGATCCTTTTCCGAGCTGATCTCTATGACACTTCCATCTGTCTGATAGCCGGCAGCCTTATTTCCTGCCGCTTCATTGCCCGCCGCCAGTGTCGGCAACGCTGTCTCAAGCAAAAGAGTTCCTGTCACAAAAAGGCCTAAAAGCGCTCTTTTTATTCTGCTGTGTCTTTTCATGCCTTTTTCCCTCCTTTGCTCTTCTTTTTCTCTTTCTTTTTGTCTTTCTGCTTATCCGTCTGCTTTTCTTTCTTTTTCTTATCTTTATCTTTTTTATCTTTTTTCGTGCCGGATCCGCTGCTCTTTTCTTTCTTTTCTTTCTTTACTTTCCGTTCTGTCTCTTCCTTCTCCTCTTTTATCTTCTGCCCTTTGATTTCCACCGGCAGCGGCAGATTTTTACCCTTTACGGTCTGCAGCTTTGGAAGTTTCACGGAAAGCTTTGTTTTTTCCACGATCTTATCTGTAAAAAGCAGGATCTGCGGCAGAACCAGAAGTACCATCAGTACGGAGATCATAGCACCTCTGCCCAGGGCAATAGCGAATACCTGAATGGTCACATTGGATGTCATGTATCCCATAAGATATCCGGCAGAGATCATAATCGTACCAGAAGTAAAAATCGTGGGGAAAGCCTGATTCAGTGCGTCTTTGATGGCCTGATCCGGCTCTTCTTCCTTCCTAAGCTGTATGTAACGGTTTGCAATGACAATGGCATAATCAATGGTGGCACCCATCTGGATAGCCGACACGATCAGATATCCGATAAAGTACACGCCCTGGTTCATCAAGGTAGGGATCGCAAAGTTGATCCAGATACTTCCCTGGATGGTCAGCACCAGGAAAATAGGAAGTCCCCAGTTCTGGAAGGTAAAGAGCAGTACCAGGAATACAAACAATGCTGTCATAATACTGATCACCAGATTATCCGTTGCAAAGGATGTCTCCAGATCCTTGGTACTGGTGGAGTTACCCACAAGGACTACATTTCCCTCACCGTAATAGGTCTCCGCAATTCCTCTGATCTCCTCCATCACATCATACGTTGCCTGCCCTTCCGTAGGCAGATCAAGATTTAAGATCATCCGGACATAATGCTCTCCCACCAGCTGATCCTGGGCAGAGGACAGCTGATCATACAACGCTGTCAGCATCTCGTCCATCTCCTCATCCAGTGTCACATATCCATCCTCATATTTCTCATAGAGGAACATGAACATATCGATCATGGGTACACCGTAATGTTCAATATCTGTCACGATGGGTCCATAATCTTCCTGATCATAAGCATAAAGTCCGTACACAGCCTCGATGAGCTCTAAATCCACATCGGTAAGCTCGGCAAACTGACGGGGTGTCATCTTATCGGTGAGCGTAATCCCATCTGCGATCTCCTGATTGGAGAGTCCTAATGCCATGGTTACCCCATCCACTTCTGCCACCTGTTCCAGTGTTTTCTTCTCCGCTTCATAATCCCCTTTCGGCACCATGATCACCAGCTGGTTGCTGGCACCAAACACGTCCGTAATGGCCTCTCTGGCCAGTGTATAGTCATCCTTTTTACTTCCGTCTACAGAGCTGACGTCATAAAGGAAGGAACAATTTGACGTGCCGATAAATCCCAGGATAACAGCCACCAAAAAGATGGGGGGAATGATCTTTTTTGTTTTTACTGCATATTTTCCGATAATATCGATCTTTGGCACATAACATTTATGCTGTGTCTTATCGATCTTATCTGCAAAGTACACCAGGATACCGGGCATCAGCAAAAATACACAGATCAGACTGATGAGAATTGCTTTTACCAGCACGATACCCATGTCATATCCCAGTTTAAACTGCATCAGTATCATGGCAACCATACCAGATACCGTGGTCAGGGAGGAGGAGCTGATCTCCGGAATTGCCTTGGACAAGGCCACCTTTACAGCTTCCTCCACACCCAGATGCTCATGTTCTTCCATAAAACGGTCTGACAGAATAATGGCATAATCGATTGCCAGTGCCAGCTGCAGCACCACTGCCACCGCATTGGTGACAAAGGAAATTGAGCCAAACCAGTAGTTGGTTCCCATATTCAGGATTGCCGCCACACCAAAGGTGATGAGCAGCACCGGTATCTGCATATATGCCTTTGTGGAAAGCAGCAGAACACCAATGATAATGATGACCGCCCACACCAGGATCATGGACATCTCCTGGGTCAGCATCTCCTGCATTTCCTGCATATAGCCGATTTCCGTGTAAATATAGGCATCATAGTCTTTCAGGAGTTTTTTGATATCCGCTTTGGCGCCAATACTGGCCTCGGAGTCTTCCACATCATCCATGCTCACAGTAAGCAGTGCGTTGGTTCCCTTGTAATAAGATGATCCCTCTCCGAAGGTCACACTGCTGACATGATCGATCTTCTCGATGCGTTTTGCCAGATTCTCCGCTTCCTGATAAGTCACATTGGAGATCATAACCTGCGCTGTGGCATAGGTGGTAAATTCCTCCGACATCAGGGACAGTCCCTGTTTTGTCTCACTGTCATCCGGAAGATACTCCTTGATATCCTGCACCACCGTTACCCTGTTAATGGACAAAACGCTGTATACGATTGCCAAAAGAAACAGGATGGTAATGATCTTTCTCTTATCCACCACAAAACTTGCTATGGTATACCAGATATTTTTCTTCTTTGCTTTACTCTTCTTCGCCATTCCGGTTCAAACTCCTGATCGTCTCTTTCTGCTGAGAGGATCTTCCACAGAATTTCTTAAAGAATTTCTAAAAAATCTTCTAAAGAATACCTTAAAGAATTTCTGTCTCGATTCCTCCGTCTTCTATCTGTCCTGCCTCGCCTCCGATAAAGCGAAGAGCCAGATGTTTTGTCACCACTTTGCCTTCCGGCTGTACGGATACATTCATCTTTCCGTCTTCCGTGGTCAATGTAAATGTAATGCTTCCCTCTTCATCCTGCATACAGTAACTTCCGTTTCCTGCATACAGTCTGACTTCCAGAGAAGTAAAGTCCTGATTGTTATGATTTCCGTCTGCCAGCAGCGGGATAATAGCGCCCTCCCGGACAAATACCGGAATCCGCTCCATGGAACACTTGATCTTATATACCTGACCGCCCTCAAACACTTCGCCGGTAAAGAAGTCCGTCCAGCGTCCTTCCGGAAGCCAGCAGGTCACATTAGCCAGACCGTTTCTCTTGCACTTGCTCAGTACCGGTGCCACGATCATCTCCATGCCGAAATAATACTGATCTTTATACTCATACGCCTCCGGACAGTCGTTCAGATAGTACATGGGCATGATCAGCGGGATTCCTTCCGTAGCTGTGGCCACATTTGCCGTGTACAGATAAGGCAGCAGCCGATGACGCAGTCTCAGAAATTCTGTAACGATCTTCTCTGCCTGCTCTCCATACAGCCAGGGCTCCTTGCTCCACTTGTCCCTGGTGGAATGGAGACGGTTGATGGGGGAGAACACACCATACTGCAGCCAGCGGGTGTAAATTTCCGGGTCACCCTTGCTCATCATGTGACCGCCGATATCATGGGACCACCAGCTGTATCCCGCATTTGACGCTGCCGCGGTAAAGTAGGGCTGATACTTCAGGCTGGGCCAGCGCACGATGGTATCTCCCGAAAATCCCAGAGGATAACGGTGAGCTCCCGTTCCGGAATAACGGGACAGGATCAGGGCACATCTTCCGTCTCTTCCTGCATCCAATGTATGGTAATGGTTCAAAAGCCACAAGGGATCCAGTCCTTCCAGCCGGGAATTCTTTCCCTGCTGCCAGTCGATCCACCAGAAGTCCACCCCTTCATCCTCGTAAGGGTGCATCACCAGATCAAAATAGCTCTTTACAAAGGTCATATTCGTAAAATCAAAGGCCACCGGTTCTTTTGTGGCAGGATCAATGCCGTTTGCCTCCGCCATAGCCTCATACTGCTCCTCAAAATAGCGGATACCGTCATGGGGATGCAGATTCATGGTCACTGCCAGGCCTCTGTCCTTCAAATCCCGGAAGAACTGCTTGTGATCCGGGAACAGTTCCTTTTCAAATGTATATCCTGTCCAGCCCGGCACGCACCATTTCATGGTAGTTCCCGCATCTTTCGGCACATTCTTTACCAGATGCCAGTCCATATCGATGGTTGCCACCGTAAGAGGGATTCCCTTATCGGCAAATTTATCCATCAACTCTATGTACTCATCCTGACGATATGCATAATACCGGGACCACCAGTTGCCCAGGGCATACTTAGGCAGCAGCGGGGTAAATCCTGTAAGGTGGTAAAACTCATTCAGTCCACCCAGAAAATCCTTACCAAATGCCAGAATATAAAAATCTTTTGTACCCTCTTCCCTTGCACTTAAACTTCCGTCTTCATTCAGCAGATAGGAAGCCGAATCATCGATGACTGCTACACCTTCCTCTGAAAATACACTGTCCTTTAATTCGATTTTCCCCTTATTTTCACCGTAAAGGATCCGATCCCCCAGACCATTGTCCAGAGTACGGAAAGTTCCTCCTATGTAATGTACTTTTTCGCTGTCGATCCAGGGCAGCTGATCCGTATCATTTGAGCCATCTGTCAGTTTCACCTTCACAGAAAGGTCCCCAAGATCCACCCAAAACAGCGCACTTCCTGTAGTCACAAGGCACTTGTGATCTTCTGTCACTTCACTGGTAAAAAACGGTTCCTGAAACTGACGGCACATGATCTTCTGGCTTGGTCTTTCCTCAAAGGATCCTCTCTCGGACCGTTCTACCCGAATGATCCGTTCCGTGATCACACTGATCCTCACCTTATCCACCACAATGGTCTGTTCCTGCCGGATGGGCTGCGCACTGCATCCAAATCTCTCCATAATTCTGTCCCCCTGTTCTCCTAAGTTGTTGTTTATTCAAAAAGCGGTGTGGAAAAATACCGTTCTGCCGTATCCGGAAGAACCGTAACCACCGTCTTTCCTTCTCCCAATATCTTTGCCATTTTCAGTGCTGCCGCCACATTGGTTCCACTGGAGATACCGCACATGATACCTTCCTTGGAAGCCAGATCCTTTGCCGTCTGTATGGCTTCTTCATCTGTGATAATGCAGATATCATCATAAATCTGCTGGTTTAAGATCTCCGGAATCACACCGTCCCCGATTCCCATCTGCAGATGGGTGCCGATGGAACCTCCGGAAAGGATCGCTGCATGCTCCGGCTCCACTGCCCAGATGCAGATGTCCGGATTCTGTGCCTTTAATACCTCTCCTATTCCCGTAATGGTTCCGCCTGTTCCAATACCGGAGCAGAAGCCATCGATAGGTCCTGCCACCTGTTCTAAGATCTCCAGTCCTGTATGATGACGATGTACCATGGGGTTGGCCGGATTGGCAAACTGCTGTGGCACATAAACCCTGGGATCTTCCTCCGCCATTTTCAATGCTGTCTGAAGGCAGGTATCAATACACTCCCCGATATTTCCAGCATCATGGATCAGGCGTACCTCCGCACCATAATGCTGCACCAGTTTCCTCCGCTCCTCACTGACGGAATCCGGCATAATGATAATGGTGTGATACCCTCTCACTGCGCCTACCAGTGCCAGGCCGATTCCCTGGTTGCCGCTGGTGGGTTCCACAATGATAGTGTCCTCGTGGATCAGCCCCTTGGCTTCTGCCTCTAAGATCATGTTGTAGGCTGTACGGCTCTTGATGGAACCTCCTACGTTCAAACCTTCAAATTTAACCAGAACCTGTGCATTGCCCGGTTCATTCATTCGATTCAGCCGGATCATGGGAGTATGCCCCATGGCATCCAGCACATTGTCATATATCATGCTGTCATTTCCTTCTTTCTGTGCAGACTTTTCCATATAATAGTTTATCCGTCTTTCCTCTTTCCCGCAACAGTATTTCTGATTTTCTTTTCAACTTTTCTTTTCCTCCAAAGCAAAAAACGGCAGAAGCGCCTGGCGGGGAAGGAGATCATCCTCTCCAACACCACTGCCGCTTCTGCCGTCGTAAAGACTGACAAAAATGTGAATACAGATACTGATAAAAATATCATTTTCATCTTGCAATTTTTTTAAAAAGGCGTACAATAGGTCACATGGAAGCATAGCTCAGCCGGGATGAGCGTTCGCCTCACACGCGAAAGGTCAGGAGTTCGAGCCTCCTTGCTTCCATTTTTTTGTGCCCATTTTTAGGCCAGTCCCAGCAATTTCTTTGCACGCAGCATCTCTTCTTCCGTAGGCGGGCAGACATCTTCCAGCCCATAGGGTATCCCCAGTTCTTTCCACTTAAATACCCCCAGTGTATGATAGGGAAGGATCTCCAGGCGCTCTACTGTCTGAAGAGAATCCACAAAATCTTTCAGCGCTTTCAGCTGTTCTTCATCATCCGTGACACCGGGTACCAGCACATGGCGGATCCACATGGACTTTCCATGGTCGGACAGGCACCGTGCCATATCTAAGATATTTGCGTTGTCCCAGCCAGTGAGTTCTCTGTGTTTCTCCGGATCCATCTGTTTGAGATCCAGCATAAACAGATCCGTAACTTCCATCAGTTGAAGAAACTTGTCATAGAAAGGCTGCTCTCTGGTAAAAGGATTTCCGGAGGTATCCAGACATGTATGCACTCCCTGTGCCTTGGCCTGGCGGAACAGCTCCGTCACAAAATCAATCTGCAGCAGTGCCTCCCCGCCGCTTACGGTAATGCCGCCATTGTCTCTCCAATAGGGGCGGTACCGCAGAGCCTGTTTCAGCACTTCCTCCGGTGTCTGCCAGTTTTCCCCTTGGACAGCCCAGGTGTCCGGGTTATGGCAGTATTTACACCGCATGTTGCAGCCCTTTAAAAATACAATATAACGCACTCCGGGACCATCGGCAGAGCCGAAGGTCTCTATGGAGTGGATATTTCCTTTTATTGTGTCTGTGTTTATAATCTTACAATCTGTCATGGCAGGTTCTTGCAATTACATCCATCTGCTGCTCTCTGGTCAGGTCTATGAACTTCACAGCGTAACCGGAAACACGGATGGTGAAGTTTGCATATTCCTCCTTCTCCGGATGTTCCATTGCATCGATGAGTTTCTCCTTACCGAAGACATTGACATTCAGATGATGCGCTCCCTGATCAAAGTATCCGTCCATGATCTGAACCAGATTCTTCTTTCTCTCCTCATCCTCATTGCCAAGAGCTCCCGGATTGATGGTCTGGGTATTGGAAATACCGTCTAAAGCCCACTCATAAGGCAGCTTGGTCAGAGAATTCAGAGAAGCAAGCAGTCCGTTCTGCTCTGCACCGTAGCTGGGGTTTGCACCCGGAGACAGGGGTTCTCCTGCCTTACGGCCGTCCGGCATGGATCCGGTTGCCTTACCGTATACCACATTGGATGTGATGGTAAGGATGGATGTGGTGGGCACACTTCTTCTGTAGGTGTGATGTCTCTTGATCTTGTCCATAAAGGTTTTCAGCAGCCATACACCGATCTCATCTGCACGGTCATCGTCATTTCCGTATCTTGGGAAATCTCCTTCGATCTCA
This sequence comes from uncultured Pseudobutyrivibrio sp., assembly GCA_945946605.1. GTDB lineage: Bacteria > Bacillota > Clostridia > Lachnospirales > Lachnospiraceae > Pullilachnospira_A. The sequence goes on along the minus strand of CAMEWP010000016.1, from coordinate 2,408 downwards.
TAGTCTGTTGCCAGACCTCTCTCGTCACGGATTACCTTTACCTTTGCATATTTGATAGCAGACAGGGAATCGATGACATGGGAAAAACCTGCAATACCTGTTGCAAATGTTCTCTCCAGGTTGGTATCCATCAGTGCCAGCTCTGCTGCTTCGTAATAATATTTGTCATGCATGTACTGGATCAGATTCAATGTATTTACATACAGATCTGCCAGCCATTCCATCATGTCGTCATAGCGCTCCATAACTTCGTCGTAATCCAGATACTCGGAAGTGATGGGACGGTATTTCGGTCCTACCTGCTCGCCGCTCTTTTCATCCACACCGCCGTTGATAGCGTAAAGAAGACATTTTGCCAGGTTTGCTCTTGCTCCGAAGAACTGCATTTCCTTACCGGTCTCTGTTGCGGATACACAGCAGCAGATGGCATAGTCATCTCCCCATACCGGCTTCATTACATCATCGTTCTCATACTGTACAGAGCTGGTGGCGATGGAAACCTTTGCTGCGTACTCTTTGAAATTCTCCTGAAGTTTGGAAGAATACAGTACGGTCAGGTTGGGCTCCGGTGCCGGTCCCATGTTTTCTAATGTGTGCAGGAAACGATAGTCCGTCTTTGTAACCATGGAACGACCATCCACGCCGGTGCCTGCCACATCCAGTGTTGCCCATACCGGATCTCCGGAGAACAGCTGGTTGTAGGACGGAATTCTGGCAAATTTCACCATACGCAGCTTCATGGTAAAGTGGTCGATCAACTCCTGTGCTTCCTTCTCTGTCAGGATGCCCTTCTTCAGATCTCTTTCAATATAGATATCCAGGAAGGTGGATACACGGCCAACACTCATTGCAGCACCGTTCTGTGTCTTAATGGCAGCCAGATATCCAAAGTATACCCACTGTACTGCTTCCTTTGCATTCTGTGCCGGTCTGGAAATATCATAGCCGTACACTTCTGCCATCTTCTTCATATCTTCCAGGGAACGGATCTGCTCTGCGATCTCTTCTCTCAGACGGATCACTTCGCCCTTCATGCTGCCGCTGCCGCATTTTGCCTTGTCTTCCTTCTTGCACTCGATGAGGTAATCGATACCGTAAAGTGCCACTCGTCTGTAATCACCTACGATACGGCCACGACCGTAAGTATCCGGAAGTCCGGTAATGATCTTATTATGACGGGCTTTGATCATCTCCGGTGTATAAGCGTCAAATACTGCTGTATTGTGGGTTTTGTGATAGGTGGTGAAAATCTTAACCAGTTCCGGATTTACCTTATATCCGTAATTTTCACAAGCCTGCACAGCCATCTTGATTCCGCCGTAGGGCATAAAAGCTCTCTTTAACGGCTTATCTGTCTGCAGACCAACGATCTGCTCCTTATCCTTCATGGATTCATCAATATATCCCGGGCCATAAGCTGTCAGAGAAGATACAACCTCTGTCTCCATATCCAGCACGCCGCCCTTTGCACGCTCTTCCTTCTGAAGTTTCTGCAGAGCTCCCCAAAGCTCATTGGTAGCCTCTGTAGGGCCTTCCAGGAAACTTTCATCTCCATCATAGCCTTCGTAGTTATCCTGGATGAACTGTCTGACATTGATCTCTTCTTTCCAGAGTCTGCCCTTAAAGCCATCCCATTCTCTCATTTCTACCATTATGGTTCCTCCCTATATTTCTCACTTGTTTTTCTGTAGCATGTACATCATATCTTATAACAGGGAATCTGTACAGTTCTTTTTTTCATGCACACACCTATATCTTGTACTGTTTTTTATACATCCATACAAGTTATTGTATATTCAAGGGCCTTTTTGTGTAGGCTTTCTGTTGGTTTTGTGTAGATTTTGTACCGGTTTTGCACAGGTTTTTGTGCATCCTGGAGAAATTTCAGGGAAGTCTCAGAGAAGCCTTAGAGAAGCCTTAGAGAAGCCTTAGAGAAGTTTCATCCCCATATTGATCTCCTGCTTGTTGCGGCTAAGTTCCACAAAACCATATTTGTTGTAAAAATTTTTCCCTTTTTCATTATCCGCAGCCACAGAAAACATCACACCTTTTACGCCGTTTTTCTTCAAATGCTGCGTAAGGGCATCTATGAGTCTGGTACCAATCCCCTGCCTCTGATAATCATCATCGATATCAATGTGCAGATGGGCCGGATATTCCCCGGCAAAATCCCGAAGCCCCTCCACGGTGCCTTTGCCCATACCTTTTGTGACAGGATTCCATGATTTTCCATAATACTCCTTCTGAAAAACCTTTGCCCACCGCTGAAAATCTGATGCACAGAGCACATATCCTACACACTCATCCGCCTCATTGGCTGCAACGAAGCAGTTTTCCGGTTCTCTTTCTATGTAATAGACAATATGTAATGACCTCCACATTGTAGGTTCGTGGATTTACCTGTATAC
>CAMEWP010000015.1 GCA_945946605.1 uncultured Pseudobutyrivibrio sp. | reverse complement strand
TTCATAAGCAACAGCTCCATGGTCAGCTCATAATTCACATTCGCATGCAGCCTGTTTCGTACAGCGGATATTTCTTTCAGGATCTCATCTATGCGATGATAAGATAATTTCTGTGCCTGATCCCGGATTCCGGAATTCTCATCCCGAAAGATCAGCTGCGAAAAATCGTCTGTTGCCTTATATAATAACACATCTCTATACCAAAGGGTAAGGAGATCTAAATATTCTTCTATCTGAGCTTTATAGCCTTCCAGTTCCTTCACTGCATCCTGCAGATCCGCTATGTTCATCCCCGGAACATCCTTCACCATATGCAGTACAGAGGATTTCATTTCCCGAAACTCTTCTGAGGAAGCCAGCCGGATGGCTTTCCCCACATTTCCCTGGGCAAAAGCACTGCACATTCTGGCCTGGTAATCCACCACATGATAATCCCTCATCAGCAGTTTTTCAATCTGATCTTCAGAGGCCGGTTTCAGATGAAGGGTGATACACCTGGATAAGATGGTAGGCAGAAATCCTTCCGCATTGGTGGTCAACAGTAAGATCACCACATAAGCCGGCGGTTCTTCTATGGTCTTTAACAGTGCATTCTGGGCCTGAAGATTCATCTTCTCCGCCTCATCCACAATGTAAATCTTTTTCTCCGATGCATAGGGTTTGATCATGACACTGTCGTTGATCTGATGCCGGACGTCATCCACAGAGATCACATTGGGCTTTTCGTGGGAAACAAAGATAATATCCGGATGATTGCGTCCTGCTGCCTGATGGCAGGAATGACATTTGCCGCAGGCATCTCTTCCGCCTTCCTGACACAACAGCGTGGCTGCAAATGCCTCCGCTAACATCATCTTTCCCGCATCCTTCTCCCCGCTGATAATATACGCGTGACTGATCTTATTCATGGAAATGGCATTCTGCAGATGATCTTTTACATCTTCCAGTCCCACAATGGAAGAAAAATTTTTCACATTTGTCTCCGTTTCCATTCTATAACTGCTCCTTTATATAGGAAGAGATCCGCTCTAATGTATCCTCAAGATTCTCATTCACAAATCTCTGTTCAATCTCGGCTTCCCGAAGTTTTTCTTCTGAGAAATCCTCATCATCCGCCAAAAATCTGCGGCACAACTCCCTGTATTTGGGCTGGCTCTGTCTTCTCTCTCTCTCCACTGCCCGCATCAGCCGGGTTCCGTCTTCCACCTCAATATATACGGGAATGACTTTTTCCCTTCCAAAGTAATCCCGGATCTTACAGTAAGATTCCAGCGTTCCAATGATCAGATAATCCTTCTGTTCCAGCCGGATCTGATCATCCGCCACCGTAAAATAATCCCAGATCCCATGCACTGTCTCATAACTTCGGATCTCAATGACATTTCCCTGGGCAAGCAGCTCCTCTTTTCTTTCTTTCGTACAGAAATGATATTCCACACCATCCGTTTCATTTGCCCGAATAGGTCTTGTGGTATAGGACACGATCTGATGAAGATGCAGATCTTCCTTTTTCAGAAGTTCCTGATAGATCGTATCTTTTCCTGTGGAGCTTTTCCCCATAAGACAAAAAATTTTACCCATTATTCTTTCGTTTCCTCCCGGGATGCAACCACCTGAATCAAGGACAGTTCTGCGCCCTCCTGCTGCAATCCCTCTACATAGAGTCCTTCCTGCTGTGCTTTTCGGATCATCTCCACCTGTTCTTCGGTAATTTTTTCCCCGGGCACCAGCAATGGAATCCCCGGCGGATAAATGGCAACACTTTTTGCCGCCGTTCTTCCCTGTGCCTGATCCATGGGAACACACTCCCTTTCGGCATCCTGTGCCTGCCACAGTTCCATCACCTTTTCCGAAGAACTTCCTGAAGGATTTTCCCATGAGTTTTCCGCTGGAGTATCTGATGAATCGTCCGCATCATGCCCCCGCGAGACTGTTAAAATCCCGCTCTGTTTCTTTCCGGCCTCCCGATCTATCTCCATCAATGCCTCTGCCAGCCGGTCAAATCCCTCCTGGCGATCCATCACACTGGTCATGGCAAGGGTATAATCAAAGGAACTCATCTCCATCTCCAGACCATAGGTAGTTCTCAGTTTTCCGGACAGTTCCTCCCCTGTAAGGCCGCTGCGGCCGGAGGAAATAAGGATCTTGGATGGATCCTGATGTTCCGGGTGCAAAACGGAAATCCATTTTAACTGCTCCGTTTTCCAGTAAAATTCCTGGAGTCTTGCAGCATACGTTTCAAAGGCTTCCTCACCCTCCGATTCCAGAAAACGAACGCACTTCGTTATGCCGCTCATCAAGATATATGATGGGGAACTGGACTGAAAAACAGACAGGTATTCCCTGCATTTTTCTTCCGAAAGAAGTTCCCCGTTCAGATGAAGCACTGCTGTCTGAGTAAAACTTGGCAGGGTCTTGTGCAGGCTCATGATCACTGCATCTGCCCCTTCTTTCACCGGTGATTCCGGGAAATACGGGTGAAATCCCAGGTGTGCTCCATGGGCAGCATCCACGATCAGCGGTACACCTCTCCTGTGACAGACCTCTGCAATCCCCGCCACATCGGAAACGATCCCCTCATAGGTAGGGGAAGTGATCACCACCGCTCTGCTGGCGGGATATTGCTGCAGCAGTTTCTCCACATCCTCCGGGAAAATCTCCCCGGGAATCTGCTCCTTTCCCATCCTTGGATACAGATAGTGCAGCCGGCTTCGTCTCAGATATGCTCCGTGATAAACGCTTTTATGGCAATTTCGCGCGATGATCAGTTCCTGATCAAAGCCTGTCGCTGTAAAGACAGCTGCCAGATTACCGCAGGTAGACCCATTGACCAGAAGAAAACTGCGTCTGCTGTGATACAGTTTCTGTAAATGTTTCATGGTTTCTAAAATCAGTCCCTGGGGATCATGCAGATTATCGAACCCATCAATCTCTGTGATATCAATGGCATAGGGATCTTCCATTCCCATATTCTGCCTTTTATGTCCCGGCATATGAAAGGGATATGCATTGGATTTTTGATATTTTTCCAGGGCATCATCTAACATTTCTGCCGCCTCTCTTTCGACGCCGGTTTCTTTTGATCTTTTTATATCCATTATGATCAGAACGGCTCTTCACCTGAGATTTTGTTCTCCGTCTCCGTCTGATCCGGGCTGCAGAAAAGGATTTCAGGACCAGAAGCACCAGTACACCTGCTGCCAGGATCAGCACCAGAAACAGCAGGATCTGCTTCACATCAATATGAATGCTTTTGATGCTGCTTCCCCCCTGCTCTGCCGGCAAATTATGAAAAGGATAACTTTCCGTTTCCTGCTGCTGGAAGATCAGGTTTGCTCCCCCTACATAATGGCCTGCATAAGTATACTGTACTTGTCCCACCACAGAAGTATCTTTGCTGTTTTCCATGGGCATCACCGTAACTGCCGCATCGGACAGTTCCGCCGTCACCGGCAGGATCACCACACCGTCCGGGTCCACTTCCACCAGGTCGATATCTTCACCAAGAATGCCTGCGGTATTCCCGCTTCCGCCTGTGAACAATCCCTCCTGCTCCGCCACATTGTAGACGGTAAAATTGTCAAAGCAATAATTTAATAAAGCCTTAGTATCCACATAATGTCCCGGCGAGGTGGCATTTAAAACAACGCAGACCAATGTCATACCATTCTTTCTGGCGTAAGTTACCAGCGTGGAATTGGCCGCCACCGTATATCCCGTCTTTCCTCCCAGACAGTAGGAAGAAACATATCTGCTTCCATAGCCCCGGAACGCATGCAGCATGGCATGATGATTATACAAAGGTGTGATCTCCGTATGTTTATTTGTGGGAGGAATACTGTAAGTCTTTGTTCCCACAATTCTGGCAAAGTCCTCATTGGCATATGCCGCTCTTGAGATCAAAGCCATATCATAAGCACTGACATAATGGTTCTCGTCCGGGAGACCGTTGGTGTTATTAAAATTAGAATCCACACATCCCAACTCCCTGGCCTTTTCATTCATCATGTCCACAAATTTGTTTACATCCCCATCGCCCACATGCTCTGCAATGGCATAGGCACATTCATTGGCAGACTCCAACATCATTCCATAGAGACACTGCTCCATGGTCATCTGCTCTCCCACATCCCTGCTGATATGGGAAGTATCCCCTTCATTTTTATATACGGCATCTTTTGAAAATGTCACGATCTCATCTAACTGGCTGTTCTCCAAAGCCACCAGTGCCGTAAGGATCTTGGTGATGCTGGCAGGATAATAGGTGGCATGAATATTCTTCTCATAAAGAATAACTCCTGTTTCCTGTTCCATTACAATGGCTGCCCGGGACACTGTAGATACATTGTCCGGCCAATATTCTGCCGCCTGTGCGGTTTTTACATTTAACATCATGGAACTGATGGCCATTGTCAGTGCCAGCAGTCCTGCGGTGATTTTCTTTTTTGTTGTCATGCCGGTGCATTCCTTTGTTTTATTTTACTGCATTTGAAGTCATTTTATCATAATATGGGATATTTGCATATCTCAGAGTTGAACTGAAAATAAAAATATTGTAAACTGACTGTAATATATTTTACTTCAGGAAGGAGATAACCTTCTGTTATCCTTTGCAGAAGACCACATCTTATGCGATTAAGAAACATTCCCGGTGCCAACGAAGCCATTGCAAACAGCCTGTATTGTATTCAGGATCCCGTTTCCTACTGCGGTTGCTGGAACAACGCGTTCCCTCGCAGGCAGCCCATTCATGTGGAGATCGGTATGGGCAAAGGACAGTTTATTATGGAGCTGGCCCGTTCCAATCCCCAGATCAACTATATCGGTATCGAAAAATATACCAGTGTGCTTCTTCGGGCCGTTCAGAAAATGGAGGATGACCCTTTGGATAATCTGGTGTTTCTCTGCTTTAATGCAGAGCACATCGACGAGATCTTTGCCCCGGGAGAGATTGACCGCATCTACCTGAATTTTTCAGATCCATGGCCCAAGGATCGTCATGCAAGAAGACGCCTGACATCCGCAGCCTATCTGAAACGGTATCATAAGATCCTTTCCCATCACGGCCGTCTGGAATTCAAGACAGACAACCGGGGACTGTTTGATTTTTCCGTTGAGGAGATCCGCTCAAGCGAATCCTGGAACCTTACCGCCATGACCCACGATCTCCACCATAACCCTTCCATGAACGAAGGAAACATCATGACGGAATATGAAGAAAAATTTTCCGCTATGGGCAATCCCATCTGTAAACTGATTGCAGAGCCTTTAGCCTGTAAAAAGACATCTGACTAATTTTGACTAATTTCATATAACTTTTCTATCACCAGAATCACAGAATCCTCTTTCTTTCATACCATGAAAAAAAGAGGATTTTTATGATTTCTTATTATATTTCTTTCTTCCGGCGCAAATTGCTCTGCCGCAAACCCTGCTGTAATTTCCGAAAATCTCTGCATGAGGTGGAACACTGTCTCTGCCAGCTATTTTCCGATAAATGAAAAAAGCGCTGAGCCTGCGATACTGCAGAATCAACACCCTTTTGCAAATGCGCGACCAGGGGTTCGAACCCTGGACACCCTGATTAAGAGTCAGGTGCTCTGCCAGCTGAGCTAGTCGCGCTTATATGTGAAGTGCTCATCGATGTTTCATATCCGCTGAACACTTTGATTATTATATACAAGCTTTTTTTGTTTTGCAAGTGATTTTTTAAATTTTTTTGTACTTATTTTTGTACAATCCTTTTTGTACAATCTTTTCTCTTCTCAAAGGGTTTCCATGTTATAATAACATATCAGATAAAAGAATTTTAGAGGTGATATTTACGCTGACAGATAACGAAAGATACCAAAAGGCGCTGGCCTTCGCTGCTGACAAACATCAGGGTCAACTGCGAAAAGGCGGAGAGCCCTACATTATCCATCCCATTGCCGTTGCCGGGATCATACAGGCACAGGGTTATGGAGAGGACTATATCATTACTGCTCTTTTCCACGATCTTCTTGAGGATACCAATGCAACCGAGGCGGAAATCCTGTCCTACGGCGGTCCTGCCGTTTTGAATGCGGTAAAACTCCTGACCAAGAAGGATGGCTACATTATGGAAGAGTATGTGTCGGGTATCCGGCAAAACCCTATCGCCTTTGCAGTCAAAGGTGCCGACAGGCTTCACAATCTCCGCTCCGCCCTATACACCGAGGAAAGTTTTAAAAGACATTATGTCCTTGAGACCTTGGAGTGGTATATGGATTTCCACCGGGAGATCCCTCAGGCTGTCATAGCACTTGCAGAATCCATGGAATCTCCCGTTGTCATTCCATATCAGTCCGTTATCTGATTCCGTAATGTTCAATAATATAATCCATATCTTTATCGCCGCGACCGGAGAGATTTACCAGGATGGATCCCTTGTTCATCTGCTTTGCCAGCTTGATGGCATATGCAACGGCATGGGAACTTTCAATGGCGGGAATGATACCTTCCAGTCTGGAAAGTGCATAGAAGGCATCAATGGTTTCCTCATCGGATGCCACATCATATTTTACCCGTCCGATATCATGAAGGAACGCATGCTCCGGACCAGAGGAAGGATAATCAAGGCCGCTGGCAACAGAGTATACCGGTGCCGGCTCTCCGTTCTCATCTTTCAGCATAATGCTGTTAAATCCATGCATCACACCCTCTTCTCCATAGGAAATACTTGCTGCATGATCTCCCAGGGTTGTTCCTCTGCCCAGAGGTTCCACACCGTAAATGGTTACCGGGTCATTTAAGAATCCTGCGAAAAGTCCCATTGCGTTGGAGCCGCCTCCCACACAGGCCACAATGGCATCCGGCAGTTCACCTGTCATTTCCAAAAACTGCTCTCTGGCTTCGATACCCACCACACTCTGGAAATCACGAACCATCATGGGGAAGGGATGGGGTCCCACCACTGATCCGATGCAGTAGATGGCTTCTTTGTATTCTCTGCAGTATGCGGCAAATGCAGCATCAACCGCTTCTTTCAGTGTCTGTAAACCGTCTGTCACCTCGATGACTCTTGCACCCAGAATTTTCATTCTTGCTACATTGGGAGCCTGTTTCCTGATATCAACAGCACCCATATAAATATCACATTCCAAGCCAAAGTATGCTGCCGCTGTTGCCAGTGCTACACCGTGCTGCCCTGCGCCGGTTTCCGCAATGACTTTTTTCTTTCCCATGTATTTTGCCAGAAGGGCTTCTCCCATACAATGGTTCAGTTTATGGGCACCGGTGTGATTTAAATCTTCCCGTTTTGCGTAGATCTGTACACCGTTACCAATGCTGTCGGACAATCTTTCCAGATGGGAAACCGGAGTGGGTCTTCCCTGAAATTCTTTCCGGATACGACGCAGTTCATTGATAAATTTACTGGATTTGCAGATGGTATTATATGCCTCTGTGATCTCATCCATTGCGGTCTGCAGTTCAGGGGGAATGTAAGATCCGCCGTATTTTCCAAAGTATCCGTCCTGTGAGGGGTAATTTTTAAAATAAGTGTCAAAATCGATATTATTATACTTCATGAGTTGTTCCTCCATTTTCTTTGATATTGTCTTCATGCTCTTCAATGATTCACTATCTGTTATTTTCCGACGCCTGGGCGCCACCATCGCTTCTTCATGATCATATCAATCCCTCCGATTTTCCCTCATACTTTTATTACCCATCAGGATTTTTGAATACAAAAAAGTCCTTGATGGAAGATACGATTCCATCAAGGACGAATATACACACATCTGTCTGTGCTACCTATCCGCGGTGCCACCTTGAATTCATGAGAACAACCTCATGCACTTAGCAGGATACCAACATATCCCCGGCAAATTACGCCTGCCTGCGCGTCGCAGAATACTCTGTGCCATGCACATTTGACTGCGCCCTCAGCGGTCCATTTGACAACTTGTTTCTCACCTGCTCTCAGCAACACAGGCTCTCTGTAAAGGCATCATTGCCGTTATCTCCGCCTCATCGGTTTGATTTGTTTTAAATGTTGTTACAAATATACGCTCCGGTCCGCTATTTGTCAATACTTTTCCTGCAATTTAGCAATTTTTATTGCACATTTGAGTTTCCCATCATTCTTTTCATCCAAGTGATATTATCCTGCATCAACTTCATGGTTTCCGGTGATCCCGTCCCCAATGTGGAACAGGCATGAAATGTGTTTTTCATGATCACGAGAGTTACATCTATCCCCGCTTCCTCCAGAGTATGGTACATCCACTCAGAATCTGCACGCAGTGTTTCATTATAATCACAGGTGAGGAAAGTAGGGGGGAAGCGATCATAATGAGTATACTTTTTATTGTCAATCTCCGGATTCATAATATCTGCCTCTTCCCCAGCATACACCTTAGCAATATAGGGAATTGCCGATGGTGAAGTGATGGTTCCGTCAATAATTTCATACCAACTCCGATCCAGAACCGCCTCCATATCACATACGGTACTGTGCGGAATGATACAACACGGCAAAGGGCCTCCATTTTCTATCAATCGTATCGTCAGGGTGATTGTCAGATAAGCTCCGGCGCTCTCGCCGGTCAGACAGATCTTTGCATCTGGATACTGCTCCTTTAATGCCAGATAAGCCTTCTCACAGTCATCTACTGCTGCTGGATATTTACTTTCCGGAGCCAGACGGTAATCAATGGACACAACCCTCATTCCACTATATTTTGCAAGCATAGAGCAATACCCTCTGGTTGCACGGGCACTACCGGAGACCAGCCCACCACCGTGAATATACATAATGATCCCAGTTCCAAGAAGCTCTTTCGGTGCGGAAATTTCAGCACTAATTCCATCCAGATCTATCTTTTTTACTTTTACATCTTTTTCTTTTGGCATAAAGGTGTAACCAATATTGCACATCGTCCGGACCAATTTCCAATTGGTCTTTTCCATTCCCTCACCAAACATAACGCCACCCGTGGCGAAACCTACGACTTTGCGATTCTTTTCCATCTCCTTGCTGGTAGCCTCTCTGATTTCAATTGACATTTTTCTCCTCCATTATTTCATTGCGTGGGTGTGAAGTACCATATAACAAATATTCTTTACTCTCTGTCGCAACACGGCAACGGTACCGTCATGATCGGCCGCAAGCATTTGCTGCAGCTGTTTGATATATTGTCCGTTTCCCGTGGGTGCCAGCCACAAATCGTTCCCTGCTACGACACCGGTATCCGCACGTTGGTATTTCATACCGGCATAGTCCGTCACCACGCAGCCCCGAAATTCCCATTCTTCTCTCAACACTCCGGTCAGCAAAGCACTGCATTCGCCACACCACTGTTCACCAATGCAATTTAGGGCACTCATTACACCAAGTGCTTTTCCTTCTTTAACGACTATTTCAAATGGCTTAATGTAAATTTCACGGATAGCCTGTTCAGAGCACCATGTATGAACATGCATACGTTCACGATCTTCTTCATTCAGCGCAAAATGCTTAATGTGACATACCAGTCCCTGGCTCTGGGCTCCACGCACACAAGCTGCTGCCAGTTTTCCGGAAAGATACGGATCTTCAGAATAATATTCAAAACATCTGCCTCCAAAAGGACTTCTATGGAGGTTCAAGGACGGTCCATACCATTCCTGAACATGCATATACCTGGACTCAGCCCCTACGGATTCACCCAATGCCATCGCAAGGGACGGGTTCCAGGCAGATGCCACAGTTGCGCCGGATGGATAGGAAATGCCGGACCTCTGTGTCACCGAATCATGGATTCCAGCCGGCCCGTCAGAAGCAATGGTATCAGGAACTCCCAGTCGTTCATGATCTATGGTCTGATAACCGCCATATACGATCGTTTCCATCATTTCCTGCTCTGTAAACTGATCCAAAAACCACTCCCATCGAACATCTTCAAATGAACATCCCTTCAAATCCGAAAGCATCATTCGATGATCCTCACCACAGGCATACGGCAAACCTTTAGGCAGCACCGGTTTCTTTTTCAGATCCGGATAATTGCAAATTTCTGTGGCAGCCATCTTTTCCTCATCTGTGGGAGGCTGACAGGTCGCACTGGCTCCATCGATTCTTTTTAGCCTTTGAAACGTCCCCCTGGCAAAAGCAAAACGGTTATGAATTTCCTTTCCGGTATCAGGATCCCGGTCAAATATGTATTCACCCAGCGTTATTGTCGCTTCTTCCTTCACTTCATGTGCATTCCTTGCAAAACAAATGCCATACTCCCCAGCCTCTAACAGATAAGCCTCTTTTTGTTCGCTGTAGGATGCAAAATCATACAGCGGGATCGTCAGTGTCACATCCTCCGCCTGCCCCGGATCCAGTAATTTCGTTTTATAAAATCCCGCCAGAACCAGCGCAGGCTTTTCGATTTTTCCCGTGTAGGGAGAACGTACATATATCTGGACTAAGTCCTTTCCAGCAAAGGATCCTGTATTTTGTATCTGACAGGAAATCCGCAGCCCTTCATCCGTAAGTACTGCTGACATTCGGTTCCAGTCGAACTTCGTATAGGAAAGACCATAACCAAATGGGAACTGGATCTTTTGTTTGTACTCTTCTTTTCCCAAAAATGTTTCACTGTACCGATATCCAACATATATATCTTCTTTATATTCAAGAAGACTTCGCCCCTTGGCATTCCGGTAACGGAATCTTCCCACATTTGGAAAGGCAGGATGTTCGTTTGTCCGATAATACCAGGTATCTGTTGTATGACCGGAAGGACAAGCTTTATCGGTTAGAATCCGCGCCACTGCGTTCATACCGGTTCTTGCGGGAAATCCAATAGACAGGACCGCCTTAATGCCGGAAAATTCCTCTATAAATCCCAATTCAAATACATTAGCTGTATTAAGGATGATGATCACATTCTCAAAATACCGACAGATGCACCTGATGGTCTCCCGTTCTTCCTTCATAAGTCGAAGTTCCTGAGGTGTCATATCATGCTGTTCAGAACCGGACCTTCCCATCACATAGCATGCCGTGTCCGAAAATTCCGCCGCTTTCTGCATCCGTTTCTCTGTCAGATATTTTGCAGGCAGTTCCTTCTGATATGGTCTTGAAAAAACCTCATATATCGTACTGACGATGGTTGACTTTTGAAATTTCTGCGTCGTCTCTTCCGGCGGGTATTCCTCTAGGGATACTTTTTTCTTTTTCACCCAGTTTTTATATAATGAATACAATTCTGGATTGTACATTATCCCTTCTTTTTCCAAGGCAGTATAAAACTCAACTGCCCTGGAATTATCGGCGCAGGAACTACCTTTTCCCCCAAAATAGGGTTGTGCGGCTACAGCCCCGAACACATTCACTTTCCTTTTTTTCAAAGGAAGCAATCCTTCATTCTTAAGCAAAATGCAGCTTTCCTCAATGATCTCCTCGCCAATCTTCATGGCTTTCCGGCGCACCTGATTCTGTTCATCGGTAAAATCTTCCCGTCCGGATATAGCTTGAAATGCAAGTTTGTTATTTCCTCTTGTTGCCATTTTCCTGCCTCTTTCCCGTTTTTTATTACACCTGATTCAGATCTGTTCCTTTCGTCTCCTTCACCATGAAGATATAAATGATGGTAGACAAACCGAGAGAAACCGCTCCTGCCACCAGACAAACCTGCTCAACCGAATACATAGACAAAATAACTGACATAACAACACCTGCCACCAGAGACAATGCCACTGAGATCAGGCCTGTAAAGGATCCTGCCGAAGCACGGATCTGTGTGGGAACCGACTCTCTAAGAGACAGTGTGATAGTTTCATTGTATCTCCAATAGGCACCAAGTTCCAATCCAAGGAAGGCTCCTACCAGAAGCGGATTAGCCCCTTTTCCTGCCAGAAGAATAAACAGAAACATACTTACAAACGCGCAAACTGCAGTAAATACACCTGCAGGTCTTCTTCCAAGTTTATCGGTGATCTGGCCGACAATCACGGCTACCACTGCCATCGCAATAGGATAAACCAGCAATGCAAGATTCACACTGGCTATATTCATACCTGACGCCGTCATAATACTTTCGTAGTAAGTCGCAAATGCCATGGTCGCAAAACACAGAGGAATCTGTGCCAGAAGAATACTGCGTGTCTGCTTGTGTGTGATCACATACTTTGCAGCAGAACCGAGACCGCTTCTTGTCTGCTCCTGCTCTTTTTTATCCTTTTCTGCTTCACGGTTTGCCCTGCGTTCTTCCAATGGTTTCTGCAGATATTGAATCCTTGCATCCAAAAATACATCTGTTTCACGTATAAACAGAATCGCTGCAACGACGGCGATCACACCGGCGATAGATGGAAGCAGGAACACACCTCGCCAGTTCAGGGAATTTCCTTCGGTATACAGCATACGAACAACCGCCACCAACATAACACCCACAGAACCAAAAACTGTAGTGATCTGGGTATAAGTGGAACGCTTATCACTTGGAGCAATCTCCATAATATAGATCTGATGCACATCTGTTGCCACAAAAAATGTAATGATCGCGCGACCTATCAGATGAATGATCAGATTTGTAGACAGGCTGCACAGCAGCATACCGGATGTCATACCAATGGTACTGACAATCAGGATCTTCTTTCGTCCCACTTTGTCACAGAGCGCAACAAAGAAAACTGCCGCAACAGAAAACAAAAGCAGTGCTGTTGTCATGAGAGACATCATCGACAGTCCCTGTTCAAAACTCATCCCCATGCCATCTACAAAAAATTCCATCACAATGCTGCTCTGGACGGAAGCCGGTGCACTGGTAACAAATTCATCCAGCAACCTGATCAGACTTAAAACCACCATTGCAATCCCCATATACATCGGAATGGGTTTTTTTGTTTTTTCGTTCTGAAGTCTTTCCAATTCCTTCGCCTCTTTGGCCATAATCTTCTGTTCTGATTTCATTTTTCTCCTGTTATATTAAATATACCCTTGTTTTTGATCAATGCAAACACATATGGAGATAAGAAAATATGAAAAAATTGGGACTTATAGCAAAGGATCTCACCATCACCGTTTTGATGTTAGCATCCTGCTTTCTATTATGCCTGTTCATCCAGAACAAATTTGAAAACAGCACACTGATTCCGGCCATTTTCGTGTTGGGTGCATTCATAACTTCTATCCTCACAAACGGCTATCTTTATGGCATTATTTCAGCAATTCTAAGCGTTTTGGCAGTGAACTTTGCTTTTACCTTTCCGTTTTTTGCTTTTAACTTTACTGTACTTGAAAATATTATTTCCGGGGCAATCCTTCTTGCCGTTGCCGTCATTACATGCAGTCTTACAACCACAATTAAGCGGCAGGAAATGCAAAAAGCCGAGGGCGAGAAAGAAAAAATGCGTGCGAATTTATTGCGTGCCATCTCTCATGATTTAAGAACACCCCTTACAACTATTTACGGAACCAGTTCTGTTCTTCTGGAAAATTACAGCGATTTAAAAAAAGAACAGGTGGAAAAAATGTTAGAAGCCATAAAGGAAGACTCTGCATGGCTTAACCGGATGGTTGAAAATCTGCTGTCGATAACAAAACTTGACGGTGACAACGTAAAAATCATCAAAACGGAAACCGTCCTGGATGAACTTGTGGATTCCATCCTTGTTAAATTTGCAAAAAGATATCCCCAACAGGAAGTGACGGTAGATCTTCCTGAGGATTTCACCGTGATCCCTATGGATGCGATCCTGATTGAACAGGTTGTCATTAACCTTCTGGAAAACGCAGTAGAACATGCTAAGGGTATGACAAAACTTGAATTCAGGGTATTTACCAGATCCGATAAGGCCGTTTTTGAAATTGAAGATAACGGCTGTGGTATTCCGGAGGAAATTCAGAAGAATATTTTTTCCGGACAGCTCTACAAAAATGATACGCCGTCAGATCAAAAGAAACACAATGCCGGAATCGGTTTGTCGGTCTGTGCATCCATTATAAAAGCCCACGGCGGCAATATAGAACTCGTTACCCCCAAAGAAGGGGGCTGTATCTTTCGATTTATTTTGGATATGGAGGATTCTGCCAATGAACAATAAATATAAAATACTTATCATCGAGGATGATGAGCACATCAGAACTTTGCTGTCTGCGCTATTGGAAACAAATAATTATACCGTTATTACAGCTGATACCTGTACAAACGGAAAAGCCATGTTTTTATCCCATAGACCCGACCTTGTGATTTTAGACCTTGGACTTCCTGATTTAGACGGTACCGTTTTTTTAAGGGAAATTCGAAATATAACATTAACTCCTGTCATTGTTTTATCGGCTCGCAGCGATGAATCAGATAAGGTTGGCGCTTTAGATATGGGTGCCAATGACTATGTGTCTAAGCCCTTTAGTTCAGCAGAGTTAGTTGCAAGGGTTCGGACTGCCCTTAGAACTTCACGACACAGCAATGAAGCCGGAGAACTTTCCGGCGGAAAATTTCGACTGAAGGGATTATTGATCGATTATGATGCCAGAAAAGTCTTCATTGATGATAATGAAATCAAACTGACACAAACAGAATATAATATCGTAGCGCTATTATCGGAACACCCAGGAAAAATAATGACCTATACTGCGATCATAAAGGAAATATGGGGATATAGTGATTCAAACAGCAGAAAAAAGCTTCAGGTAAATATGGCAAATATCCGAAAAAAATTTGGCGATAAACCCGGCAAAAGCAATTATATCGAGAACGAGCTTGGTGTGGGCTACCGTATGTGCGCAGAAATATAAAGCCGATTTTCTTAACCGAATCTTTGCTGAAAATATGATATACTCACCCAAACAATATAAAGGAGAACGTTGTATGAGTGAGATCTTAAATTTGTTTCAACCGATTCTGGCATTTGGTGCAAACGACAACTGGAAAATGATCATCATGTGGATCATCGGAGGTATCCTGATCTATCTTGCCATAAAGAAAAAAATGGAACCCACTCTGCTTTTGCCTATCGGATTTGGAACCATTTTAATGAATTTTCCCGGCACCGGAATTGCCGAACCTTTAGAAACACTTTATCATGCAGGGATTGCTAATGAATTGTTTCCTTTGATCCTTTTTATCGGCATCGGAGCAATGATCGATTTTGGGCCCCTGCTAAATGATCCAAAACTTATGATATTTGGTGCTGCGGCACAGTTTGGTATCTTCTTTACCTTATGCACAGCATCCATGTTCTTTCCGGATAAGGTTGCCGCATCCATCTCCATTATCGGGGCGGCGGACGGTCCTACCTCAATCGTAGTTGCCAATACTCTGCTGGGCGGCACAAAGCATTCCGGTTACATCGGTGCTATTACCGTTGCAGCATATTCTTATATGGCTCTGGTTCCTATTATCCAGCCTCCCATCATCAAACTGCTGACAAGCAAAAAAGAACGCCAGATCAGAATGACTTATACGAAAAACAGCGTTTCAAAAACCACAAAAATACTGTTTCCCATTATCATATCCATGGTTACCTGCGCCTTCGTACCATCGGCAGCATCTTTGATCGGTTTTTTAATGTTTGGCAATTTAATAAGAGAATGCGGCGTTCTCGACTCCATCTCGGACACGGCACAAAAGGTTCTTGCAAACCTTATTACCATTTTTTTAGGCATCACAATTGCATTTCAAATGAGCGCAGACAAATTCTTAAATGCTTCAACCCTTTTGATTTTAGGTCTTGGTCTGATTGCATTTATTGTTGATACGGCAGGCGGTGTTCTTTTTGCAAAGTTGTTTAACATCATACTGAAAGCCATGAAAAAAGCACCCATCAATCCCATGATAGGTGCGGCAGGCATTTCAGCCTTCCCAATGTCAGCAAGAATCGTACATCAAATGGGCCTTAAAGAAGACAATCAAAATTATCTTGTGATGCATTCCGTCGGCGTTAATGTTTCCGGACAAATTGCTTCCGTTATTGCCGGTTCACTGGTTCTTGGATTCTTTATGTAGAAAGTATAGAGGAATAAATTATGAATTTTAATCCAATGAGATTTGTTGAAAACTTAAAATATATGGGCATTGGTATGCTTGATGTATTTATCATTGTCGGAATTATCATCTTTGCAACCTATGCCATTGCAAAGATCACCAATAAGTCAGAAAAAAACGACATTGACAATGAAAAATAACAAAAAAAGCATTGGGCACCAGCCAAAATGGCCGGTGCCCATCTTCCTTTGTCTTACTTACGCAATGCTTCTGCCTCTGCCAGACCATTTTTATGCAGGATCCATGTTCCCAGCAAAAATGTTCCCTGGCCTACAATATTAACCCCTTCGCCGATCCAGTTCATAAGCGGATTGGCAAAATCCTGTGAGGACAGATACCCCATTCCCATAATAAAAATAAAGGAAATCAGGTACAGCGCCAGCGCCGCCGATTTTTTTCTTCTGGCTGCGATCACCATCAGCGACACATCTAAACAAAATACTCCCAAAACCATCAGTACCACAAAAATCATGTTGCTGGCATAAACAACCGGAACTGCCGCTATTCCATACAAAGTCGTTTTTTCACTCTGCTTGTGGCACAAAAGAGCAATCATGCCCAAAGCCGCAAGAACAAATCCTGTGGTCTGCATAGGGAAAAATGTTTTGTTCAAAGCCACAAAATCACAAATCCCCAAGGCATAGATCAGCTTCCAGGCTGCCTTAAAGCACCCTGCAACAAATACGGTAATGGTGCCTGCTGCAAATAATGCAAAAGCGCCTTTGCTCATTTTGTTATATAAATCTCTCTGCAGAATAACAGCTGCTGTCAAAAACAGCGCCACCGGGATAAAATCCACAATCGCCATTGGTACACTCATTTTCTACTCGTCCCCCCGTTTCCCGGCACAGATACCTTTTCCCCTATCCATGCCGATTTCCTCTTCTCTTTTACTTATACTTTCCGATATGATACAGCGGAATCACTGGGATAATGATGGGTGTATGATCCGCATAATCCCGGTATTCTTTCATCTGGCCATACCGTTTTTCCTGTCTTCTGTCCAAACGCTGTGCTCCGTTAAACATAACTGCCACAATTAAAATGTATCCTACAACAGCTATGATCCACTGACCTGCACCCTGCAATACATTCAGCGCACCTACAAACACACCTGTCCAGAAAAGGATCTCTCCAAGATAGTTCGGACAGCGTACGATCTTAAACAGACCTTCTGTAGCAACCATGTTGGGATTTACAGACTTCTGTGCACTCTTCTGTCTGTCGGACATTGCCTCTAAAACCAATCCTGCCAGGCTGATCACTACTCCAACAAGAGGCATTACCATTTCCTTTCCGCCTCCGTTGTACAAACGATAAAATACCGGACAGGTCTGTGCCACGTACATAGCAGATACAAAAATCCAGATTACCAGTTTTACGAATACCGGCATGGGTTTTTCATTTTCCTTGGTGGCCTCTTTCAGGACTTTACGGTAATCACTATTTTTCAACTCCCGTTTGATCAAAAAACCGGAAAGTCTGGCACCATATGCTACAAATAATGCGCATTGCAGCACCGTTATAATATTCCACTCATAACCATTTACCAGTGCCGCCGCAAAATATGCGATTCCCAGACCGATGACAGAGAATCCGTAACCCACCGAAAGGAAATATACATACTTCTTAAATCCGATGCAGCAGCAAAGCGCACTGACAATATAAAAAATCAACAATAAATTCCAAGCCATTTCTTACTCCTTACTTTTGAAAACTGTCTTTGATATACTGCTTAAAACTGTGCTCGCCGTAAACAGTATCTCCTACCATCTCTTCCGTCAGCGTCCACTTGGAAAACTTCAGGATCGCCTGTTTTCCGTTCTTCTTATTCTTTGGCAGGCTGCCCAGTACATCGAAGAGCCATGCCGGAGCCCGCTTGATCACAGGTTTTTTACCGGCCGCCTCAAAACACATCTTTGCAATCTCTTCATAGGACCATGTTTCTTTTCCGCCCACATTGTAGGTGACATTTTTGTCATCTATATGTTTTACGATAAATTCTGCAAAATCCGGTGTATCGATGACATTGGCATGAACCGGCTTTTTCCCTAATAAGGTTACTTCTCCCTTCTCGATCATGGGCCGGAATACTTTCACAATATCGTAAAAATATCCGGTAGGACGATGGATCACATACTCTATACCGCTCTTCTTTAATTCCTCTTCCAATAAATATTTGGCGTGCAGCATGGGTACATCCGGTGCCTCATCTGCTTTGATAACAGAAATGTAGACAAACTTTTTCACACCTGCTGCCTTTGCCTCATTTAACAGATTCAGATTACCCTGGTAATCGATGTCGTAGTTGGTCAGTGTTGCACTTGTTGCTGTCAGACCTACCGTAGTGATCACCGCATCTGCACCGTCACATAATCCCTTCAGGCTCTCCGGCTTTGTTACATCTAATTTTTTGTATGTATATGTGCTCTTATCAAGCCCCTCTACATCACGGTCCATCATATCTGCAGCCACCACCTGATGTCCTGCTGCCAGCAGTGCCTTCAAAATATCACTGCCAAGTTTTCCATATGCTCCTGCTAATACTACCTTCATCCTAATCTCCTTCTAGCGGTTTTTCTCCTTTGCCCGCTTGTCATTAATAATATCCATGTGCTCTGCTGTGATCAAAGTCACATCATGCTCTTTTGCCCAATCTACACAACCTTTCAGGGCTGTCGGCAAAAAGATACGTGGTACATTGATCATCTTCATGCATGCTTCGTCTGTAAATTTGATTTCCGGATCAATACGGTTTGCCGCATATTTTACAGAATCCAGGTTGCCTTCCCGTACAGGAAGCAATTCCGGTATCGGACGACGGAATTTGGTATACCAGAAATTCTTGGAATCACGATATCCGTAATCTACCGGAACACGAGGGAAGTCCTTTGCCTTCACGCCGTTGATGATACCGTTGTAATGTTTTTCCTTCATCAGGATCTTGTCGATCTTCAAAATAAAGTGTGCACCAAATTCAGATGTGATTCCGTTGAAATCATGGTAGGGTCCCGGATATCCATTTAATTCACCGGGTTTGTCATCCTGTGCATTGTCTAATGTGTCAACCCAGGTACATTCAAACACCTGGAAACACTCCTGGATAACCTGGGGATACACACCATCGGGATCTTCTTCCTTACGGATACCATCTTCTAATGTGTAGATGCAATCCTTCATCTTCTCCTCCGGAGTATCCCCGGGGAATCCCATTCTTACAGCCTCTTTAAAAAGTTTCTTATCATCATAGATGAAATTCAGGGAACATTTTTTATGTTTCAAAATGTTCTGTGCTGTGTTGGATGAATTGCGGCAGCAAAGCAGCATCGCATAATAATCCTTTCCTGCAATGTAGTATGGCTGGCAGAGTGAGTACGGTCCGAATGTTGTCTTTCCGTCATCTGTCAGTGTTCCTACAAGGATTGTCGGCATCGGGAAAAATGCTGATGTCTGGTAAAAATTGTCCACAATTCTCAAGTCTTTGTAGCTGCTCATGTTTGTTTTCTCCTTCTTTTTCTTTTATTAGGCGTTTGATAAACGCCGTAACCCATTGATTTTACTGGGTTTTCTTTCTGCTTTTATTCTTCAAAAGATTTTTTCCATTCCTACGGATGCTCTGCTTCTTTTATTCCTTAACCTCTGCAAAGAACTGCGCGACTTCTGCGGTGCGTGACACAAAAGCGGATGTCTTTCTGGCAGGCATCGCCAGCCAGCTGACAGTCATCGTTGCATATGCCATGAATTATCCACAATACATTCGAAGCTTGAAGCCTTTAATGGCCTGATAAAATATTCAATTGTCATAATTCTTATTTAGGCTTATTTTGGTACGCCAAAAACCTGATGATTTATGTCAATTCAGAAACAATTCTGAATAATGACCTTTTTTCTCTCCTTATATAGGGGAAAGTTATCCACAGGAATTGATAAAATCATTTATCAATTACCTATTTCTTTTATTTTAAAAGTCTCTCCATCATCTCGCGGATAAGACCTTCATTCATATCAGGCTGCATTGCTGCCGCCAATACCATTTCAGCTAACAGGGGCGATAATCCCAACAATTGCTGTTGTTCGAAGTTTTCCATCAATTTCTGAATCTGTTCATCGATCTGGCTGCGCAGGATCATATGATGTGAAGATATTGCGGAAGAAGAACCTCCCATCTGGGAATACTGTGTCCAGATATCCCGGTACTTTTCCACAAAGGACTGCAATGCCTGATAGATCCCGCACATCCCCTGTGTCACACTTTCGCTTTTCTGCACACATCCGGCCATGTCCGAAAGGGCCTGTGTCCAATCCTCCATCATGACCAAAGCCACCAGTTCTTCTTTATTTTGTACATAGTTATAAACCGTTCCTACTGCGATAGAACACTCTTTTGCGATCTTTCGCATGGAAAGCGCCTCATAGCCTTCTGTTTTAAGAATCTTCTCTGCTGCATCCAGTAATTTGTTTTTTACATCAGTGATCTGCTTTGGCATCTTTTCGCTTCCCTCCCACTTTTATGAACGCGTTCATTTAATTGCATTGTATACCATAAACCACTGTTTTTCAAGCACCAAAAAGGATCGGGCAGGTGTCATCTGCCCGATCCTTATATAGGTATCTGTTTTTCTATTTCAGCCCCTTTTTCCTGGTCTCACTCTCCACAGGATTGCCTGTGGCATAGTCATATCTGACCATGCCTTCCTCACACTTCTGCCTGGTGTATCCGTCGTTGTGGAAGGAAGGTTTTTTATCCGTTCTCCAGGGTCTGCAGCTCCAGGGATAGCCGCGGAAGGGATCAACGGTCTCATTCATATGTTCCAGTAACCTATCATGAAGATCGTTTCGGATAGTTTTCATGCTTTCATCCGCTATCAGATTCTTCAGTTCATAGGGATCGTTTTGCATATCATAAAGTTCATCCGATGAAAACAGGTTGATGTTAAGTTTATAGCGTCCGTCAAAAATAGAACGAATTGGCTGACAGCCCAGAAATCCATCCAATTCCATCTCGTAACGGAAAAATTCCATAAATACATCTCTGGATTCCTGATCTCCTTTCAGATGATAAAGACTTTCTCCCTCTAACATACGGGGTTTACTCATGCCAAAATACTCCATAATGGTGGGCAGTAAATCCACATGGCTCACCGGTGTCGTAATGTCCCGGTTTACAAAAGGTCCACCTTTTATAATGTAAGGCACCTTCGTGATCTCATCATACATGGCTGCGCCTTTGGCCATCAGACCATGCGACATCATCATGTCACCATGATCAGCAGTATAGATCAGCATAGGTTCCATCTGCTGCGCTTCGATCTCATTTAAAATTCTTCCGATCTGTGCATCCACAAAGGTGTTACATGCCATATAACCACCGTTGTATCCTACTTTCAGGAGAGGCCACTGTGTATCAAATGCATCTTTCCACATCGTCTGGATATCCGGCTTATCCTCAAGGGGAGCACAGGTATTGGGTTTATCCTTAATTTCAAAACCGGAGGACATCAGTTTCTCTCCATATGCTCTCGGACACTGACTGGGATCATGTGGCTCATCGAAAGACACTGTAAGGAAGAAATCTTCATCTTTATATTTTTTTATAAAGTCAACCGCTCTGTTGGCACAGCGGTATGCGTAAGTATCCTCCTCTTTTACATCACCATCTGTGAAATATACCTCAGCCATATTTTTCCGACTGTTTAATCTTGCT
>CAMEWP010000014.1 GCA_945946605.1 uncultured Pseudobutyrivibrio sp. | reverse complement strand
AATAGGTGTTCTGATCACCCGGATCGGTGCCAGAAAGGCTACGATCATGTGGTCGTGGGCATCCATTGGCATTAATGTGGTGCTGATCATTTTCTGCTGTATATTAGGACCCATGGGCATGTCAAAGATTGGAAATATCGGCAGCGGACCGTTTATTTTGTACTGTATATTGACGATGGCAGTTACTGCAACAAAAATGGGTCTGACAACTGCTGCTAATACCATGAAACCGGATGTTGTTGATGGAGAAGCAGTTCGATCAGGAAACTTTTTACCATCTGTCGTGTCTGGGGTGTACTCGCTGATTGACAAATGCATGTCCTCTATTTGTTCCACTGTGGCAGCACTGGCTATTACTTTGATCGGCTATAAAAATACCGTTCCACAGATGGGAGATAAAGTAACGACGGGTGTATTTGTATTGGCAATATTTCTTTCATTCGGTTTGCCTATCCTGGGATGGATCTGCAACCTGGTCGCTATGAGAAAGTATACACTTACAAAAGAGCGTATGGTAGAAGTGCAGAAAGAACTTGCTGAGAGAAGAAAATAGAATAACAAATAACTCTTCATATTCGAATACCCATATGTAACGGAAAGATGTGGTCGTGACAGACCACATCTTTCTATTTGGTTCAAACCTATATCACATCCAAAGGCACCTTATGATCCGGTGCCGGGAATGTCTCATTTAAGATGGCCAGATCTTCCGCGTCCAGCCGGATGTCGGCAGCTCCTTTGTTGTCCAGAGTGTGGACTGCCTGACCGGATTTTGGTATGGCAATGATGTCTCCGCCCCGGATCACAAAGGCCAGAAGAATCTGGGAAACAGAGGCATGGTGTTTGGCTGCCACCTGGGCAACAGCAGGATGTTCCATGAGACCACGGCGCAGGGTTCCGCCCTGTGCCAGGGGGCTGTATGCCATGACAGGAATATGATGGCTGCGCATCCAGGGGAGAAGATCATATTCAATGCCACGGGATGCTAAGTGATAGAGCACTTGATTGACAGCACAGTTTTTGCCGCCGGGGACAGACATCAGTTCTTCCATGTCATCCGTGTCAAAGTTTGAGACACCCCACCGGCGGATCTTGCCCATGGCCACCAGTTCTTCCATGCAGGATACCGTCTCGGCCAGGGGGATACTGCCTCTCCAGTGGAGCAGGTACAGATCCAGGTAGTCGGTGCCCAGCCGCTGTAAGGTCTGCTCACAGGAATGGAAGATATGATCTCTTCCGGCATTGTGGGGATATACTTTTGACACGATAAAAAGATCCTCTCTGGAGAGGGGACTGCCCGGAGCCGAAAGTACCTGGGAAAGCGCCTCGCCAATGAGAGTTTCGGAATTTCCTTCTCCATACATTTCTGCCGTATCGATCAAAGTCATATCTGACCTCATTCCGGTAACCAGAGCATGAATCTCGTCATTTCTTTGTGCCGGGTCCTCGGCAATATTCCAGGTGCCCTGGCCGATCACATCTATTTTTGTCCCATCCGGGAGCATTACTTTTCTCTTCATGATATATCCTTTCCGTCTGTTTATGATTCGACTGATATGCTGCCTATATTCCTACATATGATTCCGTAGAAAATGATTCTGCAGAAGATTGCCAGCAAGTGAATAATTTGCTAAAATCTTATGGAAAAAGATTATCAAAAATGAAGAAATCTGTAAAGAAAAACAAAGGAGATTCCCTGATATGAAACTGACATATAAACATACGGTGTATGCCTGTTTTATCGGTTATATTGTGCAGGCCATTGTCAATAATTATGCACCGCTTTTGTTCCTGACATTTCAGAGAACATATGACATTCCATTGTCCCGGATCACCATGCTGGTGACGGTAAATTTCGGACTGCAGCTGTTGGTGGACCTGCTTTCGGTGGGATTTGTGGATAAGATCGGATACCGTGTATCCATGATCATTGCCCACGGGGCGGCGGCTCTGGGATTTCTGGGGCTGGTGTTTTTGCCGGAACTTCTGCCGGATCCTTTTGTGGGTCTTCTTATCGCAGTTATGATCTATGCCGTGGGCGGAGGTCTGCTGGAGGTGCTGGTGAGTCCTGTGATGGAGGCCTGCCCTACAGATAATAAGGAAAGCGCCATGAGCCTGTTGCATTCCTTTTATTGCTGGGGTCATGTGGGAGTAGTGCTGATCTCCACCCTGTTTTTTACCTTTGTTGGAATTGAACATTGGAAATTGCTGACTCTGATCTGGATGATCGTACCCCTGGCAAATCTGGTGCTGTTTGCGAAGACGCCTATCGCACCCCTCATTGAAGAAGGGGAGAGCGGTATGACCATAAAGCAGCTGTTTTCCCAAAAGATCTTCTGGGTGCTGATGCTGATGATGGTCTGTGCCGGAGCCAGCGAGCAGGCGGTGAGCCAGTGGGCATCCACGCTGGCGGAAAAGGGACTGGGTGTCACAAAGACGGTGGGAGATCTGGCGGGCCCCATGGCATTTGCCATATTGATGGGAAGTTCCAGAGCCTTTTACGGAAAATTCGGGGAAAAGATCGATTTGGACCGGTTTATGGCGGCAAGCAGCATTTTGTGTGTGATCTCCTACCTTATGATCGCACTGGTGCCCCATCCGGTGGTGAATCTTTTGGGATGTGCCATCTGTGGGCTGTCTGTGGGAATCATGTGGCCGGGGACTTTCAGCAAAGCCACGGCAGCCATGCCACTGGGCGGTACAGCCATGTTTGCCCTGTTGGCTCTGGCGGGGGATCTGGGATGTTCCGGCGGCCCTACCTTTGCGGGAATGATGGCCAGCGCCTTTTCTGATGATCTGCAGAAGGGGATCATGTGTGCCATTGTATTTCCGGTGCTGTTATTCCTGATGATCCCGGTACTAAAGAAACTGAAGAAACAGAAGGCGTAAGAATTCATAAAAAGGAAATATAAATAGAAATCATAAATAAAAGAAGAGACTGGCAGGGCTTATAGTACCCTGTCCAGTCTCATTTTTTTATCCACAAGGAGCAGATCTGCCCGTTTGCCCGGGGTGATGGATCCTACTTCCTCATAAATGCCGATACTCTTCGCCGGATGAATGGTGGCGGCGGCTACAGCCTCGCCCATGGGAATCCCTGCCTCTATGGCGTGGCACATACCGTCGTAAAGGTTGGTGACGGAACCGGCGATGGTGCCGTCAGAGAGGGTGGCAAGTTTGCCATGAACCTGAAATTCCTGACCACCCAGCTCGTAGGTGCCGTCGGAGAGACCGGCAGCCCGGATGGAATCGCTGATGAGAATGATCCGGTCCGGAAACAGACGGAAAGCTGTGCGGATCATGCTGTCATGCACATGGATGCCATCGGTGATCAATTCGGCCATGCAGCCTTTTGTGTCGGCAGCTGCACCGATGAGACCGGGATGACGGTGATCCAGAGGCGGCATGGCATTGTACAGATGGGTCAGATGCAGGGCACCTGATTCCATGGCAGCCAGTGCCGTATCATAATCAGTGGAGGTGTGTCCCAAAGAAACTTCCACAGCAGGGTCATACTGAGCCAGATCCCGGATGAAATCCAGGGCTCCTTCGGCATTGGGAGCCAGTGTCACCAGACGGATGCCGCCGGCAGCGGCTTCCTGACATTGACGGAAGAAGGAAATATCCGGGCGATGGATGTAACTTTTTTTATGGGCACCTTTTTTTACCGGATCGATAAAGGGTCCTTCCATATTATATCCGGCAATGTGGGAAAGATTGTCATCGTGCTCTTCCGAAGCCACCCGGCTGCCCTGGGAAAAAATCTCTTTGAGCTGTTCTAATGGCAGCGTCATGGAAGTGGGGCAGTAAGTGGTAACACCGCAGGCGTGCTCATAGGCAAGGATCTTGCGCAAACCCTCAGGATCTGCATCGGAGAAGTCACAGCCCATGGCACCATGGCTGTGGACATCGATGAGTCCGGGCAGCACATATTGGTCAGAGGCGTCTATCTCGGAAAATTCTGATGGATCCGCAGCCATCCAGGCGTCTTTTGTGACAACCCGATGATCCAATACATAGACATCCTCTTTTTGAAACGATTTGTCCTCCTGGAATACCAGGCCATTTGTAATGTGTAAGTTCATATGGCAAATTCCTTCTTTTCCATCTTTAAATTGAAAAGTGATATGAAAGGTGATCTATAAAAAGATCAATGGCACAATGCCAGGGCGTCTTCGTCAGCTACCACGATCACATCCGGGTGCAGCTGAAGAATGGAAGCGGGCACCTGGGGCGTGATGGGGCCGTAAAGACTGTCATGGAGAGCCTGGGCTTTTGCTGATCCGCTGGCCAGCAGCAGAATCTTTTTGGCAGACATAATGCTGCCGATACCCATAGTGTAGGCATGTGTGGGAACCTCATCAAGGGAAGAAAAGAACCGTGCATTTGCTTCCCGGGTCTCCTCTGTCAGAGTCACCTGGTGTGTATCCCGGATATAGGTGTCACAGGGCTCATTAAATCCGATGTGTCCGTTGCCGCCAATGCCCAGAAGCTGCAGATCAATGCCGCCCATGGAACGAATGATCTCATCGTAGGCCCGGCAGGCTTCCTCAGGATTGGGATTGGTGCCGTCAGGTACAAAAGTCCGCTCCTTGGGAAGATTGATATGATCAAAGAAGTTGGTGTTCATAAAATAACGGTAGCTCTGGTCATGTTCCGGAGAAAGACCGCAGTATTCGTCCAGATTGACGGAAGAAGCCTGTGAAAAGTCAATGTCTCCCTTGCGGTACCATTCCACCAGCTGCTGGTAGGTGCCTACCGGGGTAGAACCGGTGGCCAGTCCCAAAACAGAATCCGGTTTTAAGATAACCTGGGCGGAAATAAGATTGGCCGCCTTCCGGCTGAGTTCTTTAAAATTCGCTACGCGATATAAAATCATGATATCCTCCTTGCATCCAGTATTCATTCTCTTTTTGTTGGATTTATGTTCATCTTAGCATCCTGTTTTTCAAAATACAATAGAAAATGAAAATTATTTTCAAAAATAATGGAAATGTAAAAAAATAAAAAGTCGGAAATGTGGTGGAGTTTCAAGAAAATTTGATAGTCTGGATCCGAAATGGCTTATATAATAAATGGTATCATGGAGAAAGAGAATGGAAGTAGGGAAGGGGAAGAAAATGATCGATAACATAAGAAACAATGTGAAAAAAGTCATGATCGGCAATGAGAACACCATTGATCTGGTGCTGACCTGTCTTTTAGCGGGAGGCCATATCCTTTTGGAAGATGTGCCGGGGACGGGGAAGACGGTGCTGGCAAAGGCACTGGCCAGATCCATTGACGGGGAGTTTGGACGGATCTCTTTTACACCGGATATGCTTCCTTCCGATGTGACAGGACTGAATATTTTTGATTCCCGGTCTTCTGAATTTGTATTTTCCAAAGGACCGGTATTTTCCAATATTCTTCTGGCAGATGAGATCAACCGGGCAACCCCAAAGACCCAGAGCAGTCTGTTGGAATGTATGGCGGAACAGCAGGTGACAGTGGATGGCATTACCAGAAAACTGGGAAGCCCCTTTCTTGTCATTGCTACGGAGAATCCTCTGGAGAATCTGGGAACTTTTCCGCTGCCGGAGGCGCAGCTGGATCGTTTCCTGATGAAGATCACCATGGAAAATCTTTCCAAAGAGCAGGAACTGGCTTTGGTAGAGCGGTTTATGCAGGGAGAGCCCTTGCAGGAACTGACAGCGGTGTGCAGCAGGGAGGAGATGGTATCGCTGCAGAAGGAGTGCACTCAGGTGGAGATCCATCCGGAACTGAAAGAGTATATGGTACGCATCATTCACGCTACCAGAAATCATCCAAGAGTATCCTGCGGAGCAAGTCCCAGAAGTACCCTGGCTTTTGTCCGGGCAGCCCAGGGGTATGCCCTGGTGCAGGGAAGACATTATGTTGTTCCGGAAGATATTAAGGCCATTGCTGTACCGGTGCTGGCACACCGCCTGACCCTTTCGGTATCCGGAGACAGAGGACGGGCAGCAGCGGCAGTGATAGGTGAGATTTTGGATGGCGAGGGATTGCCAACGGAGACATGGTAGCCTATGAAAATATTATGGATCTTATGCGCAGCAGGCGCACTATATTTTCTGCAGCAGGAAATTTTTAAACGAATGTGGAGCAAGGGCCTTGGCACCCGGGTGCAGTTTACGGAAGAGTATGTCTACGAAGGTCAGAAAGCCCATCTGACAGAGGAGATCGTCAATGATAAATGGATGCCCATGCCGGCGGTGGAAGTAAGGTTTGCACTGGATAAGGCACTGCAGTATGAAGGAGAGGACCGGGAAAATACCAGTGTGTCCGATAAAAATTATCGCCGGGACATTTTTTCTTTGTTTTCCCATCAGAAAAATATCCGCACACTGACCCTGGACTGCGAGAAACGGGGGTATTATCAGATTCCGAAAGCAGAACTGGTGGGATACGATTTTTTCTTCCGGAAAAAGTACTATGAGGCAAGGGAGCAGCAAACAGGTCTGTTTGTGTATCCCCATCTGGTGGACACTGCTAAAATCCAGCTGATCTGCAGGGAGATTTCCGGTATGCGGCCGGTGCGCAACCCCCTTTATCAGGATCCTTTTGCCTTTGCCGGTATCCGTGCCTATGACAGGGGAGATCCCATGAACCGCATCAACTGGAAGGCCTCAGCCAGAGGCGGAGATCTCATGGTCAATCAGTATGATGCCACCACCAGCATGTGGGTGAAGATCTTTTTGAATGTGTCGGATGACCATATCATGAAATATCCACAGTTGGTGGAGGAGGGGATTTCCATTGCGGCGGCGCTGGCAACCCGCCTGAGAGAAGAGCGGATGGATGCGGAAGTGGAAGGAAATGCACCTTCTGCATTCCGGCAGCAGAACCTTCGGGTTTCTTTGAAAAATGACAGCAGCAGCCTGTGGGATCTGTACCGGGAACTGGCATGTATCCGGACAGATGAGACAGTGTGTGGTATGAAAGATCTGCTGGCAAGGCAGGCGGAGCATGTGGATGAGCAGTGTGTCTATGTGGTGATCTCCCACAACAGGGATCCGTACCTGACAAAGGGCCTGGGCAGTCTGGCCGATGCGGGAGCAAGAGTGCTCTGGATCATGCCGGTGGAGAAGAAGGAACGATTTGCAGAACTACAGGATGGGAAGAATGAGATTCCCGGGGTTCGGCGAATGGTATGGGAGGCAGAAGTATGAAAATGAATCGGATATCCTGGCTGCATGATCTTTGCATGTTTCTGCTGATTTATGTTGCCATGGCAGAATATGCAGCCCTGGATACACAGCTTTGTGAGACCATAGTGGGAAAGGCTGTAAGTGAGACTGCTTTTGTGGCAGCCGGTCTTTATCTGATCCTGCCCCTGGTGATCAGCGAACTGGCAATCCAAAAGATTCGGCAGTTTTTCTGCTATCTTCCGGTGGCAGTGCTGGGAACATGGCTTACCTGGGTGCTTACCAAAAATCTGCTGACCACCATACTGACAGGAGCGATCTTTGTGATCCGTGCCACAGCCCAGATCAAAAAAGGCCAGATCATGAAACAGCTGGCGGAAATGCCGGGAAGCGAAGCGGCCCACATGCAGGTGAAAATTGAGGAGATCCCAACCCTTTTGGATATTCCAAAACCTCTGCATTTTGCCTTCTTTTGCGGGGTGTATCTGTTCCTGATCCTGGCAAAACATTACCATCTGCTGGATTTTACGGCTGCACTTCTGGCGGTGGATGTGATCCTTTATTTCATTTATTACTTTTTTGATAAGCGTGAAAATTTTATTTCCCAGAAATATCGTAAGGCAAATTTCCCGGGAAAGGCACTGAAGCGGATCTCTTCCATGGCGGGAATTCTGCTTCTTGTGATCCTTCTTTTGCTGCTGGCACCGCTTTTGACCATGGGGACTGATCCTCTGTGTAATCTTTCCTTTGAAAGGACCCAGGAAACGGAGACAAAAAAAGAGGTGCAGCAGGAGACATTGCCGGAAACAGACCAGGTATCGGATGCTGATACAGGTGATCTTATGGGAGAGATGGCGGAACCACCGGCATTTCTGGTATGGCTTGCGGAAGTGACCCAGTGGCTGATCTTACTTGCTGTGGGAGTGGCTGCTGTATGGGGAATCTTTCATGGCATGAAAAAGCTCATGAGTTATTATGCTTTTTCCGATGAAGAAGCGGATCAGATCATTTTTCTTAAGGAGGAAAACAATCGGGATCTTTTGGAAAAGATCCGTAAGGGCTCCGGCGGATCCTTCTTTGATCAAAAACACAGCATCCGGCGGAAATATTACCGTCTGATCCGCCGGGGACTGAAGGGAAAAGCAAAACCTAAGGGCAGTGAAACACCCACCCAGTTAGAGCAGCTGGCAGGGGTTGATGCAGCAGAACTTCATGATCAGTATGAGAAAGCAAGATATTGCCATTTAAGGGAAGAATGAGATAATATAAGAAGGTAAGAAAGCATCATTTTTCAGGTATCATTTTACAGGGAAAGGAAAAAGAAATGGAACAGACGGATCTTGTTTTAAAAATACAGGGAGCATATAACCAGTTTACCAGAGCGGAGAGGAAGGTGGCAGATTACTGCCTGGCACACGCCCAGGATGTGTGTTTTTCTTCTATCTCAGATCTGGCGGAGGCCTGCGGAGTGGGAGATGCCAGCGTATCGAGGTTTTGCCGGACGCTGGAACTCAGCGGTTATCAGGAGTTTAAAATGCTGCTGTCCCTGAGCCAGAACAGCACACAGCGAGATGAAAAGGCGCAGCAGTCTGTGCCAAACCGGGTGCTGGCCCTTCACCTGGAAGCCATGGAGCAGACACAGAAACTGTTGGATGAACAGACACTGCAGCGGGCCCAGGAATCATTGCAGCGGGCTGGGCGGATCTACTTTTTTGGTATTGGAGACAGTCTTTTGGTGGCGAAAGAGGCCAGAAACCAGTTTCTGCGGATCACCGATAAAGTGATCTGCATTGCGGATACCCATATGATGGCAGTGACATCTACTATGTTAGGACCGGAGGATCTGGTGGTGATGATCTCCTATTCCGGTGCGACCAGAGATGTGATCCGTATTGCAGAGCTGGCAAAGAAATCCGGCGCAGAAGTGATGGCACTGACCCATTACCGCAAGTCGCCTCTCACGGCCATTGCGGATCAGGTGCTTTTGTGCGGGGGCCAGGAAGGACCTCTGGACCGGGGATCTCTGGCAGCCAAGGCTGGGCAGACTTATCTCATAGATGTGCTCTGCCAGGGGTACTATGAACAAAATGAAGCAGAAAGCCGGGCCAACAAGGAGAAAGCAGCGGCAGCGGTGGTGGATAAGACATATTAGACAGATATGAGGCAAAACATACAGGACGCGTCATGCGCAATAAAGGAAGGAGCAACAGATGAGTGAATACAAGAAACTGCCGGCAGCACTGCTGCATGGCGGGGATTACAATCCGGATCAGTGGCTTGACTACCCGGAGATACTGGAAGAAGATATTGAACTGATGAAGAAGGCTCATGTAAACGAGGTGAGCCTGGGGATTTTTGCCTGGAGCAAACTGGAGCCGGAGGAGGGTGTGTTTGACTTTGACTGGCTGGAAGAGCGGATCAACAAGCTCTATGAAAATGGGATCTATACCATTCTGGCAACACCTACAGGTGCCATGCCACGCTGGCTGACAGATCATTATCCGGAGGTAAATCATGTGGAATCCAACGGAATGCGAAGGATCCACGGCCGTCGCCATAATTTCTGCCCCTCCTCACCGGTGATGCGTCAGCGCATGAAGATCATCGACACGGAACTGGCTAAACGGTTTGGCAACCATCCCGGTGTGATCGGATGGCATCTTTCCAATGAGTACGGCGGCGGAAGTGAGCCCTGCCATTGTCCATACTGCCAGGAAGCGTTCCGGGAGTGGCTGAAAAAACGCTACGGCACACTGGATGCCTTAAATGCAGCCTGGTGTTGTTCTTTCTGGAGCAACTATATTACAGACTGGGATCAGATCCACAGCCCCACAGAGCTGGGGGAGGACGGTATGCAGGGACTGAAACTGGATTGGAAACGCTTTTACAGCGACCAGATGCTGGATTTCTGCAAAGAGGAAGCAGCAGCGGTAAGGGCTTACAGCGACCGGCCAGTGATCACTAATCTCATGGGAGCCTTTGAACCCTTTAACTATTTCAAATGGGCAAAGGAACTGGATATCGTTTCTCTGGACAATTATCCTTTCTGGCATTTTGTGCCGGATGAATCCATGGTGGCAGTGGGAGGCTCCTTTGGAAATGTACTGATGCGAAGCCTGAAGAAACAGCCTTTCCTTCTGATGGAAAGTGTGCCCTCCGCAGTAAACTGGATGCCCCGCTGCAGTCTGAAACGTCCGGGAATGCACGAACTGTCTTCCCTGCAGGCCATTGCTTACGGGTCTGACAGCGTGCAGTATTTCCAATGGAGAAAGAGCAGAGGAAGCTGTGAAAAATATCATGGAGCAGTGGTGGATCACAAAAATGGTGGGGACACCAGGGTCTTTCGTGATGTGACCCGGCTGGGAGAGCGGCTGGAGGCCATTTCTTCCAAAGTTCTGGGAACCTGCAATCAGCCTAAGGCAGCACTGGTCTTTGACTGGGAAAACTGGTGGGCAGTGGATGCCGCTGCGGCCGTTGTCAATCCCTTTGATTTCCGTCACCGTTTTATGATCTATTATCAGGTATTCTGGGAAATGGGAATTGATGTGGATATCGTAGATATGGAAGATTCCCTGGAGGATTACGATCTGGTGATCGCACCTGTGAATTATATGTATCGGGGAGATTATATGGCAAATGTCCGCCGCTTTGTGGAAAGAGGCGGCACCTATGTGACCACATACTGGAGTGGTGAGGTAAATGAGAATGATCTGTGTTTCCTTGGCCAGCATCCCCTCAGCGATCTGCTGGGAATCCGTACAGAGGAGATCGATGTGCGGCCGGAGCATATCAAAAATCACATTCTTTATCAGGGAAAACAGTATGCCATCAAGGATCTCTGCGCTCTGGTGCATGCACAGGAAGCAGAAGTGCTGGCTACCTATGAACAGGATTTCTATGCAGGATATCCGGCTTTGACCAGAAATACCTATGGCAAGGGAAAAGCATATTTTATCGCTGCAGAAGGAGAGATGGATTTCATCCGGGATCTTTACCGTCAGCTGATGGAAGAAACGGGAATCTGCTGCAGCCTGAAAACAGAGGGACTTCCTGCCGGAGTAACGGTATCGGAAAGAAAGCCCATGGCGGTGGATGACATTGCAGAAAGCGAAGGGAAGCCCATAGGTTCTTTGTGGTTTGTACAGAATTATAACAACAGTCCGGTAAACATGACCCTGCTTGGAACCTACCGCGATATTGAAACAGGGGATGTCATGACAGGGGAAATTGAACTGGATACTTATCAGTGCCTGATTCTGGAAGAAAATTGATAGGGTTTATTTCCCGGTAAAAAGCGGGACTAGATTGAGAAACAGAGAGAAAAAGAGTAAAAAACAGGCCGCAGCGGAGAATATCCGCCACGGCCTGTTTTTGATGTACTTATAATTTCAAATGTCTTGGAAGACCGTCCACCATTACCGGTGAAAGCTCGGCCTGAATCAACGGCCGGATGTAATGAACCAATTCCTCGGAAACATTGTAGCCGTCCGGAGAGATCCATTCTAACGGTACCTTTTTCTCGATGTTGGCAATCTTATGTACATCCTGGCAGTCTGTGGTACAGATATAGGGATCTTCGGATTCTCTTACAAGAACCACAACTTTGCCGGTCTCGCCTTCAAAAGCAGCTTTTACTGCGGCACCGCCCACCTGGAAAGCTTCGGTGATATCTACCCGGGAAGTCATATGAGCAGCGCATCTCTGAAGGGTGCTCAGTTCAATGGAGCGGGTTTTTAATCCCAGTTCTCCTCCGACTTTATCTGCCAAAAACTTACCTGTTCCGGCCAGCTGTTTGTGACCGAAGGCATCTACATATTCTACATGATCAGCCAGCTCACATACATATCGTCCGTCGGCAACCTTGATACCTTCTGATACGGCGATCACCATGGAACGGTTTCCGGTTTGCAGTTCTTTCACTTTATTCAGGAAGTTATCCAGATCAAAGGTAACCTCCGGAAGGCAGATCATATCAACACCTTCACAATCCTCGCCCTTTGCAAGGGCAGCGGCAGCGGTAAGCCAGCCGGCATTTCGTCCCATGATCTCCATGATGGTAATATTGGGATAGTCGTAAACCAGTCCGTCCCGGATGATCTCTTTTGTGGTGGCTGCGATAAATTTGGCAGCACTGCCGTATCCCGGAGTGTGGTCTGTGCAGGCCAGATCGTTATCAATGGTCTTGGGAACACCCATGAATTTGATATCGCTTCCGGTAAGGATGGCATAATCGGAAAGTTTTTTTATGGTGTCCATGGAATCGTTGCCGCCGATATAGAAGAATGCTTCAATATCCAGCTCTTCCAAAATAGAAAAGATTTCCTGGTACATTTCGATGTTTTCCTTGATCTCCGGCAGCTTGAAACGGCAGGAGCCCAGGAAGGAAGAGGGAGTTCTCTTCAAAAGGTCGATATCCAGGTCTGACTTGATGTGATCAGAGAGATCCACATATTGGCGGTCCAGAAGACCTTTGATGCCGTGACGCATACCGTAAACGGTTTTAGCTCCCCTGTCTTTGGCGGTTTTGTACACGCCCACCAGGCTGGAGTTGATTACGGCTGTAGGACCGCCGGACTGTCCAACAATGACATTTCTGTGCATTTTTACCTCCTTTTTGACCGCCCATGCACATGACAGCCCGGGGCTGTCAGGACGATCGAAAGTATTCTTATTTTTTCGGATTCATTATACCATGGGGGGAGGAACCATACAATTAAGTTAAATAATTAACGAGCGTGTGGATCCAATGTTAATAAGCGCTATTGGCGGAGCCTAAACTGTCCGGCAGGACTTGGCATATTTTGCAGGGGTTGTTCCGGTGACACGGGAAAAAACCGTGATAAAGTAGTTATAGTCAGAAAATCCACAGGCAAAGGCAATCTGGCTGATGGGGGTATCCGGCTGCTCCCTCAGCAGAGTCTTTGCTTTTTCTATGCGCAGATTGCGGATGTGTTCCGCAATCCCCATGCCGTAACTGCGCTTTGCTATTTCGTATAATTTTGTTTTTCCGATGGAAAATTCCTGACAGAGTCTGTCTGCTGTCAGATCTTCCGTCAGGTGTTCCTGAATATAGTTGTCAATCTGCACAGGCAGATTCTCATAACGAAGGGTGGCCATCCGCTCGATACAGAGATAACTGGCGATGGCATGGAGCAGGTGTGAGGCTGACATGATATACTCCTCGGACATCAGAGGCATGGATTCGGCAGCTTTCTTCAGTTCTTCGGCATCCACACGGTAAGCCTGACATTTCTTCTGGATGGATTCCCAGCCGCAATCTGTGGAATCATAGGCGAAAACGTGGCCGAAGAAAAGGTATCCGATCACAATATTGCCCATGTAAATGGGAGTAATGGCCTCCGTCAGTCCCGCATGGCAGCGGTAAATATAGGTATGGTGCATCCGGGAAGCCCGCTGACAGGCTGCTTCATCACACTGGACACAGGCCCGGTGAGCGCATTCATCCTGCCGGATCAACTGACAAAAGAGAGCCCGTTCCTTCGGGTAGGATAGGATCTCGTGGAAATTTTCATCAAACACAGTGATACGGATATGGGTCACCGTATAGAAATCCTGCAGCAGCGAAGAGAGTTTTTCCAGATTAAACGTTGATATCATGTTCGCCTCCTATGAAATCGTGATCACAGCCTCCTTTGGACAGATCCACTGACAGATATTTGATTTCTGAAGACGTATCTGTTTTTCGGAGACGCATTTTCTTTTTGCCGCTGGTTGTCATTGGGTATTTCCCGCACCCGTTCCGCCATTTTCCGAATAAACGGTGTTCGTCCAATGTTTGACATCTTCCCGGAGGTGGCCGCCTGCAAAAGACAACCATTTGACCGATTTCGCAGGTGCCTTAGGGCGCACTAGCGAAGATGCTGTAGTTTGGCAAAGCGCCGGTCCGCTGGCCGGCGACGCTTGCCAAACAAAGCAGATATCCACTGAGCGGTGTGCGCCCTTAGACACCAAAGAAATTGATGTCAGGTTGTCTTTTTTGTGGGCGGACACCCCGGGGAGATGTCAAAGCAGCGGCCGGACACCGCAGGACCAATGGCGGAACAGGCGCTGGGAAATACAGCCAATCCCAACCAATGCTATGCAAAAAGGAAACGCATCCCAAAAAACAGAAAGGTCTTCCTGAAAAAACAGGAGTCAGTGGATCTGTCCAAAGGAGGCTGTGATCAGCATAACATAGGAGGCGAACAAATTCAAAGTTTTTAGAACGAAAACCTCTATTTTCTGCGCTGCTGTCATGATAGGATGAAGACAGAATCCGATAAAATATTTGATGAGAGGGCATGATGCCCTGAAAGAAGGAGGACCAAATGTTAGTAAGTCTGAAAGAGATTATGGAAATTGCTGAGGAGAGAAATATTGCGGTGGGTTCCTTTAATACACCGAATCTGGAAAGCCTGATGGCGGTGATCGGTGCTGCGGAAGAACTGGATGTACCTGTTATCATTCAGTTTGCACAGTGTCATGAACCCTGGATCCCGCTGTCTGTTATCGGCCCCATTATGGTTGATCATGCAAAGAAGGCGGCTGTTCCGGTGTGCGTACATTTAGATCACGGCGAGACATTGGAGTATCTGCAGCAGGCACTGGATTTGGGATTTACCGGAATCATGTACGATGGATCTGTTCTTCCTTATGAAGAGAATCTGGCCAACAGTAAGAAGGCTGTGGAGATGGCAGCATCATACCACTGCGGCGTTGAGGCGGAACTGGGATCCATGGGCAAACGGGAATCCGGAGCCGGGGACGGCAGCGGTGAGGAGGACGATACCAAGATTTACACAGATCCGGTATTGGCGAAAGAATTTGTGGAGGCAACCGGAATCGATGCACTGGCATGCTCTTTCGGAACAACCCACGGCATTTATCTCACCAAACCCCGGCTGGATTTTGATGTGGTAAAAAATGTGCGGACAGAGACTGGCGATATTCCGGTTGTGATGCATGGCGGATCAGGTGTCAGCAAGGAAGATTTCCAGACAGGCATCAAAGCCGGTGTGCGCAAGATCAATTATTTTACTTACATGGATAAGAGCGGCGGAAATGCAGCGGCAGATTACCTGGCAGGACTGCAGCCGGAGGAACCGAAATTTTATTCATCCGTTGTGATGGCAGCCACAGAGGCTATGAAGGAAAATGTGAAGGATGCAATGAGAACATTTGCATTGATGGATTAAAGGATCATTAGAGGAGGTAGGAAGAACATGGAAAAGAAGAAAATGACATTTGCCCTGGCATTCTGTAACAGAGGATTTATGCCGGGAGAACTGATTTACGGTGCAAGAGAAGATATGATCAAGGCAGTGACAGATGCAGGTTATGACTACATTGCCATGGATCCGGAACTTACCCGTTACGGCGGTATTGAGACCAGAGATGAGGGCCTGCTTTATGCGAAGTTTTTGAAGGAACATGAGGGTGAGTACGATGGAGTGATCTTCTCCATGCCTATTTTTGCAGACGAGAACGGTGCCATTACTGCGCTGCAGGATGCAGGCGTGCCTATTCTGATGCAGGCATATCCGGACGAGATCGGCAAGATGGATTTTGCACATCGCCGGGATGCTTTCTGCGGTAAATTTTCTGTGACAGATGTCTTTACCCAGTATCAGGTGCCATTTACCGTGTTAAAACCCCATGTGGTTCATCCTCTGTCTGAAAAGTTCCAGGAAAATCTTAAGGATTTTGCTGCCATCTGCCGTGTGGTAAACGGAATGAAACGCTTTACCATCGGCTGCATCGGTGCAAGAACCACAGCATTTAAGACCACCCGTTTTGATGAGGTGGGCCTGCAGAAAAATGGAATTACAGTGGAATCGTTTGATTTGTCTGAACTGATCTTTAAGGTAAACCAGAAAGCGGATGATGATGCGGCAGTGCAGGCAAAGATGGTGCGTCTTGAAAATTATACAGATTTCTCCCGGGTTCCCCAGGAAAAGAAACTGGTTCTTGCCAAAATTTCTGTTGTGGTTGACGAGTACATTGAGGAATATCATCTGGATGCAGTGGCAATCCGCTGCTGGAATGAGATGGAGCAGATCCTTCGGGTATGCCCCTGCGTACTGCTGTCTGAACTGAATGACAGAGGAATTGTCACCAGCTGTGAGATCGATCTGACCTCTGCGATTTCTATGCGTGCCATGGCACTGGCAAGTGAAGAACCTACGGCTGTTTTAGACTGGAACAACAATTACGGAGACGCGGAAGATAAAGTGATTCTGTTCCACTGCGGATCCACAGCCCAGAGTCTGATGACCCAGAAGGGAACGGTTACCAGCCATAAGATGTTTGACAAGGGCGATCCCGGAAGCGGATGGGGAACCAATGAAGGCCGTATCCGCCCCATGAAGACCACCATCTCCAACTGCCTGACTGTGGATGGAAAGATCAAGATTTACGCCAGCGAGGCGGAATTTACAGATGATCCCATAGAGGATGCTTATTTCGGATGCGCCGGTGTCTGCCAGATGGATCACATGGAAGACAAGATGATCAAACTGGCCAGAGGCGGATTCAAGCATCATACCTGTGTGGGTGTTGGCCATATGAAAGACATTTTAAAGGAAGCGTTTACTACATACCTGGGATATGACTGGGTAGATATTGACGAGTAATCTCCAAAAAGAAAGAAACAGGGAGAGAAGCATATGTATATTGGCGGATTGGACATCGGAACCACCGGATGTAAATGCACGGTTTTCGATGAAAAAGGAAAATATATGGGAAAAGCCTACCGGGATTATCCCAGCAGGCGCGCTGTCAGTGGCCATGAGATCGATGTATCTGCCGTGATGGACGGGGTATACGGCGTGCTGCAGGAGATGGCAGGACAGTTTCCGGAAATTGCAGGTATCGGGATCACCAGTTTTGGAGAGACTTTTGTGATGACAGATGAGGCGGGAACACCGCTTCATCCTGCCATGCTCTACACGGATCCCAGAGGCGCCAAAGAGTGCGCTGCCCTGACGGAAAAACTGGGAAAGAAACACATGGCAAAGATCACAGGCCTGCGTCCCCATGAGATGTACAGTATATCCAAACTGATGTGGATCAGGGAGCATCAGCCGGAGGTTTATGAAAAGGCAGCCTATGTGTTTCTGATGGAAGACTATGTGGTGTACCATCTTACGGGAAAAAGGCAGATTGACTATTCCCTTGCCACCAGAACCATGGCCTTTGACATCACTACATTAGACTGGAGCGGGGAAATTCTGGATGCAGCAGGAATCGATAGGAAACTGTTCTCCACACCTGTGCCCACAGGTACAGATGTGGGATGCATCCGAACAGAGACGGCAGAACGGACAGGACTTTCTAAGAACTGCCATATTGTCTCTGTCAGTCATGATCAGGTGGCAGCAGCGGTAGGCGCCGGCGCCTTTTCTTCGGATGTTGCAGTGGACGGGGCAGGAACCGTGGAGTGCATCACACCGATTTTTGACGGTATCCCGGATGTGGATGTGATGTATCAGGGATATTTTTGCATTGTTCCCTATGTGATTCCCGGAAAATATGTGACATACGCATTTTCCTAT
Organism: uncultured Pseudobutyrivibrio sp.; assembly: GCA_945946605.1. GTDB lineage: Bacteria > Bacillota > Clostridia > Lachnospirales > Lachnospiraceae > Pullilachnospira_A. Next base: position 4,212 of record CAMEWP010000014.1, on the reverse strand, counting down.
ACCGGGGGAGCCCTGATGCAGTGGTGTACGGATACCCTGGCAAAAAAAGAAAAAGAAATGGCAAAGGATGCAGGAGTCAGTGTCAATGAATATCTGGAGGAGGCTTACCGAAAGGAAACTGACGGGGAAGAAGAACCTTCCGGTCTTTTGGTGCTGCCCCATTTCGCAGGAGCAGCTACGCCTTATATGGATACGGGATCGAAAGGTGCTGTGCTGGGGCTGACCACAGCAACGTCCACAGCGGATATTTACAGAGGCTGTATGGAAGGCGTGGTTTATGAAATGTATTTAAACCTTAAGGCTCTTCAGGGATCCGGCTGTCATTTTACAAAGATGCATGCCACCGGAGGGGGAGCGCATTCGGCGGAATGGATGCAGATGAAAGCGGATATGCTGGGTGTGCCTATGACGGCTTTGAAGACGGTGGATGCAGGCACTGTGGGAAGTGCCATGCTTACGGGTGTGGCAATTGGATGCTTTGCAGATCTGAAGGAAGCGGCAACGTATATGGTGGAGGAGACAAAGACCTTTTATCCCAGACCCGAAATGCATGAAAAATACGAAAAGATTTTTGAACGATACGAGAAGGTGTATCCGGCGGTAAGAGGCTTGATGGAGGAATAAAAGATGAATCCTTATATTGGACATGAAACCCAGATCAGCGGTGTGGAGGAACACCGGCTGACAGGGGGAAAAGGCGATGGAATGCGCCTGTATGAAATTTGCAATGGACTGGGACTGGAACTTTGTGTTTCTCCTGACCGGAATGGGGATATTACAAGACTGCGGTTTCTGGGAAGAAATATGAGCTATATGTCCCCCTGTGGATATGTGGCGCCGGCTTATTATGATAAGACGGGAAGCAACTGGCTTTCCTCCTTTACGGCGGGATATCTGACCACCTGCGGACTGCAGGCGGTGGGAAGTCCCTGCACAGACCAGGGAGAGGAGCTGCCCCTTCACGGATCCATTGCAAACCTTCCCTGTGAACAGGCATATTGGGAGGAAGATGAAGAGGATATCCGGATACACACAGTGACCAGGGATGAGGTGATCTTTGGACGGAAAATGGTATTGAACAGAACCATTACCGTTTCGAAGAAAGAAAATGTTTTTACCATTGATGATGAGATAGAAAACAGAGGCGATCAGACTTATCCCTTGGAAATCCTGTATCATATGAATATAGGATATCCGCTGCTGGATGAGGACAGCGTGATCACCATCCCATCATCTGAGGTACTGCCCAGAGATGAACATGCGGCGGAGGATATCGCCAACTGGATGCATATGGAAAAGCCCCAGGCGGGATATCAGGAACGGTGTTATTATCACAAATTCCCGGATGAATTCGGAAAAGCATCCATCTATCAGCCGAAACTGGAAACGGAGCTGCAGATTTCTTTTAATGCAAAGGAACTGGATGGCTTTGTGGAATGGAAGATGATGGGAGTACGGGACTATGTACTGGGACTGGAATGCGGCAACTGTTACCCGGATGGAAGAGATGTGATGCGCCGCAGCGGAATGTTAAAATTCCTTGCGCCCGGGGAGAAAAAACACTACCAGGTGAAGGTGGAACTGATCCCTCGATAAGACGGATCGGTATATCAGATCAAAAACCGATACGAACAGAAGACACGAAAAAAGGATGTCCATCGGACATCCTTTTTTGAAATCGGAGTAACAGGATTTGAACCTGCGACCTCTCGGCCCCCAGCCGAGCGCGCTACCAAGCTACGCCATACTCCGACAACAAAAGGTATTATAGCACAGGCCAGGTGGATATGTAAAGTACAAATTTAAAAAAATTACATTTAAAAAATTTTACATTAAGCCCGATATTCTCCCGGGGATTTTCCGAACTGCTCCTCAAACAGATGATAGAAATGGCTGTTATTGTGATAACCCACCAGCATACCAATCTCCCGGGTGGGGAGGTTTGTGGTGGTCAGCAGCCTGGCTGCATTGTCCAACCGGATCTGACGGACATAGGTCCGAAAACTGACACCTCTGTATTTCTGAAGGATCAGATGATAATAATTTCTATGATAATGAAAGACCTGCTCTAACTCAGCAGATGTAACGGTGGCATAGTGCAGACGGATATAGCGTTCCAGTTCATACAGGAACGCTTTTTCTTTGCTCTCCTGATCGGAGGAGTGCAGCTGCATATGGTAATCCCGACAGAGAAGGGACAGAAAACGGATCAGATATCCCTGAATGATCAGGGGAGAACCTTCCCGTGGGAAGAAACTTTCCTGTGTGATGATCTCTAAAATGTGATCTGTTTCAGCCTGCTGTCCCGGATGTTCCGGACGCAGATGCAGATAACTCTGTTCTTTCTGCTGGCGGCGGAGGGCGTGAAAGAAGAAACGCTGCAGATCGTCCTTGTGATCATAGGAGGAGAGCAGCTGATCCAGATAGTCCCGTTGCAGGGAAAGAAACAGCACAGCGGTGTTTTCTTTTTTGGACAAATAATCTGCGTGCACCAAATTCTGGTCGGTGATGACACATTCCCCGGCTAAAAATGTCCGGTGCTCTCCTAAAAGGATCTGTTCAAAGGATCCCTGGATTACATAGAGGATCTCGATGTATTCGTGGGTGTGATAATGACCCTGCCAGGGGATCTGCCGCTGCACCCGGCGCATGCCCATGGGGCTGAAGGTATACTCTGTGCCGGAAGAATCGTACAGTGTCATCATTGCGGAAAAATTTGCCATGCTTTTGCGGGTGTCAAGGGAAGACGGGGAGGCTGAAAATTCTTCCAAAGAAGGAGATCCGGCGGATGCATCCGATGCCTGGGTTCCCTGATCCGTACAGTAAAATCCCCGGTAACCTTCTACCCGCTCTGATAGAGAAAAAAATACCGGATGTGTCTTGCCGTAAAGGTCTTCTGTTAAATGCAGGTTCCATTCAGCCATGTGCAGATCTTTCCTTTCTTGAAAATATGGGCGTGAAAATATGGATTTTAAAATTTGGATTTGAAAAACACAAATCGTGCAAATCGTCCCTGTTTTTTAATATAGCACACAAAATCGTCCTTGTCATGGCCGGAAAAAGATTTTATTCTGAAATCATACTTTATCAATGAAATGTGGGAGGAAAAGATATGTATTGGGAAAGTTTGGACAGAGACTGGTCATTTCAAAAGGGAAATGTAATGTTGATGCAGGCATTGGGAACAGGAGGTTTTGGCAAAAAAGTAAACCTGCCTCATGATTACATGATCGAAAGTGATGTGAAACCGGATGCACCTGCGGGACCGGCCATGGGCTATTTTACCGAAGGGGCAGCCACTTATACGAAGAATCTGGAGATTCCGGCAGAATGGGAAGGAGAGAAGATTTTCCTGAAATTTGACGGAGCCATGATGAACGCATCTGTTTCCGTCAACGGCAGCCTTGTACAGCTGCATCATTACGGGTATACCCCCTTTACGGTGGATATTACCGACCGCCTGTATTACGGGGAGAAAAACCGTATTTCCGTTATGGTAAACCCCAGCATGCAGCCCAACAGCCGCTGGTATTCCGGCGCCGGAATTTACCGTCATGTGGAACTGGCCCATGCTAATCGTATCCATATCGAACCGGAAGGAATCTTTGCTTATACTGTGAAACTGGAAGGAATCTCAGATATCACGGAAGCAGGAAAGAGGGCAGAGGAAGCCTTCCTTATGGCAGAAGTTACCGTAAAGAACGAGACGGATATGGATCGTCAGGTAAAAGTGAGGGCTGACCTGGCAGAAAAGAACGGCGGTAAGAAAGCTGCATCGGGAGAATCTATTGTTCTGGTAAAGAGCGGCAGCGTTGCAACAGCAAGAGTGGCACTGAGAGCAGAAAATGTTTCACTTTGGGATGCAGATCATCCAAATCTTTACATGGTAAAGGCAGAAGCAGAAGACATGGGAACCTTCAGTGTCAGACTGAATCAGGAGAAGGCTGCCGGAATGGTGGATCAGGCAGAAACTGTTTTTGGTATCCGTACCATCACCACAGATGCAGTCCACGGTCTGAGGATCAATGGGGAGACAGTGAAATTGAAAGGTGGCTGCATCCATCATGACAATGGACTTTTGGGAGCCGTGTCTTTGTATGACAGCGAGTATCGTAAACTGAAAAATCTGAAAGATGCGGGATTCAATGCCGTGCGTCTGGCCCACAATCCGCCCTCCAAAGATTTACTGCAGGTTTGTGATGAGATAGGACT
>CAMEWP010000013.1 GCA_945946605.1 uncultured Pseudobutyrivibrio sp. | reverse complement strand
ATCCTTTCCGTTTACCCTGGTAATAAAGTCCTCCAGTGTCTTAAATACGCCTCTTTCCCGGCGTTCTTTCCGGATTGCGTCGATCACCGGTCTGCCCACACTCTTGATGGCATACATACCGTAGCGGATGGCTCCACCATCCACCGTAAAGGGTCCTTCTCCGCAGTTGATATCCGGCGGCAGTACCTGAATGCCCATATTGCGGCAAACCTGGATATACTCCGATACTTTTGAAGAATTATCGATCACAGATGTCATCAGTGCTGCCATAAATTCCACCGGATAATAGCATTTCAGGTAGGCTGTCTGATACGCCACCACCGCATAGGCTGCCGCGTGGGATTTGTTAAAGGCATACTTGGCAAAGTCTGTCATATCATCGTAGATCTTATTGGCCGTAGCCTCGTCAATGCCGTTGGCCACACAGCCCTTCACGCCCTCCTCCGGATTACCGTAAACGAAGTTCTGCCGCTCCCGTGCCATTACATCGGTTTTCTTCTTGGACATGGCACGGCGCACCAGGTCGCTTCGTCCCATGGAATAACCTGCCAGATCACGAACGATCTGCATTACCTGCTCCTGGTAGACAATACAGCCGTATGTGGGTTCCAGAATAGGTTCTAGCTGGGGGCAGTCATAGGTAATGGAACTCTTATCATTTTTTCCCTTGATGTAGGCCGGAATGAAATCCATGGGTCCCGGCCGGTACAAAGAGATTCCGGCAATGATATCCTCTAAGGATTCCGGTTTCAGTTCCTTCATGAAATTCTTCATGCCTGCACTTTCCAACTGGAAAATGCCTTCTGTCCTGCCGCTTCCGATGAGCTCCAATACTTTGGGGTCATCATAGTCGATGGCATCCATATCCAGAGTAACTCCATGGTTTGCCGCAGCCATTTTGGATGCGTTGTCGATCACCGTCAGGGTTCGCAGTCCCAGGAAATCCATCTTCAGAAGTCCCAGTTCCTCAATGGTAGTCATGGTAAACTGGGTGGTGATGGTACCGTCACTGGCACGGGATAAAGGTACATATTCATCCATAGGCTTCTGGGAGATCACTACTCCCGCCGCATGCATGGATGTATGGCGGGGCAGTCCTTCCAGTCGTTTCGCCGTATCGATAAGCTGATGCACCGTGTCATCCTCTTCATACATCTTCCGGAGTTCCGGATTCATCACCAGTGCTTTGTCTATGGTAATGTTCAGTTCATTTGGGATATTTTTGGCAATATTGTCCACAAAACCGTAGGGCAGATCCATCACCCGGCCCACATCACGGATCACACCCCTGGCTGCTAAGGTACCAAAGGTCACGATCTGTGTCACACATTCTTTGCCATATTTTTCCACCACGTAATCGATGACTTCTCCCCGTCGTTCAAAGCAGAAATCGATATCAATATCCGGCATGGACACACGTTCCGGATTCAGGAATCGTTCAAATAGAAGATTGTAACGGATCGGGTCAATGTTGGTGATCCCGGTGGTGTAGGAAACCAGACTTCCGGCAGCAGATCCACGGCCGGGTCCCACCGGGATGTCATGGGTTCTGGCATAATTGATAAAATCCCACACGATCAGGAAATAATCCACATATCCCATGGACTTTATCACATTCAGTTCGTATTCCAGACGGGGCTTCAGTTCCTCTGCTCTCTCTCCATAACAGCGATCCAATCCCTCATAACATAATTTATTCAGATATGTCCAGGAATCATACCCTTCCGGCACCTCATAATGAGGCAGTTTGGTAACGCCAAACTCAATCTCCACATGACAGCGGTCCGCAATTTTCGCTGTGTTATCCAATGCCTGTCCGGCGTAGGGAAACAGCGCCCGCATTTCCTCTTCCGACTTTACATAATACTGTCCACCCAGATAACGCATTCTGTTCTCATCCGTTACCTTTTTTCCGGTCTGAATACACAAAAGGATATCGTGAGCTGAGGCATCTTCCGCATAGGTGTAATGAATATCATTGGTGGCAACCAGCTCAATACCGGTTTCCTGGGACAAACGCAGCAGTCCCTGATTCACCAGCTGCTGTTCCTCCAGGCCATGGTCCTGCAGCTCCAGAAAATAATTTCCTTTTCCAAAGCAGTTCTCATGCCAGCAGGCTGCCTCCTTTGCCTCCTGATACATTCCCCGGGAAAGCAGTTTCTGCACTTCTCCCGCCAGGCAGGCGCTGAGGGCAATGATACCTTCGTGATACTTCTCCAGGGTCTCGCGATCCACCCGGGGCTTGTAATAGTAGCCCTCCACATAACCAATGGAAACGATCTTCATGAGGTTCTGATAACCGGTATTATTCTCCGCCAGAAGCACAAGATGATAGTATCGGTCTTCCCCATGACCGGATTCCCGGTCAAAACGGGATCCCGGTGCCACATAGACCTCACATCCCAGCACCGGATTGATCCCCTGCTTTTTTGCCTCTTTATAAAAATCAATGACGCCAAACATGACGCCATGATCTGTAATCGCTGCCGCGGTCATCCCCAGTTCTTTTACCCGGGACACATATTCTTTTATCTTATTGGATCCGTCTAAAAGACTGTACTCCGTATGCGTATGCAGATGTGCAAATGCCATGACAATTCTCCCATTTTCATTTACATTTACATGTTCATCTTCTCATGCTGCCTCTTGTACTATCTGGGGTTGCATTTTCTTATCAGCTCTATGCCCAGATAAGTCACGATCATAGCCGCCAGCAGGAAAATAAAGAAGGTCACCGGTGTGGTTCCGCCCAGGATCACTCCGGGGATCACCGCACCAATAAAATTGAAACACATATGTGCCAGAATACCGGTCACAATGCTGTCTGTCTGGTATACCATATACCCCAGCAAAAGTCCCAGAACAAAAGTATAGATACTCTGCAAGGGATTCATATGGAGCATGGCAAACAAAAGTGCCTGGGTAACATTGGCCATCCAGAAAGGAACTGACTTACGACCATATCCAAGGGTCAGTCCGCGGAACGTCAGCTCTTCTGCCACAGGCCCGATGAGCACAGTATAGATCACCGTCAATACTCCCAGTTCTCCTGTGCCAAGTCCCACATTTTCCATAAGCTGCTGATACATCACAAGCCAGCTGGGGAACATCATGGCCAGACCATTCATAAGATAGGTGCACAGATACTGGGCACCGATACCCACACACAGGATCCCAACGATCATCATAACAGGGTTTTTCTTCCAGCTGCTCTCATGCTTACAGGCTGAGGGGTAAAATTTGCGGCGGTACCAGATACCAAACCAGACGCTGGTGATCAGTGCATACAGAACGGAGACCACCAGATTAAATGTGGTTCCGCCGGTAAGCTCCACCAGATCTGCCACAAAGCCCATGTAACTGCCTTCTGTGAAATTCACTACTTTATACACAAACATCAGCTGCAGCACAAAGAACATCAGTCCCAGCTGCACCAGGAAAACCAGCAGGTAGGGAACCATCATCATCCAGCTGTACTTTGCACGGTTTTCCGGCTCAATCTCGGGATATTTCTCGTGAAAGGCTTTTTTTGCCTCTTCCATGTCAACATTTCCATCGTCATCCATATAGGGATTACTCATGTCTGTCACCTCTTTTTCTTCATGACATGATTTTATCACATTTACAACTATTTACGCACAGTAATCTTATCCAGATGCCAGATATCGTCCACATATTCCTGAATAGTCCGGTCAGATGAGAACTTACCCACATTGGCGGTGTTCATCATTGCCATTCTTGCCCAGCGATCCTGGTCCATATATGCTTCCATCACCCGCTGCTGTGCCTCTGCATAGGAACGGAAATCCTTCAGAACAAAGTAGGTGTCCGCATACTGGGTACACTGGGTATTCAGCAGGGAATTATACAGCGGACGGAACAGTTCGGAATCCTCGGCGCTGTAAAAGCCGTTGATAAGCTGCATCAGCACTTTCCGGATATCCTGATCCTGATTAAAGATATCCATGGGATAATAATCTCTGTTATGCTCATGGGCGATGACTTCATCTGCGCTCATACCAAAGATGAAGGCATTCTCCTCTCCCATCTCTTCCACCATCTCCACATTGGCACCGTCCATGGTTCCGATGGTCACTGCACCGTTTAACATAAACTTCATGTTACCGGTACCGGATGCTTCCTTGCTGGCAGTGGAGATCTGTTCGGATACATCTGCTGCCGCAAAGATCCACTCTGCGTTGGATACCTTGTAATCTTCAATGAAAACTACCTTGATCTTGCCGTCAATGCTCTGATCATTATTGATGACTTCCGCCACATTGTTGATGAGTTTGATGGTGAGCTTGGCAATCTTATATCCTGCCGCAGCCTTTGCGCCAAAGATGAAGGTTCTGGGATAGAATTCCATCTCCGGATGTTCCTTGATCTGATTGTAGAGATACATCACATGAAGGATATTCAGAAGCTGGCGCTTATACTCATGCAGTCTCTTCACCTGCACATCAAAGATGGATCTCGGATCCACTTCAATGCCGTTATGCTCTCTGATATATTCTGCCAGACGCAGTTTGTTCTGGTATTTGATATTCATAAACTCATGCTGGGCCTTCTTGTCATCCACAAAAAGTTCCAGTTTCTTCATCTGTGACAGATCCGTGATCCATTCCTTGCCAATATGATCTGTCACCCAGGAAGCCAGCAGCTGGTTGCCGTGCAGCAGGAATCTTCTTTGAGTAATTCCGTTTGTCTTGTTGTTGAACTTCTCCGGATACATCTCATAGAAATCCTTCAGAGACTGATGTTTCAGGATCTCTGTATGAAGTCTTGCCACACCGTTTACGGAATAGCCGGCAGCAATGGCCAGATGCGCCATCTTTACCTGGCCATCCATAATGATAGCCATACGGTTTACCTTGCCGTAATCTCCCGGATATCTGTTCTGGATCTCCAGCACAAACCGACGGTTGATCTCCTCAACGATCTGGTAAACTCTGGGCAGCAGACGGGAAAAGATCTCGATGGGCCACTTCTCCAAAGCCTCTGCCATAATGGTATGGTTGGTATAGGCACATGCCTTTGTGGTCACTTCCCATGCCTCATCCCATTCAAGATCAAATTCATCCAGAAGGATACGCATCAGTTCTGCCACAGCCAGAGTGGGATGGGTATCATTCATCTGGAAGGTAACCTTCTCGTAAAGCTTACGGACATCATCATGATGCTTCATGTAGCGGCCGATGGCTCTCTGAAGGCTGGCAGACACAAAGAAATACTGCTGTTTCAGCCGAAGTTCCTTACCGTAAATATGGTTATCATTGGGATAGAGCACCTCCACCAGATTTCTGGCAAGGTTTTCCTCCTCAACCGCCTTTGCATACTCACCCTTATCAAAGGATTCCAGGTTAAATACGGACTTGGGTTCCGCATCCCAGATCATCAGGGTATTTACCACATCATTGTCATATCCGACAATGGGCATATCATAGGGAACAGCGATAACAGAGCTGTATCCCTCATGAATAAACTTGATCTTACCATTTGGTCCCATCTCACTTCTTACATAACCGCCGAAATGAACCTCGTGAGAGTATTCCGGGCGTTTCAGTTCAAAGGGATATCCGTTTTTCAGCCAGTTATCCGGAACTTCCTTCTGGTAGCCGTCCTCAATCTTCTGCTTAAACATACCATAGTGATACCGGATACCGCAGCCGTATGCCGGATAACCCAGTGTGGATAAGGACTCCATAAAGCACGCAGCCAGTCTTCCCAGACCGCCGTTTCCCAATGCAGGATCCGGCTCTTCATCTTCTATGGCATTGATGTCAAATCCCAGTTCTTCCAGGGCTTCCTTAACATCCTGATATGCACACAGGTTGATCAGGTTATTACCCAAAGCTCTTCCCATCAAAAATTCCATGGACATATAGTATACCATCTTAGGATCTGTCTTTTCCATTTCCTCCTGGGTAGCCAGCCAGTTATCAATGACTTCGTCCTTAACTGCCAGGGCCACCGCCTGATATACTTCCTGATTATTTGCCTCTCCGAAATTTTTGCGGTATAACAATTTTACATTGTCTTTTACCTGCTTTTTAAATTCCTGCTTGTCAAATGCCTTTTTCATTAGGTCCTCCTACTGTCTTGTTACACTCAGCGTCACTTTCTCGCCGTTAATATTCCACTCTTTCACGTAGTCCCCATCATTGCCGTCATTTGTGGACAAGGCCAATACCTCGCTGCAAATCGTGTCATTATATTTCTCGAAAATTCCTACAACCTTATCATTTCCTGCATATTTCACAGTAATCTTATCGGTAACTTCAAATCCTGCTTCTTTTCTCATGGTCTGGATCTTGCTTACCAGTTCCCTGACAAATCCTTCCTCTAAGAGTTCCTCTGTCAGATTGGTATCCAGCACAACCGTCATAGCCTGATCCTGCTCGCTGACGTATCCCTCCATCTGAGCCATGGTGATCAGCAGATCTTCCTCTGTCAGGCGGATGGACGCATCTACCTCCGGAAGAGTCAGCGCACCTTCTGCCTTAAGCTGTGCCATTGCCTGATTGCCGTCTAATGCAGCCAGTGCCTTCTGGATTCCGCCTAAGAATTTACCGTATTTCGGTCCAACGGTACGAAGCTGCGGTTTGAAAGTATAAGCGGTAAAGGCTGACACATCCTGTGTGAAATCTACCTTCTTTACATTCAGCTCATCAGCAATGATCTCCACGAAGTAATCCGGGAGTTCCTTCTCTGCCTTTACATACATCTGTCCGATAGGCTGACGGTTCTTGATGTTAGCAGAGTTACGGCATGCACGGCCCATAACAACGATCTTCAACAGTTCATCCATGTTGCTTTCCAGCTCGCTGTCGATCCACTCTCTCTTCACTTCCGGGAAGTCACACAGATGGATACTTTCGGAAGCATCTGCATCAATGCTTCTCACCAGATTCTGGTAAATTTCCTCTGTCATGAAGGGGATCATGGGTGCTGCAGTCTTTGCGATGGTTACCAGTGCAGTATAAAGTGTCATATATGCATTGATCTTATCCTGCTCCATACCCTTTGCCCAGAAACGCTCACGGCTGCGGCGTACATACCAGTTACTCATGTCATCTACAAAGTCATCTAATGCTCTTGCAGCCTCAGGAATCCGGTAGTTGCCCAGATCATCATCCACTTCTGCCACGGTAGAGTAGAGTCTGGACAGAAGCCACTTATCCATTACGGATAATTTATCATATTCCAGTTCATATTTTGTTGCGTCAAATTCATCAATATTCGCGTACAGCACAAAGAATGCATAGGTATTCCACAGAGTACCCATAAATTTCCGCTGTCCCTCCTGTACAGCCTTGCCATGGAAGCGGTTAGGCAGCCAGGGAGCGGAGTTGATATAGAAATACCAGCGGATGGCATCTGCGCCATAAGTATCCAGTGCCTCAAAAGGATCCACCGCATTTCCTTTGGACTTACTCATCTTCTGTCCGTTCTCATCCTGCACATGACCCAGCACGATAACATTTTCATAAGGTGCCTTGTTAAACAGCAGAGTGGACTCTGCCATCAGGGAATAGAACCAGCCTCTGGTCTGATCCACAGCCTCGGAAATAAACTGTGCCGGGAACTGCTGTTCAAAGACTTCCTGATTTTCAAAAGGATAATGATGCTGTGCAAAAGGCATTGCACCGGAATCAAACCAGCAGTCAATAACCTCCGGCACACGCTTCATGGTCTTGCCACAGCATGGGCAGGGGAAAGTCACCTCATCAATGTAAGGACGATGCAGTTCCACCTTGGCAGCTTCCGGATTGCCGGTACGCTCTGCTAATTCCGCTCTGCTTCCCACTGATTCCTGATGTCCGCACTCCTCACATTCCCAGATATTTAACGGAGTTCCCCAGTAACGGTTACGGGAAATACCCCAGTCCTGGATATTTTCCAGCCAGTCGCCAAAACGGCCCTTACCGATGGATTCCGGAATCCAGTTTACAGTATTGTTGTTTCTGATCAGGTCATCCTTTACCTCAGTCATCTTGATAAACCAGGATTCTCTTGCATAATAGATCAGCGGTGTATCACATCTCCAGCAATGAGGATAATCATGCTCAAATTTCGGTGCATCAAAGAGCTTGCCTTCTTTGTCCAGATCGTTAAGTACCATGGGATCTGCTTTCTTTACGAAGACACCTGCATATGGCGTCTCCTCTGTCAGTTCACCCTTGCCGTTTACAAACTGTACAAAAGGCAGGTCGTACTTGCGTCCCACATTGGCATCATCCTCACCAAAAGCAGGTGCAATATGAACGATGCCGGTACCGTCGGACATGGTAACATAGGTATCACAGGTCACATAGTGGCCTTTCTTATGCTGTTTTGCAGCCACTTCTGCAGCGCAGGCATATAAAGGCTCATACTCTTTGTATTCCAGATCTTTACCGGTGTATGTCTCCAGGATCTCATAAGCTGCTGTGCCTTCTTCCTCATTTGCCAGTTTGCCCAGTACATTGTCAAGCAGCGCCTGTGCCATATAATAGGTGTAACCATCCGCAGCCTTTACCTTACAGTATGTCTCATCCGGATTCACGCAAAGTGCCACGTTAGAAGGCAGTGTCCAGGGAGTTGTAGTCCATGCAAGGAAATAGGCATCCTCGCCCACAACCTTGAAACGTACAATAGCAGACCGTTCCTTAACTGTCTTATATCCCTGAGCCACCTCCTGAGAGGACAGCGGGGTACCGCAGCGGGGGCAGTAGGGAACGATCTTAAAGCCCTTGTAAAGCAGCTTCTTGTTCCAGATCTCTTTCAGCGCCCACCATTCAGACTCAATAAAATTATCATCATAAGTTACATAGGGATTATCCATGTCTGCCCAGAAGCCTACCGTGCCGGAGAAATCCTCCCACATCCCTTTATATTTCCACACGGATTCCTTACATTTCTTGATGAAAGGCTCCATACCGTACTCTTCGATCTGCTCCTTGCCATTCAATCCCAGAAGTTTCTCCACTTCCAGCTCCACCGGCAGACCGTGGGTATCCCATCCGGCCTTTCTCGGAACATATTTACCCTTCATGGTCTGGTAACGGGGAATCATGTCCTTGATTACACGGGTCAGCACATGACCGATATGGGGCTTGCCGTTAGCAGTAGGCGGTCCGTCATAGAAGGTATAGGTCTCCCCACCCTTGCGATTTTCCATACTCTTTTGGAAGATATGATTCTCCTCCCAGAACTTCTGTGTTGCTTTCTCCCTCTCCACAAAGTTTAAGTCCGTTGTTACTTTCTTATACATTGTCGTGTTCCTTTCTCATAAAAATAAAAAACAGCCCTCGTCGCATAGGACGAGAGCTGTGCACTCACATAACCACCTAATACGCTGTACTTAAGAAACTGCAGAATACATTGCTCTGCGACATCCCCTGCATACATGTCCTCCTTAACGCGGAGAAATACGTCTTTCCTACTTGGTCGCCCGTTCAGTCTGCTGCTAAGAAGTGATCTTCCGCAGGGCCATACTCGTGCCGGCTTCCACCATACCCGGCTCGCTATACTTTCTGTCTCCTTGCGTACTGTCTTCCTCAACGCATTGTTTTCGATTACATATGCAAAATTATACTTTCAATCACATGGATTGTCAAGAATGGACAAAAAATTTACTGACCGACTCATCAGATGATCTGATCAGATCGCATCATCCGGGTCCACATCCATATCAATATCAATATCAGAATCAACATCAGAGTCATTGTCATTGTCAATGTCAGTATCTGTGTCTGTGTCGGAGTCAATGTCTATACCGTAATCATCGTACAGCTCATCATACAATTCGTCATACAGTTCATCAAGATCGCTGTCTTCTTCCAGTTCTAACAGTTCCTGCTGCATTGTATTGATAAAGTTCTCGCTTCCCAGCAGAAGTCCCCAGGATACTACAAACATCACAATGGATATCACACTGGTGACGATTCCGGCAATGGCCATGCCCTTCTTGCCATGACGGGCAATCTGGATGATACCGAAAATAAGCGCCAGAATACCAAGAATGATATTGATGCCGCTGCAGAACAGCACCAGGGAAACAATACCCAGCACCATGGATGCGATTCCAAGGCCATTTCCCGGTTTCTTACTGTTAGTCGCACCCTGCTGATAAGGACTGTTATACTGGCCATACGGATTTTCATTATACGGGCTGCCATTGTATGGGTTATTATTATAGGGATTATTATTGTATGGATTCTCCCCATACTGACCATACTGCTGATCCTGCTGCGATGTGCTCTCCTGCGCCTGTGTGTCTCTGGTCTGATCTTCACTCATATAACATACCTGCCTCTCCCTTATTTCTATGGCGCTATTGTAACAAATAAATTCTTCAAATACAAGGGGAGAGGTGACAAGGAGGAGTTCAAGGCAAACACCTTAAACTCCTCCAAATCATCAATCATAATATAAGGACACTCCAACAGATTCTCGAATCCCCTATTTATTATTTTGTTTATTATTTTGCGGTGTCTTAACAGACATCAGGAAAACAATGATACCGATCACAAACATAACCGTGATGACACCTACACCTTTATTGATGCTTCCGGTGGCCTGGGAAACAACACCCACCAGTGTGGTTCCCACGAAAGATGCTCCCTTACCGCAGATATCCATCAGGCCAAAATACTCACCGGACTTCTCCGCCGGAATAATTTTGGTAAAGTGGGAACGTGACAATGCCTGTACGCCTCCCTGGAACATTCCAACACAGACTGCCAGTACCCAGAACTGCCACTGGGATGTCATAAAAGCTGCAAAGATGGCAATGCCAAGATATGCACAGATACATACCAGGATCAGCTTCTCTGTGTCATATTTGCTGGCCAGTCTTCCAAACAGGATAGCAAAGGGGAAGGCCACGATCTGGGTTACCAGCAATGCCAGCAAAAGTCCCGTACTGTCCAGTCCTAATGCAGAGCCATAAGCCGTTGCCATATCGATAATGGTATATACACCGTCTATGTAGAAGAAGAACGCCAGCAAAAACAGGAAGATCTTCTTTTCTTTACGGACATTCTTTAATGTATGACCGATTCGTAAAAAGCTTTCCTTAATGGCATGGGGTTTCTTCTCCACATAGTATTTCTGCTTGTAATTCTTAAGAAGCGGCGCACTCATTGCAAGCCACCATACCGCAATGATCAAAAAGGAAATGCACATTGCCGTATTCATGGAAATGCCGATCTTATCATACATCAGCACAAATACCAGGCAGACAACAAAAGGCACACAGCTGCCGATATATCCCCAGGCATATCCCTGAGAAGACACATCATCCATTCTTTCCTCTGTGGTGATATCGGAGATCATGGAATCATAGAAGATCAGGCTGGCAGAATATCCAACCTTTGCCACAATAAAGATCACCAGGAAGATCAGCCAGCTGGAGGTAAATCCCATGGACACACATCCGATGACGCCGATGGCAATAAATACGGTAAAAATAGGCTTCTTAAATCCCTTGGTATCTGCCAGCGTACCAAGCACCGGTCCCAAAACCGCAACGATCACAGTGACAATGGATGCCGCATATCCCCAGTATGCCAGGTAATCCACTTCCGAAAGTCCAGCATTGCCTGCCAGATAATTGAAATAGATCGGAAGGATCGTTGTCACCAGAAGTATAAAGGCAGAATTGCCCACATCATAAAGAACCCACTGTTTCTCCTGTTTTGTCAGTTTAAACTTCATAATGGTCTTCTCCTTTATTTCCCAAAAGTTTTCTTCTGCGTATTATTTTAACAGAATCCGGCCATATTTTCATTATGTATTTGTAAAATGTTGTTAAAATTCCCTTTATTGTCTTGTCACTTGTATGTTTTTTGTGTAATGTGTCAAACTTTGCCGAAAGACCTTTTCATTTGGTAAAAATTGAAATATAATCATATCAATCTGTTTTTAAATAATACGAAAGGGGAGAAACCTGTTGTAAGCAGGTTTCGGATAAAGATGAGTACTTTGAATTTAACATTATTGACAGATCTTTATGAGATGACAATGATGCAGGGTTACTTCAAAAACAATAAGAACGACCGGGTAGTTTTCGATGCCTTTTACCGGAACAATCCATCAGACGGTGGATACGCCATCTGCGCCGGTTTAGAGCAGGTGATCTCCTACATTGAAGAGCTTCATTTTGACAGTGAAGATATTGAATATCTGCAGAGCCTGAAGATCTTTGACGAAGATTTCTTGGAATACCTGGCCAACTTCAAATTCTCCGGTGACATCTATGCCATTCCGGAAGGCAGCGTGGTCTTCCCA
This sequence comes from uncultured Pseudobutyrivibrio sp., assembly GCA_945946605.1. Lineage (GTDB taxonomy): Bacteria > Bacillota > Clostridia > Lachnospirales > Lachnospiraceae > Pullilachnospira_A. Next base: position 9,872 of record CAMEWP010000013.1, on the reverse strand, counting down.
AGAGAACCTCTGGTTAAGGTAGTGGCTCCCATCATGGAAGCCCAGCTGATCGAGACAGCCATCTTAAATATTGTCAATCACCAGTGCCTCATTGCCACCAAGGCTGCCCGGGTATGCTATGCAGCCCAGGGGGACGGCGTTATGGAGTTTGGTCTTCGCCGGGCCCAGGGACCGGATTCCGGAACTTACGGAGCAAGAGCTGCTGTCATCGGCGGCTGCAAGGGTACTTCCAATGTGCTGGCCGGACAGATGTTTGATGTTCCGGTGCTTGGCACTCATGCTCACAGCTGGATCATGAGTTTTCCGGATGAATACACAGCATTTAAAGAATATGCAAAGCTTTACCCCAACGCCTGCATTCTTCTGGTAGATACTTACGACACCTTAAAGTCCGGTATGCCCAACGCCATCCGGGTATTTACCGAGATGCGGGACGCCGGTATTCCGCTTACTTACTATGGCATCCGCATGGACAGCGGTGATCTGGCCTATTTATCCAAGAAGGTCCGCAAGATGCTGGATGATGCCGGATTCCCGGATGCAGTGATCTCCGCCTCCAACGATCTGGATGAATACCTGATCCAGTCTCTGAAACTTCAGGGCGCCACCATCACTTCCTGGGGTGTAGGCACCAACCTCATCACCTCCAAGGACTGCCCTGCTTTTGGCGGCGTTTACAAACTGGCAGCCATTGAAGACGCAAATGGAGCATTTGTTCCAAAGATCAAGCTCTCCGAGAATACAGAGAAAGTCACGAACCCGGGCAACAAGACAGTTTACCGTATTTACGACAAGGAGACCGGAAAGATCCGGGCGGATCTGATCTGTCTGGTGGATGAGGTGTTTGATCCGGAAGAAGAATTAAAACTCTTTGATCCCAACGAGCCCTGGAAGAAGACCCGTCTCCCCGGCGGAAGCTATACCATGAGAGAGATGCTGGTTCCGGTGATCAAAAACGGCAAGCGCATCTATCAGTCTCCTTCCGTTATGGAGATCCGGGATATCTGCAACAAAGAAAAAGATACACTTTGGGAAGAAAACAAGCGTTTTGTCAATCCCTCAAAGGTATATGTGGATCTGTCCCAGAAGCTTTACGACATGAAAAACCAGTTGCTGGATCAGATGAGTATGTAAGAAACCATTTGAGAAACAACATGAGCGTAAAAAACAGGTGGCCAACATCGGACCACCTGTTTCTTTTTCCTTTAACCTTTTGTCTGTTTCGCTCTTTATTTCTTTGTTTCTTTCCGTTTTCTTGACCGGATCGCGCTCTGAGGGCACATTTCCTGGCAGCAGTAACAGCGGATACATTTCTTATAGTCATACACCGGCGGCTGATCCTTGCCCTTTTTAAAATCGATGGCCTTTCCCGGCACCGGACAGTGGCTGACACAGATTCCGCATTTAATGCATTTCTCTTTGTCGATCACCGGCCTTCTGGTAATGGCTGTCATCATGTCGGAGTAGCGGGACAGCCAGGACTTCTTCACACCGGCCCGGTCCACATCAAAATCAGGATTGCCGTAACGGCGGGCAACTTCCTCCAGAGAGATCTCCTGCTGCCCGGGCATGATCACCCGGATCTTTTCCTTCTGATAAGTTCCGATGCCCATGGCCTGGCCCTGGGTGTTGGTGGGCACCATCTCCGGATCCAGATCAACCAGATAACAGAACACTGTATCTAACGCCACCGGATCATCCGAAAACAGCAGCACATTCATGGGTGTTGGCGTTCCCGATCCCGGTCCATTGCCTTCCATAGCCACAATTCCGTCCATCACATGAAGTCTTGGTTTCACACATCGGTGGATATCTGCCAAGGCTCTGGCAAACACGGTGGCATTGGGATATTTCACATGCCCTGCCGCCTTCCGGTGTCCGCAGATCAGCCCGTAGACATTCTTGACAGCGCCGGTGACCCGTTCCAGAGAGTGGGTCTTCATCTTGCAGAGATTGATAATGGCATCCGCCTCTGTAACTTCTTTTGCGAAATAAAATTCGTTGGCCGTCATTCCTTCCGGGAAATCCACCCGGACCTCCTGGGACATATCCGCCATAACAGCTCCGTAAAGCTCTTCTGTCTCAAGTCCAAGTCCCTTGGCCACGCTGCGGCAGGACCCGTGTCCCGGGGAATCTCCGTACAGCACATTTTGGCATCCTGCATCCTGCAGCAGCCGGAACATGCCTCTCATCACCGCCGGATGGGTAGTAGTGGCACTCTCCGGAGCAGCCGGTGACAAAAAATTCGGTTTTACCAGGATCTTCTCTGCAGGATCCACAAACCTTTGGATACCGCCCAGCAGATCCACACCCTGACCCATGGCTTCATACACCGTCTCCTCATCATAAGTGTCGCAAATGACCATTGCCACAGTTGACTTTGTATTTTCCTGCTTCATACGATTCCTTACCTCTGATATGATTTCTTACCCTGATTAGTTAAATCCCATAAACTTCTGTGAAATCTTATATGCCTTCACTGAAATATAACGACCAAATTTACCGGGCAGGTTCATGGTTCCGCCCAGAATTCCCCAGCGGAGATGATGCCAGGTCTTATAATCCTTATCCTTGATATACTGCCAGAGTTCCTTTACCTTGCGAAGATTCTCCTCGTCCTTGGACACATAAGCCAGGGAAGTGGATACCACGGTAATGGTCTCCAGATAAGAGAGCATATACTCCCGCAAATGAGGCTCCTCAATGCTCCACAGATCATAGGCATCGATCATGCGGTAATTTACCCGCAGCTGCTGGTCCAGCCGGCTGATCATCACCTGCTCATTGACAGACTGATCCTCGCGACCGATATAATAGCGGTAGAAATTTACATTCAGATAATAAATCGTCTTCACATAAGGAAGCGGTTCATATACAAAAAGATTATCTACATAGAAAGTATGCTTCGGCAGTTCCAGATTACAGTCTCTAAGCAGCTGGGTACGGTATGTCACGGAATGCATCAAAATGGAAAATCCCTTCAGATTGCGTTTCATCTCACTCCAGCTGGTTACCTTATCACTCTCAAAAAGCGGTGTATAAAGCATGGTTCTCTGGTGATTCTCCGACACCTTTTCATATACATAATTGGTAAGCAGCATATCTACCAGATTGTCCTCTTCCACAAACTTCTTCAATGTGGCCAAAACTTTCTGATATGCCTCTGCATCTACCCAGTCATCACTGTCCACTACTTTATAATACAGTCCAGTGGCATTGCGCAGGCCGGTATTTACTGCTTCGCCGTGACCGCCGTTTTCCTGATGGATGGCACGGATGATGGTGGGATATTTAGCTGCATATTCATCAGCGATCCGGGCTGTTCCATCCTTGGATCCGTCATCCACAATGATGATCTCCACATCCTCTCCACCGGGAAGCAGTGATTCAATGCAATGACTCATATACTCCTCAGAATTATAGCAAGGTATTGCAAATGTTACGATTTTCATAATGCTAATTTCCCTCTTTTCTGATCAAAACCCATATTTCATGATTGCTTGCAACATTATGTCTATTTTATCAAACTCTTCCCTCAAAGGAAAGACATTCGCAAAAGTTTCACATTTTCCTATTCCTGATCCTTCATACCGATGGGCAGGTCCACAAATCCGGCGTATGTTTCAAAAGCCGCCGGGATTGGGTAGCTGCGGCGGGTTTCTTCCACTTCCACCATCAGATACCCCTCCTGCAGCAGGTCACTTTGTTCTGCTTCCATATCTGCCACCTGCACCAGATAGCCTGTCATATGCCACTCCACATGGGAAAAGATATGTTTTGCTTCAGGAAGTCTGCGGACGTGCATTGGCTGCAGCCCCTGCTGCCGGGCAAAGGCGATAACCTGCTCCTCATGGCAGATCCCCTCCAGATTCGGCAGTTCATAAAGGCCTGCCAGAAGACCTTTTGGCGGTCGCTTATGCAAAAGGATCTTCTCACCGTCCCTAAGGATCAGCACCGTTTTTTGTTCTATTCTCCGTTCCTTTTGTTTTTTCTTAACCGGCAGATCCATTTCCCTCCCATGGATATGGGACAAACAAAGCCTCTCCCAGGGACAGCCGTCGCAGTGAGGCGCGCCATTGGGCACACACACCAGGGCTCCGATCTCCATCAGGGCCTGATTCAGATCTCCCGGCACATCCTGTGGCATCACCCGGGCAAGTTCCCCTGCAAACCGGCGTTTTGTACTCTCCTTTAAAATATCACTGTCATCTTCACTGGCTCTGGCCAGAATCCGCAGCACATTGCCGTCCACAGCCGGCACCGGCTCTCCGTAGGCAATGGAAGCCACGGCTCCCGCCGTATAAGGTCCGATCCCCGGAAGATCCAGGATTTCCTGATAGTTTCCCGGCATCCTTCCGTCATACTGATCCACCATGATCTGTGCTGCCTTCTGCATATTCCGGACCCGGTTATAATACCCAAGTCCTTCCCAGAGTTTCAGCAGGCGGTCTTCCGGGCACGCCGCCAGAGCAGCAATATCCGGCAGAGCACCGATAAACCTTTCATAGTACGGTTTCACCGCCTCCACCCTGGTCTGTTGGAGCATGATCTCCGAAACCCAGATGTGGTAGGGATCTTTTCCCTCCCGCCAGGGAAGTGTTCTTTTATTTTTATAGAACCAGTCCAATGCCGGTCCAACCAAATCCAATATCCGGTATGTTTCTATCATTTCAAAAGCCTCATTCAGGGTTTATTTTCACCGATTTTATCACAAATCCGGATGGATTTCCACCTGGGAAATACTTCATAAGAGATGCCATAAAAAATCCCATGTGAAAATTTCCATATGGTGTCTTCCATACCACAGTGGTAAAATGTAGGAATCAATACAATCAGATAAACAAAAAGGCGGATCAATTTTATGGGAAAATGTGAAAACATCCTTCTGGTCAGTGATTTTGACCGTACACTGACAGATCATCAGGACAAAATACCCCAGGCCAACCTGGATGCCATCGAAGAATTTATCAAAGAAGGCGGTGCCTTTACGGTAGCCACCGGCCATTCTGTTGCCTCCCACGGGAAGCGCTGCCATAGAGTCCCCATGAGCGCACCCTGCATCACTTTTAATGGTGCCGTGATCTACGACTATGACAGGGAAGAAGTGATATATGCAAAGGAACTTCCTGACTCTGCAGCCCAGATGGCAGAAGAGCTGACGAAGAAATTCCCCTCCTGCATGATCTCTCTCCAGACACTGCAGGATCAGTATCAGCTCAGCCAGATAGAAGATCCCGCCCAGCGCAGGATCCTGGCCATGTTCCAGCAGGGAACCGATGCCCCGGCTCCCACCCGTCAGAAAGAACCCTGGATCAAGCTGGCCATCACTGCCCTGCCGGACATGGGTGCGGCAGGACACCATATGCCGGAGTTATCCGATCCCAAAGATCTGATGGCCCACATCAAAGAAACCATGACCGGACGGGATTTCTTCCGGGACAGTGACCCGGCCACAGACCGGATACTACAGGATGTAACCGCCTGGGTGGAGACAAATTATCCCGGGCAGTACACCATCGTCCGCTCCATGCCCATGATGTTAGAGATCCAGTCCGCAGGCGTAACAAAAGGCACCTCTGCCAGAATGCTGGCCGGGATGCTCCATCGGGACAGATTAATTTGTGTCGGGGATGCTCCAAATGATGTTGGAATGTTAGATGAGGCAGACGAGGCCTTCCTTGCTGCAGACGGCGATGCTTCCATGCAAAATGCCGGATATCACATCGCTTCCCCCAGCACGGAAGGAACCGTTGCCTCTGTGATCAGAGAATTATTGTAATTTCATTTGTTTTGATTTTTCCACGCAGACCCTCTGTCCTGCCATCACTGCCTGACGCAGTCCTGCTTCCTCAAGTTTTGCCACCGCCTCAATGGTGGTTCCTCCGGGAGAGCACACTGCGTCTTTCAGTTCACCGGGATGTTTTCCGGTCTCAAGCACCATTTTTGCAGCGCCTAACACAGACTGGGCTGCAAATTCATAAGCCTGGGTCCGGGGCATACCGTCTGCCACCGCCGCATCTGCCATAGCCTCAATAAACATATAGACATAAGCCGGAGAGGATCCGCTGACCCCTACAACCGTATCCATCAGCTGTTCCGGCACGATCTCAGCCTTGCCAAAACTCTCAAAGATCTCCTTTACAGACATCAGTTCTTCCTGGGATACATTTTCACCGGCAGCTAAAGCGGACATTGCTTCCCCTACCAGCGCCGGCGTATTGGGCATGGCCCTCACCAGTTTGATGTCATCTGCAAAATATCCTCTGATGGCATCTATGGACTTTCCTGCCGCAATGGATACCACCAGTTTGTCCTCTTTTTTTGCGCATACCACATCCCGTATCCCGGAGATCACCTGGGAAAAGAGATTCGGTTTTACCGCCAGAATGATGATATCTGCAAATTCTGCCACTTCTTCATTCTGCAGCGTCACGCAGATACCGAACCGTTTCTTTAATTCTTCGGCGCTTTCCTTCCTTCTGCAGGAAGCCATCACCTGGTCTTTTGTCACAAGCCCTGATGTGAGCATACCTCCCACCATGGCCTGTCCCATATTTCCACAGCCGATAAATCCGATCTTCTTATCCATGGTCTCTCCTCCTCATGCAATCTTTATTCTGCAGTTTTCAGCAGTTTCTCCACAGTAGCCATCTTCACACAGGTAGTAAATACCTGCGCAGCCAGTCCCAGATCTTCCATGGTGGGGAAAGACGGTGCAATACGGATCACAGAGTCTTTGGGGTCTTTTCCGTAGGGGAAAGGTGCTCCTGCAGGTGTCATGACCACGCCGGCTTCCTTTGCCAGGGCGACGATTCTGGTGGCACATCCTTCTACCGCTTCAAAGGTAATGAAATATCCTCCCTTGGGTTCTGTCCATGAACCGGCGCCGGTTCCCTCCAGTTCCTCTCTCAGAGTTTTGATCACAAGTTCAAATCTGGGGCGAAGAAGCTGTGCATGTTTTTCCATGTGGGCTTTGATACCCTCCAAATTTTTAAAATAACGTGCATGACGAAGCTGGTTGATCTTGTCAAATCCAATGGTCTGCACTGTCATGGATTTCTTTACATCTTCCAGGTTTGCCGGGGAAGCTGCCATAGCTGCCACACCTGCTCCGGAGAAGGAGATCTTGGAAGTAGATGCAAATTCAAACACCATATCCGGATTTCCTGCTTTCTCGCATTCCTCTAAAATGTTAAGGAAGGGCTTCTCATCTCCGCCGTAGAGGTGATGTACCACATAGGCATTGTCCCAGTAAATACGGAAATCTTCTGCCGCCGGCTTTAAAGCAGCCATCCGTTTGATGGTTTCCTCAGAGTAAACATATCCCTGGGGATTGGAATATTTTGGCACACACCAGATACCCTTTACGGCATCGTCATGATTTACCAGGTCTTCCACCATATCCATATCCGGGCCATCCTCTGTCATGGGGATGTTGATCATCTCAATACCGAAATGTTCTGTAATGGCAAAATGACGGTCATATCCCGGCACCGGGCAGAGGAACTTTACATGATCCAGTTTACCCCAGGGAGTATGTCCCATAATACCGGTCACCATTGCACGGCTGATGGTATCATACATGATATTTAAGCTGGCGTTTCCGTAAACGATTACCTGTTCCGGCTTTACATCCATCATATCCGCCATAAGCTGTTTTGCCTCAGGGATACCATCCAGGCCACCATAATTTCTGGTGTCCATTCCATCGGAGGCCATCATAACAGATTTACCATCCAGCGTATCCAGCAGTCCCATGGAAAGATCCAGCTGTTCAGAGGAAGGTTTTCCTCTTGACATATCCAGTGCCAGTCCCCGGCTCTGATAATCCTGATATTCTTTCTGTAATGTTTCCTGTTCTGCCAAAAGCTGTTCCTTGGTCATGTCAAAATATGACTGCATGATATTCCTCCTTGTAACCTGTTTTACCTTACTGTTATCTGTTTTTTCTTCTTAACTTATTCTTCTTAACTTATTCTTCTGCCTCCCGGCGGATCCGATCAAGATGTTCTTTAATCTGTTTCTCATATCCCATATCGGATGGCTCGTAGAAAGTCTCTCCCACCAGGGAATCCGGAAGGTACTGCTGTTTTACATAGTGGTTCTTAAAATCGTGGGCATACTGATATCCCACACCATGTCCCAGTTTGCCTGCCGATTTGTAATGAGCATCCTGCAAATGCACCGGAACCGGTTCTGTAGTAGTCTTTGCCACCACATCCATGGCCTTACTAATGGCATTGACTGCCGCGTTGCTCTTTGGAGCGCAGGCCACATAGCTGGCTGCCTGGGATAAAATGATCTGACTCTCCGGCATACCAATGCGTTCTACTGCCTGGGCAGCTGCCACCGCCACCTGGATAGCCTGTGGATCGGCATTTCCCACGTCCTCCGCAGCACAGATCATGATCCTTCGGGCAATGAATTTTACATCCTCACCTGCATAAAGCATCCGCGCCAGATAATACACTGCCGCGTCCGGATCCGATCCCCGCATACTCTTAATGAAGGCGGAAACCGTGTCATAATGATTATCCCCGGATTTGTCATATTTCACCACCCGACGCTGAATACATTCGCTGGCCACATCCAGTGTAATGTGGATGATGCCGTCTGCACTTCGCTCCGTGGTAAGAACCCCCAGCTCTATGGCTGTCAGGGCTGCCCTGGCATCTCCGTTTGCCATATCGCTCAAAAACTCCAGGGCATCCGCATCGATACTTGCGTGATAGGCTCCCATTCCCTTTTCCACATCCTGCAGTGCACGCAGGATCAGGGTTTTAATATCCTCCTGGGACAGTGCCTTCAGTTCAAAAATGATGGACCGGGAAAGAAGCGCCCCATTTACCTCAAAATACGGGTTCTCTGTGGTGGCGCCGATGAGAATGATGGTGCCATCCTCCACAAAGGGAAGAAGATAATCCTGCTGTCCCTTGTTGAACCGGTGGATCTCGTCGATAAACAGGATCGTTTTTTTGCCATACATCCCCATAACATTCTGTGCCTGCTGCACCACCTGCTCCATGTCCTTCTTACCTGCAGATGTGGCATTGATCTGGGTAAAATCAGCGCTGGTGGTGTTGGCAATAACCTTTGCCAGGGTTGTCTTTCCTGTGCCCGGCGGGCCGTAAAATATAATGGAACTGAGTTTGTCCGCTTTGATGGCCCGGTAAAGCAGCTTATCCTTTCCGATAATGTGCTGCTGCCCTACCACCTCCTCCAAGGTTGTGGGGCGAAGCCGGGATGCTAAAGGGGACTCCTGCGCTTTATTCATCTCGTTCATGTAATCGAATAGATCCATCTTGTTTCCTGCCTTCTCTTTGCATTTTTTTGATTGCTATCCTGCAAAAAAATTGAATTTATATGGAAAATTTTTCATAACTTTCGGAAATTCTGACGGATTTACGGGATGATTATTCATTTCCACCATAATAAGATACTAAACATCCGCCGAATTTACAAGCCATTTAGGGGATTTCTTCCTTATGTACAAAAGGAGTCAGAAAATACCCCCGTTTGTTGTCTATTTTCTCTAGGGATACAGCACCTCATCCACCGTCACAAAGGTATAACCCATCCCCTGAAGGATCGGTATGATCTCTCTGGTTGCTTCCACAGTGGCCTCGTAACCGTCGTGCATTAAGATAATATCATTTTCTTTCACATTTTTCACTATGATATTGATAATGCTGTCTTTGTTCTGACTGCTCCAGTCCAGGGTATCCACATCCCACAGCACCATCAGCATGGGAATCTGACGATTCAATTCCTCGTTGCAGTTACCAAAGGGTGGCCGGAAAAACTGCGGATACTCTCCGCTACAGCTGCGGATCGCCTCATTTTCATCATCTGTATAGTCTTCTGGTACTTCT
>CAMEWP010000012.1 GCA_945946605.1 uncultured Pseudobutyrivibrio sp. | reverse complement strand
CCAGCATCGTCAGATATTTGTTCATCCCCTTCTGCAGAGGCTGAAGATATTTGGGAAGGAATCTGTTCTTCGACATCTGCAGAGAGCGATACGTTTTCTCCAAAAGCCATAGCATCTTCTCTGCCGCAGCGATGTCCTCTGTCAGCTGTTCCTTCTCCACAGCTGCTTCTTCGAATTTTTCCAGTTCCTCCGCAATAGCCAGCAGATTTTCTTTGTCCTGGGCAATGTTCTGATTCATCTCTGCAATGGAAACATCCAGTTCCCGCTGCTTCTCCTGAAGGACTTCCACGGACTCACTGTTCTCATCTATCTGATTCGTGCGTTCAAACTGATAAATGTCCCGATACAAGGCTTCCATTTCCCGGGCGATCCGCTCAAAATCCGTCCATTTACTGCGGATCTCTTTCAGCTGATCCGTGGGATCCATTGCTGCATCCACCGGGAACCTGCGGATAAAGGAATTCAGTTCCTCTTCCATCCTGCTGCATTCTTCCTTCAATTCCAGGCTTTGCGCCTGATTCTGCTGATATGTCACATATTTTCTGATGTCCTTCTGCAGGCGCTGCAGAAGTTGCTGTTCCTGGGCATTATGATACAGATCGATCTGATATACCTCTGCATAGGGCTGCAGGGCTGTATAAAGCTGTAGCTGAAGATCCGCCAACTCTTCTAACGCACCGGAAACCGCCTCACCGCTGGCCCGTTCATCAGCCTTTAAGCTGTGATATGCATCGAGATTTCTCCGGATCTCTGTTACCATCTGCTGCATGGTATCCATGGGTGTCAGGCGGAAGTTTGCCAGAAATTCACGACTCTCCTCCAATGACTCCTGCTGCATTTCCCGGTAACCCTCCAGAGTTTCCCGTGCATCCGCCAGACGATTCTTCAGGCTCTGCAATTCTGCATTACTGCTTCCCCGATGCCGGATAAAACTCAGAACTCCCACCAGCCCCAGCACCAACGCACCTGTAAAGCAGGCTATCTGCAACGGCAGGGATGCCTCACTGTCCGGCGTAAGCATTCGGAAAGCGATTCCACCGCCCACAAGGGCTGCTGTCAAAATCAGCATCACAACCAAAGCGGAAATACCGGAATTCTTCCTTGCGGCTTTCTCCTTTTCCTTCAGTTGGGCCGCTACCATATGATATCGCGTCTCAGCTTCCGCCACACGTCCCTCCAGTTTGGTCAGATCCATCACCCACTGTTCTGCCGCTGCCATCTCTTCTTCATCCGGCAGCTTCTTGGCAAAAAATTCTCCCAGTTCTTCCAACTGGCTCTTTTTTTCTTTGGAAAGTCTGGCACTCTCCCCCTCCATCCGAAGTTCCTGGAGCCGGACTGCCCAATCATTCCATTTTCGCAGTTCCTCCTTTTCCGGAACACCGGAGGCAAAGAGGCTCTCCATCTGATGAATTTCCTCCTGGGAAGGAATCTGGCTTTGCTTTTCCAAAAGGCTGTGACGTTTCAGTGCGATCTGCCGCTCCAGTTCTTCCATGGAGCTTATTTCCTCCGGCTCCAGTGTCTGATCCCCGAAGAAATTCTCCAGTGCTTCCATATTGACAGCATGTTTTTCCAGTTCCTGTTTTTTTGCCCGATAGGCTCCCAGGCTTTGCTCCCGCTTGCTCTGACTGCTAATCTTCTCCGCAATGTCACTCTTCTGATGTTCCAGCTTCGTGAGGGCAGCCTTCCGTTCCTCCAGAAGGCCGGTCTGCTTCCGATATCCTTCCGTCATAGCCGCCTGCTGCTCTAAAAGATCATTGCATTCCCGCAGACGCCTCTTCATCAGTTCCAGTTTGCCGGTATTGGTATTACTTCTTCTTGTATAATTCTTTCTGGCCTCGTCAATGGCTTTGGCCGCTTTATCAAAATTGTTGATATCGTCTTTTACCGCAGAAAGATTGCCCATCTTGGCATTCAGGCTGTCCGTCATCCCTGTATCCAGGCCATTCTGCGGAATATAAATACTCTTTTCAAAGGACTGGCGATCCACCTCGAAGAGAGCCTCCCCAATATCGGGGCCGTAGTCCTCCGATGGTTTACCTGTCAGTTCATCAAAAAGTGCAAAGGTATCTTCCTTGTCGTTTTTGCCGAAAGTACGCTCCACCCGGTATAAGTGTCCCTCTGTTTCAAAGACCAGATTCCCCCCATAAACACCGCCGTCCCAGGGACGGTAATGCTCTCTCTCCGAGAGTCCCTGCTTTCTGGTATATTCCATTCCGTAAAACATGGCTTTCAAAAAGACACTGAAGGTCGTCTTGCCCCATCCATTGTCCTGCAACAGCACATTCAACCCCTGAGAGAAGTCATGTTCATATTCTTTTATTTTACCAAATCCGCCGATACAACAGGACACCAGCCTCATACATCCACATCCTCTCCCATAATTGCTTTCATACCCAGCTCGATCATCTCAGCCCGATCTTCCTCAGAAAAATCCTGCTGCTCCATCAGACGGACAAATTCTCCCTTCAGAGACCTGTCATTGCGGAAGCTCTCATAGTCCACCGCCACGCTGGTTCTGTCATACCCCTTCACAAAAAAGAACTGTGCCTGCAGTGTCCGCAGGATACGTCCCAGATCAATGTCAAAATCCATCTGGGTCTTTCCTGTTAAAATAAGTTTTACCAGATCCTTCTCTGAAATTTCCGCCACACATTCCTGCACCAGCGCCATGATCGCCGGCATGTCCATCTCCGGAGTCACATCCGCCGTCACCTCGTGAAGCTGCCGGCCGGCAATGGGCACAAAGGCCGGCGTTACTTTTCCGTCCTGTATATCAAGAAGCACAAACCCTTTCGGTCCGCACTCATCAAATCCTCTTCCCTCCAGGCAGCCACTGTAACAGTAGACTCCCCGCTCATCCAACCGTTCCATCTTGTAACTGTGGATATGTCCTAAGGCAAGATAGTCGATATATTTATTCCGCAGGGCCGGTATATGGATCACCTCCGCCCTGTCTTTTCCTTCATAGTCTGACTCCTGTCCATGAAGCACCACAATATTGCACTTTGTCTGATCCAACACCAGATCCATGCCAAGAGTCTTGCTGTTCTGGGCATTTAATTCCAGTCCGGAGATCACCACATCATCATAATCATAGGAAATCCACTGATCACCGGAAAACAATCTTAAATTCTGAGGCAGTTCCTCCTCTTCCAGGTCTGAGAGAAAATCGCACTGGTCATGATTGCCCCTGATATAACAGAAATCAATCTCCGGATGCAGATACATAGGCTCCAATACCCGTCTCTGGGCTGTTTTACGGATATGGGGCTTATCAAAGAGATCACCTGCAATAATGATCACCCTCACGTCCTGGGAAATGGCATACTCCACCATCCGATCATAGGTTTCCAACAGTTCTTCCCGCCGAAGGACAGCCTGTTCCTTGCTGAGATTCGTCTCCATATTGGAATCCAGATGCAGATCCCCACAATGTATGATCTTCATGGTGTCACCCTCCTTGCCGCCATTCATTACCACCTTTCATTATCTTATGATTCCGTTTTGCGGTCAACCTTTTTTTCTTTTTCCTTGTTTTCTATCACTGCAGACCGCCTTTTTGTCCGTTGCGGTACCGTTCTAAGGCCTCCTGTTCCACCCGGCGGATCTCTTCGGCAAGTTCCCGGGAGGAAATCCGTTTCGCCCCGGCTCCGATGACGATCATCTGCTCCAGCGCGTCCGATGTGGCAACCGTCACATCACAGTCTTTGGCAATCTCATGGGTTGTTCGTTCAATATAGGCATCCGCCGTCTCCGCCTCCCGGGTATAGACCACGTAAATGTTGTGATATTTCTGCACTTCCCCGGGATTTTCCTTTACTTTGTATGCATCAAAAACCAGGATCAGCTCCCCGCCGATATAGCCGCAGAAATTGCACAGAATATCTGCCAGTTTTCCTCTGGCCGCTTCCAGATTGTCTCTGGCAAGGTCTGCAAGATCTTCCCAGGTAAAGATCACATTATAACCGTCCACCAGAAAATATTTTTTCCGGGGAGCCTTCTTCTTTTTGGGAACATACTCCTTCTCAGGCTTTCCGTATACCTTTTTCTCCTGCTGGGGAAGTCTGCGGCGGATCTGTCCAAATTCCCTGACAAAGATTTCTTCCAGATCCGACTCCAGTCCCCCGTATCCGTCGTAGGCCCTTTCCGTCCCCCGGCGCATCGCCTGGGCTCTGGCTTTCGCCTGGGCTATCATCTCTTCCTGGGAAATCTCCTCCGGCCTTTCCCGAAAACTTCCGTCACTTTTCCCGGTAAGAGGCACATGCATATGTTCTTCCACCTCATACCAGGGCACCGGATAACCTGCGCCGTGGGCACAGAAAACAGAGGCTGTAGGATGTGCCACATCTTCCTCGCTGTCATAGCCAATCTGTTCTATCACTTCCTCCGTATTATGGCAGGGGAAATATCCTGCCAGTTCCAGGTTCATTCTTCCTTTTCCCCCGGTATAGGATGCCAGCGTCACGCTGTAATCTCCCAGACACGCCACCGGCACCCGGGCTGTAAGCACCGCTGTATCCTGGGAAAGCAACGGAGCAGCTACTTCCCCTTCCATTCTGGTGAGATCCGTCATGGCCCGTCCCACACATTCCGCAGGGATCTCCAGCCGGACCTGATAACAGGGTTCCAACAATACACCCTGGGCCTTTTTTAATCCCTGACGGATGGCCCGATAAGTGGCCTGACGGAAATCACCGCCCTCGGTATGTTTCGGATGGGCGCGCCCCGTAACCACGGTAAGGCGCATATCTGTAATGGGAGATCCCGTCAGAACTCCCGGATGTTCCCGCTCTGTCAAATGGGTATAGATCAGACGCTGCCAGTTCAGATCCAGCACATCCGTAGGACAATCCATGGCAAACTCCAGGCCGCTTCCCAGGGGAAGGGGCTCCAACAGTACATGGGCTTCCGCATAATGGCGCAAAGGTTCAAAATGTCCCACGCCTTCCACCGGATTGGCAATAGTCTCTTTATAAAGGATGGATCCCGATCCAAATGTCACCAACACACCAAATCGGTTTTTGATCAGACTTTGCAGCACCTGTGTCTGTATCTGCCCCATAAGATTTACATGGATCTCCTGTAATTCTTCCGACCAGGTCACCCGAAGCTGGGGATCCTCCTCTTCCAGCTGTCTCATATATCCCAACAGCACCTGGGGGCTCACATCCTTTGGCGGAAACACACGATAGGAAAGCACCGATTCCATCACCGGAACATGATGCTCCTTCTCATCTCCTAATGCCATCCCGGGCAGTGTGGCTGTCAGCCCGGTCACCGCACAGAGCTCGCCTGCCGGAATCTCTTCCCGCACAGTGTACTTTTCCCCGGAATACCGACGGATCTGATTTATCTTTTCCCTTATCCGACAGTTATCCCCAGGTGCCTCTCCGGGCTGATCCGAACCGTTCTTTGCAGTCCCCCCATTGTAGGTCACCTCATCTTTTACCCGCAGGCAGCCTCCGGTAACTTTCAGATAGGTCAGCCGGTTGCCCATGGTATCCCGGCCGATCTTAAACACCCGTACCCCAAAAGACGGGGGATATTTCTTTTCTGTCACAGCAAACTCCAGCAGTTCCAGCAGTTCCGTTACGCCCTGGGACTTTAATGCCGATCCGAAGATACAGGGAAACACCTTACGCCCGGCAACAGCTTTTCGAAAAGTATCCGGCGCGATCTTCCCCTGCTCCAGATATTCTTCCATCAGCCCCTCATCGCACATGGCCAGATTTTCCCACCATTCTTCCGGAAGATCAAACCAGCCTTCCTCTTCTGAGGAAATGGGCCGGATTTCTTCTGTCATATCCATAAGATCCTGCGACAGGTTCTCCCGGAGTTCTTTCATTAATTCTTCCGGTCCTCTTTGCGCGATATCCATTTTATTAATAAAAAGGAAGCAGGGCACACCGGCCCGCTCCAGCAATTTCCACAATGTCTTTGTATGGCTCTGCACACCATCACATCCATTGATCACAAGAATGGCATAATCCAGCACCCAGAGCGTTCTCTCCATCTCTGCTGAAAAGTCCACATGCCCCGGTGTGTCCAGCAGCATCAGATCCAGATCCCCATAGGTCAGTTCTGCCTGTTTGGAAAATATGGTAATCCCCCGCTCACGCTCCATACCATCGGTATCCAGGAAAGTATCCTGATGGTCCACTCTGCCCATGGTGCGTATTGCTCCGGATGTATAAAGCATGCTTTCCGACAGCGTAGTTTTCCCTGCATCCACATGGGCCAACAGACCCGTACAAATATGTTTTTTCTTTATATCCAAAACAAAAGGTCCCCCCTTTCGCGGTAAAATCGTAACTATCGCTACATTGTACCATAAAAAAGTGGGGACAGTCTAGTTGGTCATCTTTTGTCAAACTCCCAAAGTTCTTCCGTCATATGATAGTTTGCCCAGGTATCATTCGGTTTGGTATCCGTACACCGAAAACCAAAGTTTTCATATAGATGAAGTGCTGCCTTGCAAATATCAATCGTCCAAAGATATATGTGCTGATATCCATTTTCCTTGCAAAAATCCATTGCTGTCTGCATCAATTTCTTTCCAATACCTTTCCCTTGCGCAGACGGGTGTGTTCCGAATAAACGTAATTGTGCTGTTCCATTTCCTTTGTTAACAATACAAATAGAACCTATAATGTTTCCATCTTCCTCAGCAACCCACAAACCGTTTCCCTTGCAATCATCAAACAGTTCCGCAGCTGCATGAAGAAAATATTGTTCTGTTGATGGCAGAAAGTCAAACTGCTGCTCAAAAAGTTTGTAATAGAAATGAACAACCAGGCTGACCTCCCCCGGCTCATACAGTCTTATCACAATATTTGTATCCATTTTAGTCTCCCCCTTGATCAAATTTGTCAATCAAAAAGTTCATTGCTGTGCAAATCTGTTCACAGGTGTCATCATCCAACGAAGCCACAAGTTCTGATATATCACGGTTTGTAATCTCAATCAATCCTTGTACCTCCGCCTCACCTTTTTCCGTTAAAGAAATACGATTTTCCCGTTTATCTATGTCAGATACTGCCCGGCAAATGATGCCTTCCCGCTCGAAGGTTCGAATGATCCTGCTCACATAACTTTTGTCCAGTTTCAATAAATCACATATACACTTTGCCGATATTCCATCTCTCTGATGAATTTCAAAAAGAATACGGGTTTCTGTTACCGAATATCCACTTCCCATGTAATTATGATTCAAAAACCCCAAAAGGACGGTATAGAAACGATTAAACTTCCTGATACAGTTGACGGTTTCACTTCTTATTCTTTCCATAGAGATCTCTCCTCGAACGCTGTTCATAGCTATTTTATTTTAATTAGTGGCTTTTGTCAACCAAATGCAAAGAGAGGGGAGAGAATGAAATTCCATGATGATTCGTTTTAAACACTTCTCTGGCAATTTCTCCTTTTCTTTTCCCGCATTTTGTCGGATACTGTAGATATCACAGATGAATAAAGATACGGGGGTAAAAAATTCGCATGGAAACTTTATACACAACATGGGGTGAAACACTAGATCAGGAACATGTGCTGCCGGAATATCCCCGGCCACTGATGGTCCGTGACAGATACGAAATTTTAAACGGACTCTGGGATTATGCTTTTTCTCCCAGCGATGTGTTGCCCACGGAATGGGAGGGAAAAATTCTGGTGCCCTTTTCTCCGGAAAGTCTGCTGTCCGGCGTAGGCCGCCAGCTGCAGCCGGGAGAATTTCTCTGGTATCAGCGGTCTCTTCCCATCCCTTCCGATCCTTTCGGACACCTGCTGCTCCACTTTGGTGCTGTTGATCAGCAATGCCGCATCTTCATCAACGGTGACCCTGTAGGCTCCCACATGGGTGGATACCTGCCCTTTACTCTGGATATTACAGAGGCTGTCCGCCAGGTTCCCCATGGAGAGGATCCTCTGCTGCAGGTTCTGGTCCGGGACGACAGCGACACCTCCTACCATGCCAGGGGAAAACAAAAACTGCAGCGGGGAGGTATGTATTACACCGCCCAGAGCGGCATCTGGCAGACGGTATGGACAGAATGGGTTCCCCAGCATTACATACAGGAACTCACCGTCACACCGGATCCGGATCAGGGCACCGTCACTGTATGCGCCACAGCGGAAACTTCCCTTCCGGTTCAGATTATCATCGGCGAGCCTTACACCGGCACCCAGGCTGATGCTGCGCCGGAGTTTATACCCCTGACCACCGGAACAGGTCTTTGCAACCAGGATATTTCCATCTCCCTGACGGATCTTCATTTGTGGAACTGTGAGACACCTTATCTCTATCCCATCAGAGTCACACTGGATCCTGCCTCCGACACACCGGATGACATCAGCAGTTATTTTGCCCTGCGTACCTTTTCCATCGAAAAAGATGAAAAGGGCATCCCCAGGATCTGCCTGAATCATGAACCCCAGTTCCAGCGGGGCGTTCTGGATCAGGGCTACTGGTCTGACGGTCTCTACACCGCTCCCTCCGACGAGGCTCTGATCTATGATATCGTCACCATGAAACAGCTGGGTTATAATATGATCCGCAAACATGCCAAGATCGAGCCCCAGAGATGGTACTATCACTGCGACCGTCTGGGCATGGTGGTGTGGCAGGATATGGTAAACGGCGGCACTTCCTATGCCGACTGGTATGTAACCTACCTGGGCAATGTGTTCTCCGCCCTTCACATCAAGCCCAAAGACCGCTATCGAAAACTTCTGTCCCGCCAGCAGCCGGAAAGCCGGGAAGAATTTGCCAGGGAAATGTCAGAGACCATCCATCAGTTGAAATCCCATCCTTCCATTGCTGTGTGGGTGATCTTCAACGAAGGATGGGGGCAGTTTGACACAAAAGCCATGACAGAACAGGCCAAGAGAGAGGATCCCTCCCGGCTCATCGACTCTGCCAGCGGGTGGTTCGATCAGGGATGCGGGGACTTTAACAGTATCCACAATTATTTCTTTCCATTAAAAATAAAACCGGAGAGCCATCGGGCCTCCGTTTTATCGGAATTTGGCGGTTACTCCATGCCCGTTTCCGGCCATATTGCCTGCAAAGAGCTTTATGGATACGGAACATACCACAACAAAGAGGAACTTCAGGCAGCCTTCTCCAAAAGAGAGGCCAAAGTAAAGGCCCTGATTCCTCAGGGCCTCTGTGCCAGCGTTTACACCCAGGTCTCCGATGTGGAAGACGAAGTAAACGGCATCCTCACTTATGATCGCAGGGAGCAGAAATTATTTGGCTCCATGCCTTCCAAGAACCGCAACGACGGTCTTAAATAAAATTCTGATATCCAGTCCAAGACTCCAGTTATTGATATACTGGGTATCCAGTTTCACAATCTCCTCAAAATCTACAATATCACTTCGGCCGCTGACCTGCCACAGACCGGTAATTCCGGGGCTGATGGCAAGTCTCGCCCGGTGATGGAATTCATACTTCTCCCACTCATCCATTGTCGGGGGTCTGGTACCTACCAGAGACATATCCCCCTTTAAAACATTTACAAACTGCGGGAACTCGTCCAGGCTGGTGGTCCGGATAAAATTACCAATTCCCGTCTTCTTTGTTCCGTCCGGCAGAATCCGGTTTCCAATGACCCGGGGATCAAAATCCACCTTGAACATCATACCGTCTTCTACTTTATTCTGATCCATAAGATCTTTCTTTCGTTCCTCCGCATCCAGATACATACTGCGGAACTTATACATCTTAAACCGCTTGCCGTTCCTTCCCACGCGTTCCTGCACAAAGAAGATCGGTCCGGGAGATTCATGGTAGATCAACGGGGCAACAAAAATAAAGATGATCCCTGTCAGTATGGTGCCCACCAGATCTCCTGCAATGTCCATAGCCCGTTTCAGGAAAGCCTGTCCCGTGGTGGCAAAGTTCATGCTGGTGGTCATAACGGTGTAGTTGCCCATCTTTTCCATGATCTGCTTGCGTCCCCGACGTTCTCCCGGAGTCGCCAGATTTACATGTACCGTGACGCCGGTAAGGATCAGCTTGTCCACAAAGGAACTGGGATAAGGTGCGTGCTCCGGCGGCGCCAGAAAGATTTCGTCCACCCATTCCCGGCACACATAATCCGCCACACCATCCATCTGGGCCACCACCGGTATGCCATCAATGGTAGCTCCGATGAGATCCTTATCCGTTATGGCAATTCCCACAATGCGGTAAGTCTGATACCGGGGATTCTGAACATTGGCCAGAACCGTATAAACCTGCGCCTCCGTTGTAACAATGAGAAGGGATCTTCCCGGAGATGATGCCAGGATCTTGCGCAGGATAAATTTCCATCCCATTCGGGTAAAGTAAGACAGCAGGCCATACAAAATGCCGGTCAAAAACAGCACCGCACGGGAAAAATCATATCCCCTCTGAACACTGAACAGATACAGCGTGGCAAGAAGTTCCACCACCAGTGCCTGCTTAAATGTAACCCATATCTCCTGTACCCAGCTTCTCTTTAACACATTCTTCAAGGTGCTGAAAAGGATCAGCGCCACCAGATCTGCCAAAAGCAGAAACAGGGACATGGCCTGATACAAACGGGGGTCTGCGTAGGGATCCCTCTCCACAAACCGGATGGCATATGCCAGCACAAAAGCCAGCTGCAGTGTGATCACATCTATGATGATAAAATCCAGATGTTTCAGCCAGCCTTTCGGTCCTTTTTTATACATAGAAATTCCTCCTTTATGAGGTATACGATACTCTGTCTGTAACCATCAAATCTGTATCCTGTTATTCTATCATTGAAGACCGGAGAAGTAAACCTCAAAAAGCGCCTGTATCACTGCCCTTATTTTTCATCTGCCTTCTTCTGAAATTTCTCATTATCGATGATAAATCTCTCGTGGGTTCCCTCTCCGATCATACCTCTCTCATCGAAGGCTTCCACATGAAATACCAGTCTTCTTCTGTCCACTTCCACCAGTTCCGATGTGGCTGTCACTTCCATTCCCACCGGAGTGGCTGCAGTATGTTTCACATTCATCAGTGTTCCCACTGTTCCCTGACCCGGTTCCAGTTCCTTTGCAACACTTTCATAGGAAGCTTTCTCCATGAGTGCGATCATTGCCGGAGTAGCAAACACCTGTAATTCACCGCTTCCCATGGCAGCTGCTGTATTGTCTGCTGCCACCCTGGTTATTGCTGTTCCCTTTATTCCTGTTTCCATCTTTTCTTACTCTCCTTTATTCTCTTTTTGTAAATCCTGCACGAACCCAAAAAGGACGAACCATCGCAGATGGCCGTCCTTTTATATACTGCATAGATACGATACTTCCTCTGCGCCTTAAATCTCAAGCAGATCGGCATATGCCTTCAGCGCACCGTCTGTCTCGTGTGCCAGAACCTTCTTTGCCAGAACCTTTCCAAGCTGAACGCCTTCCTGGTCAAAACTGTTCACATTCCACACAAATCCCTGGAACATTACCTTATTCTCATAATGTGCCAGCAGTGCACCCAGCGCCTCCGGAGTCAGTTTCTCGCCAATAATGATGCTGGAAGGTCTGCCACCTTCAAAATTCTTATTCTTATTCTCATCGGACTTACCGCAAGCGAAAGCCATGATCTGCGCTGCAACATTTGCGCAAAGTTTTGCCTGGCTGGTGCTTCCCTGGATATCCACATCCATGCCGATCTGGCTCTTCTTAAATCCAATGAACTGCAGCGGAACGATGGTGGTTCCCTGATGAAGCAGCTGATAGAAAGAATGCTGTCCGTTTGTTCCGGGTTCACCGAAGATGATGGGACCAGTCATATAATTCACAGGTTCACCAAAACGGTTCACGCTCTTACCGTTAGACTCCATATCCAGCTGCTGCAGATGTGCCGGGAATCTTGACAGTGCCTGGGAATAAGGCAATACCGCTGTAGACTGATAACCCAGAACATTTCTCTCATATACGCCGATGAGGGCATCCAGCATAGCCGGGTTTGCCATGATATCCTTATTCTTAGCCGTAGCGTCCGCTGCTGCCGCGCCATCCAGAAATCTTGCAAAAACTTCCGGTCCGAAAGCCAAAGAAAGGATTACTCCGCCCACTGCTGAAGAGGAGGAATAACGGCCTCCAATATAATCATCCATAAAGAAAGCATCCAGATAGTCACTGTTGCCTGCCAGAGGAGATGTCTCGCTGGTCACTGCAACCATATGATTTGCAGGGTCCAATCCGGCTTTGCGGATGGCATCTTTCACAAAGGACTCATTGGTCAGTGTCTCCAGGGTGGTACCTGATTTGGACACCAGCACAAACAGGGCGTGTGCCACATCAATGGAATTCAGCACCCCTGCTGCATCATCCGGATCAACATTGCTGATGAACTTTGCATCCATCTTAAAGGTATCATTGGCTTTTGCCCAGTTTTCCAAAGCCAGATACATTGCACGGGGGCCAAGATCACTTCCGCCAATACCGATCTGTACTACTGTGGTAAACTTCTCACCTGCTGCATTTGTGATCTCACCTGCATGTACTTTATTTGCAAATTCAGAGAAACGTCTCTGCTGCTCTGTGTAAAATTCTCTCTTATCCACACCGTCTGCCACAACAGCGTCTCCCTGCTGTCCGCGGCATAACTGATGAAGCACCATTCTCTTCTCACCGGTATTGATCACTTCACCGTTGTACAATGCTTCATATTTATCCACCAGCTGTGCTTCCTCTGCCAGATCTGTCAGTGCCGCAAGCACCTCATCGTCCACCTGCTTGGATGCAAAGTTGTATGTCATGTCTCCAGCCATGGGAACACTGTATTTCGCAACCCTGGCTGCTCCGTTCTCCCCTGCCATCTCTTTTGTCAGATCCACCTTATGGCCAAGTCCCATCAGCTTGTCATAAGCTGCCAGCTCATCAAAATTTTTCCAAGAAATCATCTGTCTGCTTCTCCCTTCCTGTCTATAGATTGCTTATCGGTCTGATTATACAATATTGAAAATTCAATTTCAATTCATTTGCGGTATAATTGACGCTCTGCGCTTTTTGTCCACCTCAATCCACTCGTCCAGTGTCAGTGGTATATAATCGGAAAACATACAGAAGCAATTGATCATCTGGCAGGGAATATGCGCCATTTCCTCCGAATTCATCAGCGTCCGCTGATGCTGACGGGTCTGATGCACAAAATCGTTGATGAGATATTCGTCATAGGTATTATGGACATGCCCATAGAGCATGTAGGTCTTAGGAAGTCCCTCTTCATTCCGGCGGTACTGACCGTTGTAACACATGATGGGATAATGAGAAAGGATGACCTTACGCTTATTGTCGTTGATCTCCTTGTAGGGTTCCACCCATTTGAAAAGTTTTTCATCGAAAGACCTGCTTTTAAGATACTTATCATGATTTCCCACAATCAGACCTTTCCGTCCATTCAGACGCTCTAATATAGCGTTTATCTCATCCCCCTTGGTGGAAATACAAAAATCTCCCAGGATCACCACCTCATCATTTCTCCTGACTCTGGAATTCCACTGGCGGATCATATACTCATTCATGGCCTCCCCGCTCTCAAAACCGCGGCAGTCCATGTTCTCGTTTAAATTATCATGGCAAAAATGCTGGTCAGCAATAAAATATCTCATGTGCACTCCCGTTCTTAAAATCATTTCAGATCACTGTATTTCTGCCCTGTATTTTAACAAACTTTTCCGGCAATGGGAATGTAGTTTTTGGCATTCTTACTTCTTGCAATATGAAGGATAATATAGTATTCTTTTCGTTAGTATTGATGTATTGTCATTTGCTATCACATTACTACAATGCAGTAAATATTCGAAACAAGGAGAGAATCAGTAGAAATGAGTATCGCAGAACAATTCGTATTTCGCAACATCCGACCGGAAGAGGCAGATCAGGCTGTCACCATAGAACAGATCTGTTTCCCGCCAAACGAGGCATGTTCAGCCAAAAGTATGCAGGAGAGAGTCGCTGCAGCCCCGGAGCTGTTCCTGGTTGCCGAGGACAAGGCCACCGGCAAACTGGCCGGATTTTTGAATGGCATCTCCACAGATGAGACCGCCTTCCGGGACGAATTCTTCACCGATATCCGTTTGTATGATCCTGCCGGTGCAAATGTTATGCTGCTGGGGCTGGATGTCCTGCCGGAGTATCGCGGTCAGGGCCTTGCTACGGAAATTGTTTCCCAATATGTAAAACGGGAACAGGCAGCGGGAAGAAAATTGCTGCTTCTGACCTGTCTGGAAGGCAAAGTGGAAATGTATCAAAAAATGGGATTTGTCAATCACGGGATTGCCAACTCTGCCTGGGGCGGTGAATCGTGGTATGAGATGGGCTATAGCATCCCCTCATAAACGGCTCTTCCCCGGAATTACTGATGAGAAATACATCTATTTGAAAGGAGTACAAAAGTTATGGAATCAGTATTTGAAGCAATCAACCGCGTCTTTGCATTCGTGGGACCCCTATCCGACTTTCTCTGGGATTTTCCGACGAACATGGAATGGTACAGCAATATTCCTATTTTAGGAAATATTTCCCTTGCCGTTCTTCTATTGTTAGGTTCCGGAATCTATTTCAGTTTTCGTCTTGGATTTATTCAGGTAACCAAGTTTAAAAAGGGTATCAAGGTTATGACAGAAAAACGTTCCGTGGACACCGGAATCTCCCCTCTGGCTGCCTTTCTTCTCAGTTCCGCCATGCGTGTAGGACCGGGAAATATCATCGGTGTTACCGGTGCTGTGGCTGTGGGTGGCCCCGGAGCCATCTTCTGGATGTGGGTTTCTGCCTTTTTCGGAATGGCCGTTGCCTATATGGAAGGTGTTCTGGCACAGATCTTCAAAGAGAAGAAAGATGATGAGTTTGTAGGCGGTCTTCCTTTCTATGGAAGAAAATTGTTAGGCAACAAGGCATGGATCGGAATCTTCCTTTCCCTTCTTTATATTTTATACGCCCTCTGCTGTCTGCCGGCTCAGGGATTTAATGTAGTATCCTCTGTAGGTCGTATGGCTGAAATTGCTACAGGTACAACCATCGCATCTGACTCCGTATTCTACTATGTTGTAGGTGCCCTGATCGTAATCCTCACCGCTGTCATTGCATTTGGCGGTATCCACAAAGTAACCAAGTGGACCAACAAGGTGGTTCCGGTTATGGCCGTACTCTATATCGGCGTTGTAGTTGTACTGATCTTCTTGAATCTCGGTCGTGTACCTTATTTCTTCACTTCCGTATTCAAGGGTGCCTTTACACCGGATGCCTTCTTCGGCGGTGTATTCGGAACGGTTCTGGCACAGGGTATCAAGCGTGGTCTTATGTCCAACGAAGCCGGACAGGGTACCATCACCATGTCCGCAGCTGCTTCCGATGCAAATCATCCCTGCGAGCAGGGTCTGCTGGCTTCCATCGGTGTTTTCCTGGATACCATCGTGATCTGTACTCTTACCGGATTTGTAGTTGTTATGGCTCATTGCTGGACCGGAGATAATGCTGCTGAATGGGCAGCCATGGACAAGCTTCCGAAATTCACTGAGTCCATTGCCGCTCTGACACCCGGAACTGCCATGAACGCTGTTATCACCTTCCTGGTAACCTTGTGTTTCTGTCTGTTTGCCTTTACCTGCCTTCTGGGAATGATCAACTTCTCCGAGATTGCAGCTAACCGCATCAACAAGAGTGCTGTATGTATCAACATCGTTCGCTGCGTTGCTCTGTTCGTAGCAGCCTTTGGTATTGTCTGCAACATCGCAGGAATGGAACTTGGAAATCTGTGGGCTTTCTCTGATCTGGGCAACATCCTGATCGTATACTTTAATATCCCCATCGTTTATGTGGGATCAAAATATGTATTCCGCGCCACAAAGCATTACAAGAAAAACGATGGCACACCTTTTACATCCAAAGTGATCGGCAGAGATGACTGCACCTTCTGGGATGAGAAATATTCACAGGAGAGCGCCAAATAGTGAATAAAGTTTCGCTTGCATTTTCCATGGATTAGGTGTAAAACAGAATCGGCTGAGTAAATATACCAAAATATGCATACGCATGGAAGTGGACATATCTCAGGAAAATCCGCCTTTGCAGTCTCAGCGACTGTGAAGGCGTTTTTTATAAAATATTTCAAAAAGGAAGAGGGAAAAAGTATGAATGGAATTCTCATGATGGTAATTGCCATCGTCGTATTAGTAGGTGCTTACCTGCTGTATGGCCGTTACCTGCAAAACAAGTGGGGTATTGACCCCAACGCCAAGACTCCGGCTTATGAACTGGAAGACGGAGTAGATTATGTACCGGCAGATACCAATGTGGTATTTGGCCATCAGTTTGCTTCTATCGCAGGAGCCGGTCCTATCAACGGACCTATCCAGGCAGCTATGTTTGGCTGGCTTCCTGTTATGTTATGGATCCTGATCGGTGGCGTGTTCTTCGGCGCAGTTCAGGACTTCGCTGCTATGTATGCATCTGTAAAGAACAAAGGCCGTACCATCGGATACATCATCGAGGAATACATCGGCAAAGTTGGTAAGAAACTGTTCCTGCTCTTTGTATGGCTGTTCTGTATCCTTGTAATTGCCGCTTTCGCAGATGTTGTTGCCGGAACCTTCAATGGTTTCTCAACTGACGAAGCCGGCGTTGTTGTTTCCAAGATCGCTGCAAATGGTTCTGTAGCCATGACTTCCGTACTGTTTATTCTGGAAGCTGTTGTTCTTGGAATGATCTTAAAATATGCAAAACTCAACAAGTGGGTGAACACCGCTATCGCTATTCTCATGCTGGTAGCTGCTGTTGCCATTGGTTTAGCTTGCCCCATCTATCTGAGCCGTTCCGCTTGGCATCTGATCATCTTTGCTTATGTAATGATCGCCTGCGTTACACCTGTATGGGCATTGCTTCAGCCTCGTGATTACCTGAACAGTTACCTTCTGATCTTCATGATCGTAGCTGCTGTTATCGGTGTCTTTGTTGCAAACCCAACCTGTAACCTGAATGCATTCAATGGTTTTGTAGTAGACGGACAGTATCTGTTCCCGATCCTCTTCGTAACCATTGCCTGCGGTGCTGTATCCGGTTTCCACTCTCTGGTATCTTCCGGTACTGCTTCCAAGCAGATCAAAAATGAAAAGAATATGCTTCCGGTATCCTTCGGTGCAATGCTGATGGAAAGTATGCTGGCTATCATCGCTCTGATCGCTGTTGCATCCTTCGCTGACGGTGAAGCTGCTGCCCAGGGTCTTACCACTCAGCCTCAGATCTTTGCAGGCGCTATTGCAAACTTCCTGACAGCCGTTGGTCTTCCCTATGAGCTGGTATTTACCCTGATCAACCTGGCCGTTTCCGCTTTTGCGTTAACCTCTCTGGACTCTGTTGCCCGTGTTGGCCGTATTTCCTTCCAGGAATTCTTCATGGATGATGATGTGGATGAGGAAAACATGAACCTGTTCCAGAAAGTTGTAACCAATCAGTATTTTTCAACTGCCCTTACCCTGGTATTGGCATTCATGCTTGCAAAGGTTGGATACGCTGAAATCTGGCCGCTGTTTGGTTCCGCAAACCAGCTGCTGTCCGTACTAGCACTGGTTGCCTGCGCTGTATTCCTGAAGAAGACAAAGCGTCAGGGTGTTATGCTCTGGGCTCCTATGGCCTTCATGATGACAGTTACCTTTACTGCTCTTAGCATGACCATCGTAAAACTGGGCAAGGCATTTGTGACCACCGGTCTTACACTTGGAACAACCATGCAGCTTGTATTTGCAATCCTGCTGCTGATCCTTGGTGTCATTGTAGCAATCCAGGGTATCAAGAAACTGTTCGAGAAGAACACAGATAAGACAGAAGCTGCTGCATAAGAGAAAATGCAATCGACTCTGTGAGCCAAAGTGCTCTAAGATAAAAGAAAAAACAGGATTGCCCGATAATGGATCAATCCTGTTTTTTTGTTCTGCATTTTTTATTGTTCTACATTCTTCATATATCTGCATTTGGGGTAATTACTGCAGCCATAAAACTGTTTTCCTGCATTCTCTCCCCGTTTCGTTGTCCTCAGCACTAATGTTCCGCCACAGCGCGGACAAACCAGTTCGCTTCCCGTTTGCATCAATACATTCTCATCCGTCTTTTCTGTATCATCACCGACTGTCTCCTTTGTGTGTGCAGTTTTAATGTCTTCAATATGTTTTTCCTTTACACTGTCAGACACCTGTGTCAAGGGATATAGTTTCTTATATATCGAAAGAATATGTTCCTGAGAGATTCGGTTTTCACTCTGATGTTCCACTTGTTTTACCGTTTGCCACACCTGATCCCGCTTGATCACCTTTATATCATCACTGACAAGATTTATTTGCTTTAACGTACAGCGTTCTGAAAATACAATAATGGAATGTATGGGATAATCTTCCCCAATATATTCTTTCAGGCACTTGATATGCAAATTATTCTGCATAATCGGATTCAAAAAATGTTCTTTTTTTGACTTATTTCCACTTGGCAGAGACTGGGTCCATGTTTTCTGTTTTTCCGATCCAAAGATCCATCCACTATAATTCTTACTTTCAAACACATAGATCCCGGAGGTATGGATCATAAGGACATCGATTTCCGTGGTTTCTTCCTGATTCTTCGGAAGGTAACAATTGTAAAGAAATTTTGCACCATCCTTTTCGTAATCCCTGAGATATTTATATATCAGGTACTCGCCCATTCTTCCCGCATCAAATCTTACTGTCAGATATGGATTTTTCGTGCTTTTGTAATAATCTGTCCTCCTGTATAAAACCACCACCATGGCACCATATAATGCCGCGATCCCCAACACAGCAAATAATAATTTCATAACCCTCCCTCTCTTTCTGCTTTCTCAGAAGCCCGAATTTCAAACGGAATTTTTCTTTCGCGGACAACAGTTCGCGCAAAAACATTGAATGCCGTATTTGCACTCATCCCAAACTCTGCGCAGAGATCATCAAATTGACGCATTAAATCTTCATCCATTCTTATATCAAAAGTTATCTGAGCCATATCAACACCTCCTCTCCTGTTTATCATCAACCACCATCACAGTTCTTAAATAAAACTATACAGCAATAAATCCACAGCAATGGCATCTAATACACACACCATCACGGAACATTTTTTCCAGGCAAGGGCAAATGCAACGCCTCCACCGATCACCCCGATTGCTGGATTGTGTGCATCCACTGTAATGATCCCCGGAAAAATCAACGCCGACATTGCCGTATAGGGAATCAGGTTTAAAAATTTTTCCACTTTGTCACTAAAGTTTATCTTATCAACGATGATAGCCGGAATAGCCCTGGGTATATATGTAACGATGGCCATTCCCAAAATGAGTATTAGTATGTCAGTGTTCACCTGCATCATTTCCTCCTAAATCCACAAAGAAAATGCCAATAAATGCACAAAGAAGCGTGGATATAATAAGCGACCAACTGGACGAAACAAAATTTGTCAGTATGGAATTGCATACCGCCGTCAGAATAACCAGAATTCCCAACCGTAAATTGCCAGTTAGATTTGGTGTAAGTATCGCAATAAATATCGCATAAAGTGCAATACCAAGACTGGCAGTTAAAATAGGCGGGAGAAAATCGGACGCCACTGCCCCCATCAAAGTTCCTGCATTCCAGGACAGATAGGTAACGGTTATTAACCCCAGGAAGTACATGGCAGAGCATTTTTTCTCTTCTTCGGTGGAAAAAAGTGCAAAAGACTCATCTGTCACACCGAACGCCGCCAACAGCCTGGTTTTTGTATCCGCATCCTTCATGCGGTTGATCACACAAGTACTCATAATGAAGTGACGGAGATTTAGAATAAAGGTTGCAATAATGATCGCAATTAAACCCGCCCCTTGTTCATACATACCCACCGCCATCATCTGACTTGCTCCTGCAAATACAGCCAGGGACATGCCGCAAGTCTGTGCTACCGTAAATCCTGCCTGCCTTGCCATAAGTGCATAGGCTATGCCTACAGGAACAAAACCAAGAATGACGGGAACAGCCGCCTTTATTCCTGATAAATATTGTGTTTTTTTATTTCCTTTCATATGTAGTCTCCAGGTAAAAGTTTTTCTTCAGCCATTTTAACTTACCAATATAATAAATAAGTTAAATATGATATTTATTATCCATAATTTCACCTTTAAAGTCTATAGTTTTACTATTGATAACTCACCCCATTCAGTATATACTATGTATACACCAACAAATTATAGGAGGATTGCAAGATGCCAACACAAGTAAAAAAATGGGGTAACAGCCAAGGTATCCGCCTGTCACAAGAAATATTAAAAAGCGCTGGAATCGAAGTAAACGATATTTTGGATATCACAGTATCCCACGGATCTATTACCCTCTCCAAGCCATTCCGACATAAAACATTAGAAGAACGGGCAGAAGAATTTGACGGAAATTTAATGTTGGATGGCGAATATGATTGGGGCGATCCCGTCGGAAGAGAGGTGTGGTAATGGAACAATTACATCAGGGCGACATTATTGTCATTGAAAGGATCAAGCATCCAGTGTTAGTTGTCAGCAAGGACTTTTTCAATGTATGCGATGAGATCATTGGCTGTCCTATCATCAAAAATTCCACTTCAGGGCCCCTTCATATATGGGTGTCAGGAAACCAAACTGAGGGACATGTCCACTGCGAGAAACTTAAATTACTAGATTTGTCCGTTCGTGGATATAAAAAAATTGATTGCCTTCCCATTTCCGAAATGATAAATATATCTGATGCAATTCAAAGTATCTTTGAATATATTTAACACAAACGATATTACTCCTGCACAATCTTATCCGACGAATCAATGATCCACCTAAGATACCGGCAGACCTCTTCCGTCTCCCCCTGCAGGATCAGATCATAAAAATGACAGAGCCGTTCCACACTGGCCACCGCCCCCAAGGCCCGGGCTGAATTGGTCCAGAGTCTCACTGCCGGCAAATGAAAGGCATTCATGATCAACGGTGCTATGGTGTTGCCGGAGGCCACACAGATATAGTGGTGAAATTTAAAATAGATCTCTGCCAGTTGATTGTAATCTGTGGAAGAAGAATTGTTTACCTCATCCACTGCCTCATTCACGATCTCTTTCAGTTTCCGATAAACCTCTTCGTCCTGCTCTTCCATCACATGTTCCACAGCAATGCTCTCCACCGCATACCGCATTTCCAACATGGACTTCGTATTTCTCTCGTCCAATTGTCCACCATTGTGCTGCATAATGGAAACCAGCGCTTCCAAGGTGCCGTTTCGGGCATAATCCCCTACGAAAACACCTTTTCTTGGCTGCACCTCCAAAAATCCCTTGCGGACCATATCCGCTATTCCGGAATGTACCACCGTCTTACTGATATGCATCTGCTCCGCCAGTTCCCGTTCACTGGGCAGCTGCTCTCCGATCTCCAGTTCTCCTGACAGGATCAGATTCTCTATTCGTTGAATAAATAACTCCTTAACAGTAGGCGCCACAATCTCTGTAAACTGCATAACCTTCTCCTTTATCTTTGTCCTGTATTTTTTTCTTTATCTTTTCCTCTCCATATATCATACATATAGAACAAATGGCATCCGCATCACCTATGGTCTGACCAAGACCAGTTTCTTATTAAAATTATACAATGACCTCTTGAATTTTTCAATTATTTTATTGATTTTTCGCAATCTATATGTTATGTCTGTCTTAGCTTATACTGGTCAGACCAGAAGGAGAAAGGAGGATTTTACTATGAAAAAGAAGAATAGGAAATCACTGGTAATTCTGACAGTACTGTTAGTCGCGGCTTTTATATGTATGATGTTCGCCAATCAGATTCAGACTGACGGCGGCAGGGTACAGGTTTCGGAGGGCCGGATGGAAACGAATGTGGGGGATATGACCTATAAACTGTATGTCCCGGAAAACGCCACAGCCGATACGCCGGCACCTGCAGTTTTACTTCTTCATGGATATCAGAACGACCACGAGACCTGTGGAGCTTATGCCATCGAACTGGCTCGCCGGGGTGTTGTTGTTCTGGCTCTTGACGAATACGGACACGGAACCAGCGAACCCGGTCTGGTAAACCGGGGTTATGTAAACCACAAAGTCACTGTCAACTATGGAGAAGACAGCGAAGAGGACGGCACTTATGTATCTATCGACGGGCCAACCCGTTACAAGGTTATGATGAATTTTTCCAACCTGTCCTTCTTTGATTCTTACTACACCACAGACAGTGACGGCAACACCTTAACCGACAGTTCCTGCGGCGGTATTGCTGCTTATGCCCTGCTTGCAGATCTTCCCTTTGTGGACAGCAGCCGCATGGCGCTCAGCGGCCACTCCATGGGAACCTGGTCTTCCTGGACCGTTGCTGCCGCTTACAGCAATACGGTAAATGATGACGGCGAAAGCATTGCCCCCAAAGCCATTGTTCTGCAGTGTGGCGAACTGTTCCGGGAAAGCGTTTATGATACCGACAGCATTCATTTCAACAATG
This sequence comes from uncultured Pseudobutyrivibrio sp., assembly GCA_945946605.1. Lineage (GTDB taxonomy): Bacteria > Bacillota > Clostridia > Lachnospirales > Lachnospiraceae > Pullilachnospira_A. The sequence continues at coordinate 73 of CAMEWP010000012.1, read as the reverse complement.
TATTGCTGCTGCAGGCGAAATACGATGAGTTCAGCTAGTTTATAGATTATGATCCTGTTGTCAGTGAGGATCT
>CAMEWP010000011.1 GCA_945946605.1 uncultured Pseudobutyrivibrio sp. | reverse complement strand
TTCAGCCCTCCCTCTTTCTGCCAGATTATCTTCGGCCTGTCTGCCCAAAAGTTCCTTCCGATGCCACGCAAACAAAAAACGGACAAGGTCCTTTTTGACATCCTTGTCCGTTTCGCATATCTAACCGCAAGAATCTCTTCCGAGTTGTTTCTTCTTCACTTGTCTCCATGGTATCACAAGAAAACACACCGGTCAATTGAGATATTTTGCAATCTTTTTTCTTTGTCTCTTTTCTGTTTTTTCTACAGCCCGGGTCCTCATCTTACCGCCCCATGCACCTGAAAAATGACGTTCCGAAGCAAACCAGTCCTCCTGCAGTCCGTGATCTGCCAGAAGAAAGATCCAGGGTTTATATCCGTCATATTTCTGAACATATCCATCCAGCATTTCCTTCAGCTGATCCCGCAGTTTTCGGTATTCCTTTTCATCCTTCAGATTATGCATCTGATAAGGGTCTTTGGTAAGGTCATACATCCAGCGGATCTTTCCCTTCTGATCCGCACCGATCATATAGTCTCCGGTGGAAATTGCCCTCCAGGAACCAATCTTCTGCAGTTGTGCGGCATGGCAGGGCACATAACTGTAAAAATACACTGCATCCTGCACAAAAGCATCAGGATCATACAATGCTTTAGAAAAATCAATGCCGTCAACATCTGATGTAAATTTGCCGCCGGCTATGGCTGCAATGGTTACCGGCAGATCTACCAGCCCCACCGGCTGACTTCTCTTTCCTTTCGCCAGATGCCCCTTATAATAAAACACCATGGGGATCTTGGCGCTTTCCTCAAAAGGATACTGTTTCATTCCCAGGCCGTGACTCTTTAACATATCGCCGTGATCGGAAGTGTATAAAACCAGGGTATGTTCCGCCTGTCCTGTCTCTTCCAGATAAGAAAGGATCCTGCCGATCTGCCGGTCGATCTGCTCAATATGTGCATAATATCCGGCCAGGGATTTTACGATATCCCCCGCAAGCATGCCCGTCATTTCCCTGTTTTTCTCTTCAAAATTAGGGCGCATTTTCAGATCCATATCATCATATTTCTTCAGGTATTCCTCAGGAATATCCCGATAAGGGTCATGGGGTGCTGCAAAACAAAGGGAGAGAAAATAGGGTTTATCGCTCTCTTTTTCATGATGTTCTATATATTCTAAAGCCAGACTTGTCTGGGTCTCCGGTTCATATCCCTTCTCCTTGTGGCGGACATTATCATCATCGTCATAGTAAAAATCCTGATAGGGGTGATTGCATTCGTATCCTCTCCAGTACTGAAATCCCAGCCGCTCTTCTTTGGTAATAAATTTTTCTCTGGGGATTCCTCCGATATGCCATTTTCCCACATGTGCCGTGTCATAACCGGCCCGAACCATCACATCGGCGATTCCTTCTAACCCTTTGCGAACCGGCATATCATTTGCCGCAGCGCCATGATGCAGGGCATGAAGTCCTGTAAACAGACTTCCCCTTGCCGGAACGCACAGCGGGCAGGATGAATAGGCATTGGAAAACCATACCCCTTCCCTGGCCATATAATCCATATTGGGAGTAGACACATCCTCATTCCCGCAATATCCCACATCGCAAAATCTGTGCTGGTCCGATACGATCATAATAATATTTGGTTTCATTTTCCCCCGACTCCTTTATTCATCATATTGTTCTTGCCTTTTGGGGCGTCCTTTGATACCATCATTATATGGTCACTATGTCCTGTTAATCAACCATCAATCCAAGAGAAAGATGGGATTATCTGGACACTTTAAAAGAAAATGTCGGAGGAAAACATGAATACTGCAAATAATCAGAGAGCCCGCATCACAAAAGCTTTGATTGAAGATTCCTATATCAGTCTGCTGGAGGAAAAACCCTATGCCAGGATTACAGTAAAAGACATCTGCATGCGCAGTTCCCTGAACCGTTCCACCTTCTATTTCCACTACGACTCCTCCGAAGCAGTGCTGAAAAGTCTGGAGCAGTCTTTTATCCAAAGCACCCGGCAGTTATTGGCAGAGATCGGCCGGGATGAATATCAGCATACTTCTGACGATACTAAGGCATATCTTCTTCACATCCGGAAACATTCCAGAGAGTTGAAAGCCCTGTTCTCTTCCAACGGTGATCCGCATTTTGCCCAGCAGATGATGCAGATTACTTATGAACAGCTCTGCGGCCCCCTTAACATATCCTTGGACACAGAGAAAGATCGCTTCATTGCAGAATATATTTTAAACGGATGCCTGGCAGTTCTCCGGCGCTGGCTGGAGACGGACTGTGAACAGAGCATCTCTACCATACAAAAGATTTTGGTGCCGCTGTCCAGAAAATGTCTGGATGCTGCCCTGTAATAAGAAAGGAGCCTGTCTTATGAAAACAGTAACCATTGCCATCCCACAGATGGGAAACAGTCTTTTCCGCAAATATATGAAGAGCAAATATACAAAAAGCCTTGAACGGGCCGGTGCCGCATCTAAATGGATCGAGTTAGAAGACATAGACCAAGCCATAGAGCAGGCCCTTGCCTGTGACGGTCTGCTGCTGCCCGGAGGAGCGGATATTGATCCCGCCCTCTATGGGCAGGTGCCCTGTCCCCAATGCGGTAAGCCCAATGTGCTCCGGGATAAAGCAGAACCACAGATCCTTGCCGCTCTTCTTGAAACCGGCAAACCCATCCTTGGGATCTGCCGTGGGATACAGATGCTCAATGTCAGCCTTGGCGGTACCCTCTGTCAGGATATCAAGCCTGTCCAGAAATACCCTCACTCTGATTTTTTACACCGTGCCCACACCACACATCCGGTTCAGCTCACCCCCGGCAGTCATCTGTCAGAAATTTTCGGAGAATCGGACATCCCGGTAAACAGCATCCATCATCAGTGTGTGGATCTTCCCGGCAAGGGACTCACCATCTGTGCCACAAGTCCTGAAGGTTTTACGGAAGGCTTAGAACTGAGTGATCACCCCTTCTGCATTGGCGTCCAGTGGCATCCGGAACACATGAGTGCCCATGACAAGAAACAGCAGGCACTGTTTGATGCCTTTGTCGCTGCCGCAGGGCAATCCTAAACAAAGATCCTTAGAATATCTTCTGCCACATCCCCCATTTCTTCCGGGGTTTTGACAGCGCCTTCTTCCAGCCATTTTTCCATCATATGCCAGACGCCTCCGGCAGCAAAACTATAGACATACGGATTGACCTTTGCATAGTTTTCCTGCCGGATCCAGTCATTGATATCTCTCCACAAAATCTGCATCATCATATGAAACAGGTTGTTTTTCTGCAATAAGAGAAGGAAATCCTTTTTTGTCTCCCAGAAGCGGAAATGTACCACCACCATCTTTCGAAGGTTCCGTTTCTCCCGTACCAGTTCCTGTCTGGAAGCAATATAATCATCCACCATCTGTCCCATCACATATAGCAGCACATCTTCCACCGTATCAAAATGCCGGTAAAAGGTCCGGCGGGAAAGATCCGCCCGGGCAGACAGTTCCGTCACGGTGATCTCCCGGTATGGTTTCTCTTCCATCAGCTCCAACAGCGCATCCACGATCCACTCTTTCGACTCATTTTTTCTGTTTGATTTCTGTTCATGTGTCACACTTCTTCCTCCTTTGTAGCACTTATCTTCATTCTATTGACCACCAATTTTTTCCTAATTATAATGCAGTTTATGGCGGGTTACAAGTGTGTCATTTTTTACATTTTAATCAAACAAATCAAATAAGAAAGGAATTTGAGGGGTATGAATGAAAAAGAAGAAAAACAAAATTACCGTCAGCAATTAAAATTCTGGAAACGGGAAAAACGCAGAGCTCTGCATCATGCCAAGGGACTGTCTGTCCTTTTTGGCGTATTGAGCCTGATCTGCGTGGTGCTTACTGTTTTAAGCAACCTGTTTGACCAGACATTTTACATTCTGACAAAAAGTGAGTATTACCAGTTGGAAAAGGGATCTGAGGAAAGTCCCATGTATTTCACCAGCGATTTTGAAAGCGATGAAGCCCGCCGGGATTTTGGTCGGGATCTCTGCGAAGAACTGGAAGCAGAAGGTGCTGTTCTCCTGAAAAACGACAACAGTGCGCTGCCCCTGGAGAAAGGAAGTGCCTTAAGCCTCTTCTCCGAATCCTCCGTAAATATCGTTTACGGCGGTACCGGAAGTGGTTCTGTGGACACTGCCACAGCAGTCAATCTGAAGTCTGCTTTGGAGGAAGTGGATTTCTCCGTCAACGACAAACTGTGGGATTTTTATGAATCAGGGGATGGTTCTTCTTATCAGCGTACTACTGTTTCCCATAACGGCACCGGAAGTTATGTCATTAACGAAGTGCCCTGGGATGTGTACACCGATGATGTGATCAAAAGTGTTTCTTCTTACGGAGATGCTGCCATTGTTGTCCTTGGGCGCATCGGCGGTGAAGGTGTAGATCTTCCTACCAGCACCTGTGAGGACGGCACCAACGGCAATTATCTGGAACTGAATCCGGATGAGATCGAAATGATGACAAACATCAAAGCCATGAAAGATGCCGGCACAGTCAAAAAAATCATCGTTCTTCTCAGTGGATCCAATGCCATGGAACTGGATTTTCTGGATGACGAGGCCTACGGCATCGACGCCTGCTTGTGGATCGGCGGTGTGGGAGAGACCGGTACGAAAGCTGTAGCACAGATCCTCTGCGGCGAAACAGTGCCCAGCGGTCATCTGGCTGACACCTTCTGCCGGAACAATCTCACCTCTCCGGCAGTTCAGAATTTCGGTGCTTACGAATACACCAATGCTTCCACCAAGGAGCGGGATGCCGAGGCCGGCTGTTCCGACTATTACCTGGTTTACGCGGAAGGCATTTATGTGGGCTACCGTTACTATGAAACCCGTTATGAAGATACCGTTATGGGCACCGGCAATTCCGGTGATTATCAGTATGCCAAAGATGTGGCCTATCCCTTTGGTTACGGTTTAAGTTACACCAGTTTTGAACAGACAAATCTGACTTCCACCTACCTGAAAACTCAGATCAGTTCCGGATCACCGTGGATGTGACAAACACCGGTGATACCTACAGCGGTAAAGATGCGGTGGAAATTTATGTCCAGAGTCCTTATACCGCATATGATGTAAAAAATGGAGTGGAAAAGGCCTCTGTTTCCCTCTGCGGTTTTGCCAAGACCAAAGAACTGGCACCCGGGGAAACACAGACAGTTGAAATTCTGGTAGACCGCCGTGATATTGCAAGTTATGACGCTTATGGTGCCAAAACTTATATCCTTGATGACGGAACCTACTATTTTACCGCTGCCGATGACGCCCATGGCGCTGTCAACAACATTCTGGCTGCCAAAGGCTACACACCGGATAATACCAACGGCGTTATGGATGCAGCAGGAAATGCTGCCATGACCTTTACCTATATAAACCCTGTTTTTGATGACACCACTTATGCCACCAGTTCCGTCACCGGTGCCCAGATCACCAATCAGTTTTCTGATGTGGATCTAAACCTGTACGATAACGGCGCCCAGTCCGTCACTTACCTGAGCAGAAACGACTGGCAGGGCACATTCCCCAAAGCCATCAGCGATCTGGCCCTGACGGATGCCATGGCAGCAGACGTGGCTGACCGTCGCTACACCCGGGACGAAAACAGCACCGTGGAAATGCCGGTAACCGGCGCAGATAACGGCAAAAAACTCATCGAGTACAAGGGTGTTGACTTTGATGATCCTTCCTGGGATCAGCTGTTGGATCAGATGACATACGAGGAAATGGCCTCCCTTGTGGGACACGCCTTCCATCTGACCATGCCGGTGATTTCCGTTGACATGCCTGGCACCTGGGACGAGAACGGTCCTCAGGGACTGACAGCCCGTCTGATGCTGGGTAATGTTGACTCCACCAGCCTGACCTCTGAGGATGTCATGGCAGCAACCTGGAACGTGGATCTTTTGACCAAGGTCGGCGAATGTATCGGTGAAGACTGTCTTGCCAACGGCTATGCAGGTCTTTACGGTCCAGGCAACAATATTCACCGTACACCTTACGGCGGACGAAATTTTGAGTACTACTCTGAGGACGGTTTCCTTTCCGGAAAACTCAGCGAAAAAGAAATTTCTGCTATCCAGAGCAACGGTATCTACGTATTTATGAAGCATGCGGTGCTGAATGAAGGTGAAACAGAGAGAAGCGGTCTTTGTACCTGGGCAAATGAACAGGCAATCCGTGAGGTTTATCTGAAAGCTTTCCAGTATCCCATGGAAGCAAATGATACTGCCGGCGTTATGACTGCCATGCCTCGTCTTGGCTGCGTCTGGGCCGGAGCACATGAGGGACTGCTCACCGGAGTATTCCGTAACGAATGGGGCTCTAAGGGTATGTTTATCTCTGACAACACCACCACACATGTATTCATGGATGGTCTGGATGCTGTAGTAGCAGGCGGTACACTCTTTGATGCCATGATGGGTGTTCAGTACCGTGCCTACATGGAAGACGGCGAAGATGATCCTGTCATCGTGTCTGCTCTCCGGGAAGCATCACACTACAACCTTTATGCTATTGCCAACAGTTCTGCCATGAACGGCATCACTGCTGAGGATGAGATCGTAGCTTCCTATCCTGCATGGAGAATCGGTCTCTGGATCCTGACAGCTGTATTCATCGCATTGTTCGTATGGCAGTTGGTTATGGCCATTCTGCGATCCGTAAGATTTCGCAGGGATCATAAAAAACCGGTAAAATAACAGAATCCTGCTTTTCTTATTGCTCATTGGCAAAAAAGCCTTCGTGATCTCACTGAAGTGATCTCACGAAGGCTTTTTCATGCTCTCCTAGTCATTTTCCAGGCACCATTTTATAATCTCATAATAAACCGGAAGCAATCTCTGACATTTTTCTGTTGGAGTATATTCGACACGAGGCGGAATTTCATTATACTGTACACGGGTAACAAGTCCAAGGGATTCCAAATTTCGCAGGGCATCCGTCAGGACGGTATTCGTAATCTTGTTAGGCAAAATCTTTTTTATCTGCCCAAATCGCAGTGTTTCCTGCCTGCATAACTCCAAAGCGATCTGTAGTTCCCATTTACCATGAAGAAGCGGTGTGATCTTTTCCATTTTGGGAAGATTTTCTTCGTCATTCATAATTGCTGTTATTTGATTAAGCATCTCAGAACGTTCCATCATCTCTGTCTCCTTGTCCTTTAGTATCATTTAGCATACCAAGTAAGTATAAACTTCGTACTTGATTCGTTTTTATGATATGGTATCATTTTACTACTGATTAAAAATAAGTCAAGGAGGTTTTTTTATGAGTAAATCAAATGCAAGCACTCTTTCCAAAGAGGAAGCATTTTCTAAATTGCCTGTACCAAAGGTACTTGCAAAATTCATCATTCCATCCGTCGTAAGTCAGCTCACCTTTTTGATACTGAACCTGGCGGATGCTTTCTTTGTAGGACGAACAGAAGACACTTACCAAATCGCCGCAATGACCATTACTTTTCCTGTATGTATGACAATCATCTGCATTGCTAATATTTTCGGTGTTGGTGCAAATGCAAATATAGCAACAGAGCTTGGAAAAGGGAATAAAGAAAGAGCAAAGAATTTTTCTTCTTTTGCAATTATAACGGCAAGTGTTCTTGTTGTACTGATTTCCATTCTGGTGGCCTTCATCAAAGAGCCTTTGCTGGCACAGATTGGTGCAGATGAAAATTCCATGCCACATTGTCTAAACTACATATTCTGGGCATTCCACATGGGTTGTATTCCTCTGATGCTTGCCCAGCTCCTCTCGCAGCTGTTTTTAGCTGAGGGCGAAACAAAGTGGGGTGCATTCGGCATTATGCTTGCAGGCATTCTGAATATCGCATTAGACCCTATTTTTATTTTTGTATTTGATATGGGTGTTGCCGGGGCCGGTGCCGCTACTTGTATTGCAAACTGGTGTGCTTTATTCTTCTATGTCGGTCTTTATCTCAAGCGTAAAGACACCACCGTTGTATGCTTTAGCCCTAAATATTACAAAGCCAGTGACAAGATCTGCGCGAAAACTCTGTCAATCGGAGTTCCCGCAGGATTGGTTTTGATTTTCAATAATGTGTGTGATTTTACCCGTAATTTCTTCTTTAACAGTTTAGGCGGTCAGGTAGAACTTGCTGCCTGGGGCGTTGTACAGAAAATAGGAAACGCCTTCACACAGATTTGCGTTGGTATCGCACAGGGGGTTCGTCCCATTATTTCTTATAACTATTCTGCAGGACTGTTAAAGCGGGTAAAAAGTATTATTACCGGTTCTGTTATCATTGTAGGAGTTTATGTAGTTATCTGTGTTCTGGTATCTAATTTATTCCCGACAGCCATTGTAAATCTGCTTATTCCCAGCGGACCTTCCGTTTCCGTTGCAGTTTCTTATTTGAGAGTATGGATTTTCTGTGTGATTGGCAATGGTTTCATAGAATTGTTTAATGCCCTGTTCCAGGCTCTGGGACAATGGAAAATATCAATGGCAAATACCATTATCAACAAAGGTCTCTTAATGACTCCTGTCATGATCCTGCTGACAAAACTTTCGGGAATCAACGGTATTGTAGCAAGCCAGGTTATTACCGAAAATGTCACAGCCATTGCATTGGCCATTATCTGCATCATTGTCATGAAAAGGGAGTTGACCAGGCGAGAAAAGGAGGTAGGATAAGATGAAAACAAATCAGCGGATCACAATAGGACGACAGTTTGGTGCCGGCGGACGCAGTGTCGGCAAGGCAGTGGCTGACCGATTGGGAATTCCATTCTATGACAAGGAACTTATTGCTGAAGCATGCAAAGCAACCGGACTTCCTGAACAGATGCTGCTCCACATGGATGAACAAAATACAACAAGCCTTTTATATTCGCTTGTCATGCAGGCACAAACCAAAAATATTTTTGGAAATGGAAAATCGGTAGAGTTGATGGCTTATGAAGCGCAAATCGAATCCGTAAAACTGGTTGCAGAAAAGGGCCCCTGTGTCATTGTGGGTAGAGCCGCTGATTGCATCCTGAAAGATAACTATGACATCACCAGTTTCTTTATAAGCGCTCCTTTAGAAAAAAGAATCCACCATGTTTCCCAACGCGACGATATTTCCCCTAATGAAGCCAGGAAAAAAATCACCCTGCTCGATAAAAACAGAGCTACTTTTTACAACAACTTTTCCGATAAGCGTTGGGGCGTTGCAGAAAACTATAATCTTTGTATAAATCTGGATGAAATTTCGGAGGAACAGGCTGTCGAAATTATATTGAAATTCCTTGAAATGGAACAAGCAAAATAGTCGAAGATTGCCGTATATCTGTAAGTTGTCATGAAAAAAACAGCCATGATGCGCACTCGCAATGCACATCATGGCTGTTCTCTTGATGATCGGTTATATCTTATTGCATTTTTTCTGTCTCTAATAACTTCAAAAATACAGCCGGATCACACACCTTAACAGAAGATTTCGTATAATCTTTCATATTTCTGGTTACAATATAGTCCATTTCTGAACGGATTGCAGTTTCTACCATAACAGCATCCCCATAATGACTCATTTCAGAAGATATTGCTTTTCGACAGTCTAAGGCAGTAGTATCCAGCAGATGAAACAAAGTAAAGATCTTATTTAAAATCTCGCGCGTTTTGGCATCACTATGGGTTAAACGATGTGTTAAATAATAGATATCTGTAACTGACTTTGCCGTTATATATCCTTCAAACTGCTTGTTTGCAGAATAAATAAATATCTCTTGTGCTGCCTCTGCAAATGGAGCACGAGATTGAAGGGCATCAATAATGATACAGGTATCAATCAAAACTCTCATATTGTATTCAGCCTTTCTTCTTGTGCGTCCTCTAAAGTCATATCCGCCGGAAGAATTCCAAACAATGATTTAGCAATATCTACCCTGTCCTGATATGGATTAGACAGTTTGGCAACAACTTTTCCATTACGAGTAATATAAATGTCTTCTGTTTCGGCAAGTGTAAGATACTTCCCGAGATTCACTTTTAATTCAGTTGCTGTAATAGACATATCATCATCCCTTCCCATTTACTTTAGAATTATTCTGTTTCAATTATATTATATACAAATCGCACGATTTTATCAATAAAATCGTGCGATTTGTCAGTTTTTCCTATACTTTTATCTTTATTTTTCATCCACAACCTGGAAGATATAAAACTTCAGATAGTAACTCTCGTCCGCAGCCCAAAGGATGGGATGATCCGGTGCCTGGGTACGGAACTCCACCTGGCGCAGTCTCTTATGGGCACTTCTTGCCGCCTGACCGATGACCTTGGTAAAATTCTCATAGTCCATAAAATGGGAACAGGAACAGGTGGCCAGATACCCACCGTCCTTCACCAGTTTCATTCCTCTGATATTGATCTCACGGTATCCTTTCATGGCATTCTTAACGGAATCCCTGGACTTGGTAAAAGCCGGAGGATCCAGGATCACCACATCAAACTGTTCTCCTTCGGATTCCAACTGGGGCAGAAGTTCAAACACATCATGACATTCAAAATGCACCCGGTCCTGCAGTCCGTTCAATGCTGCATTTTCTGTGGCCTGTGCCACTGCCAGTTCAGAGGCATCCACGCCCAGTACCTCTCTTGCTCCTGCAATCCCTGCATTCAGCGCAAAAGAACCTGTGTGGGTAAAGCAGTCCAAAACCTTAGCATCCTTACAGAGTTTCTGCATTGCCAGACGATTATATTTCTGATCAAGGAAGAATCCTGTCTTCTGGCCGTCTTTCACATCCACGATATATTTTACGCCGTTTTCCACAATGGGCACACGGGTATCAAATTCAGATCCGATAAATCCCTTGACCTTCTCCATGCCCTCTTTCAGCCGCTCTTTTGCGTCACTTCTCTCATAAACGCCCCTGATATGGATTCCATCAGCCTCCATGATCTCTTTCAGGATATCCACAAGGGTCTCCTTGTACCGGTCTATGCCAAGAGCCAGAGACTGAACCACCAGCACATCTGAAAATTTGTCGATGACCAGTCCCGGCAGAAAATCTGCATCTCCAAATACCACCCGGCAGCTGTCGGTATCCACGGTTTTCTTTCGATACTCCCATGCATTAGAAAGGCGCATTCTCCAGAAGTCCTCATTGATGTCCTGGTCCATCTTCCGTGTCAGAAGGCGGATCCGGATTTTGGAATTCTGATTGATATATCCCTTTCCCATAGGATATCCATCAAAATCATGTACCGCCACCACATCTCCATTATGGAAAGTGCCTGTGATGGAAGCGATTTCATTATCAAAGATCCACAGTCCTCCGGACTTGATGGTGCGTCCCTCACCCTTTTTTAAGGTTACAATGGTATGCTGTTCCATGCTGTTCTCCCTATCTTACTGCTCCGATGAGTTCTCTGACATCTGCGATATTTTTACGCTGCAGATACTGTTCGATTCCATCCACAATTTCCATGGTTGCATAGGGGTTGTAGAAGTTTGCGGTACCAACGGATACGGCAGTTGCTCCTGCCAGCATCATTTCAATAGCATCCTCCGCTGTCTCGATGCCTCCCATACCAATGATGGGCACCTTTACCGCATTTGCCACCTGATATACCATCCGGACAGCAATGGGGTGAACCGCCGGACCGGACATGCCTCCTGTCTTGTTGGCAAGAACAAAACTCTGACGTTCAATATCGATCTTCATTCCGGTAAGGGTATTGATCAGGGACAGCACATCTGCGCCGCCTGCTTCCGCAGCCCTTGCCATCTCGGTAATATCGGTTACATTGGGGCTGAGTTTCATGATCACCGGCTGTTTCGCCTTTGCTTTCACAGCCTTTGTAATGGCCTCTACAGCCTTGGGATCCTGACCAAAGGCGATGCCGCCTTCCTTTACATTCGGGCAGGAAATATTGATCTCCAGCATATCTACCCGTTTCTCATCCCCCAGGCGCTCCACTACTTCCAGATAATCCTCTGTGCTTTTACCGCACACATTCACGATGACTTTTGTGTCAAACTGCTCTAAGAAGGGCAGATCCCTTTCGGCAAACACATCAATTCCGGGGTTCTGCAGTCCGATGGCATTGAGCATACCGCTGCGGACTTCCGCCACCCGGGGCGTCGGATTACCCGGCCAGGGAACATTTGCCACACCCTTGGTTACCACTGCGCCAAGACGGTTTAAATCCACAAACTCACTGTATTCCTCTCCGGATCCAAAGGTACCGGATGCTACCATGACAGGGTTTTTCAGTGTCACTCCTGCCAGTTCCACTTCTGTATGTAATACTTTATCTGACATTACAACTCCACCTCCTCGGCCAGGAATACAGGGCCATCTTTACAAATTCTGGTATTATGCACATGGGAATGATGATCCACATCTTTTGTCTGACATACGCATCCCAGACATGCACCAATACCGCAAGCCATGCGTTCCTCCATGGACACATAACAGGTAATGCCCTTCTCAGCCGCATATTCCTTGACAGCACGAAGCATAGGCTTAGGTCCGCAGGCATAAATGATATCCGCATCTAACTGCTGCTCTTTAATGGCATCTACAACCGTTCCATGAGTTCCCACAGATCCGTCATCTGTAGCAATATACACATCGCCGTAGGCCGTGAACTGATCCTTTAAGAATAAATCATTGCTGCGGTATCCCAAAACGGAAGAAACCCGGCTGCCACCGGCGCATAATGCTTTTGCCAGCTCTAACATGGGCGGGACACCGATTCCGCCGCCGATGAGCATAGGCCGTTCTCCCTGAAGCGGGAATCCATTTCCCAAAGGTCCTAAAACCTCAATGGTATCCCCTGCTGCAAGAGTAGAGATTTCCTCTGTTCCGGTGCCCTTTCCCGTTACCCGGTACACCAGGCGAAGAGTTCCTTCTTTTTTATCGATTTCGCAAATACTGATGGGTCTGGGCAACAATTTTGTCTGATCCTTACAATAAACGGAAACAAACTGTCCGGGGACAGCCGTCTGGGCTGCCCTTGTCTTCAGCACCAGGCTGTAAATCCCACCTGCGATCTGCTCCTGTCCAATTACAACTGCTTTTTCCTTTACTTTCTCTGCCATTGTTCTATGCACCTTCAATTTCATTTTTTATGATGTAAATATCCTGTGATCTTATAATCCCAGTGCTCCTGCGATATCCTTCTGCATATCGATCACTGCCATACGGGACGCATCCGCATAATTCTCAGGTGTGATACCCTGATCCTTGTAAATATCCTGCTTATATGCAGCAATGATTCCTCTGGAAGAGTTCACGATAGCTCCCAGTCCATCCTCATTAAAGAAATGTACCAGATCTTTGCCTTTTCCGCCCTGAGCACCATATCCCGGCACCAGAATGAAAGATTTGGGCATGATCTTACGAAGCACCTTACCCATTTCCGGATAGGTAGCACCCACAACAGCACCGATGTAGCTGTAGGAATCTCCCATGCAGTCGGATCCCCACCGATCCACCATTTCTCCTACCAGTTCATAGAGCGGCCGTGCAGTCTCTCCTTCTTTTTCCGGCATGATCAGGCGATCCTGGAACTCTCCGCTGGAAGGATTGGAAGTTTTCACCAGGATAAAGAGTCCTTTTTTCTCCTCCTTGCACACATCAACAAAGGGTTTGATACCATCTGTTCCAAGATAGGGATTAACTGTGGCAAAATCCTCTGCGAAAGGCACATAGGTTCTGCTGCCTACCGTAATCTTTCCTACATGGGCTGTAGCATAAGCTGCGGATGTGGATCCAATGTCACCTCTCTTCACATCACCGATGACGATAAGGTCCTTCTCATGGCAATAATCCACTGTTTTTTTGAAAGCGATGAGACCTGGAACACCAAACTGCTCATACATGGCAATCTGGGGCTTTACTGCCGGGATCAGGTCATACGTTGCATCTATAATCCCTTTGTTATACTGCCAGATGGCTTCCGCTGCTCCCTCCAATGTCTCGCCAAACTGTTCATAGGCCTTTTTCGTAATGTGCTCCGGTATGTAGGAAAGCATAGGATCCAGTCCTACCACGATGGGTGCATTTGTCTTTTTGATCTTGTCACATAACTTGTTAATCATCTCTGTTCCTCCCTTTATGGTCTTACCACTTTATGTTCTTCTATCTATGTTTTCTATCTGTGATTCATCTGTCCATTGTTTCCCGATAGGTTACTCTGCCTCCGCAGACAGTCATCTTCACCCTGCCGGTAACCTTGCGTCCTTCATAAGGCATATTTTTTCCCTTGCCGGCAAATTCATCCGCATGGATCTCGTAAGTTTCTCTGGGATCAAAGATCACCAGGTCTGCCACATGTCCCGGGCTCATATCACCCTTGGGAATTCCTAAAATTCTTGCGGGATTTGCGCTCATCTTCTCTGCCATCTGCATAGGCGTCAGATATCCTCCCAGCACAAGTTCCGTGTAGGTAAGTGCTGCCGCTGTTTCCATGCCTACAATACCAAAAGGCGCACTCTTTAAATCTCTGGCCTTCTCCTCCGGTGTGTGCGGTGCATGATCTGTAGAGATCACTTCCATGATACCATTCTTCAGGCCCTGCTTCAGCGCCTCCACATCCTCTTTTGTCCGAAGAGGCGGGTTCATCTTATAGTTGCTGTCACCTTCCACAATATCTTCATCTGTCAGTGTAAAATGATGGGGGCAGACCTCACCGCTGACTGCAATTCCCTTTTCCTTACCGTCATGGATCATATCCACACATTCTTTTGTGGAACAATGGCACAGATGAAGTTTTGCGTCAGTCTCCTCTGCCAGCATGATATCTCTGGCCGTAATGATATTTTCCACTGCATTGGAGATCCCCGGTACACCAAGCTCTTTTGACTTGCTTCCCTGGTTGATCACACCGCCGTTTACCAGATTGATATCTTCACAGTGAGCCAGCACCACAATATCAGATTTTGCGGCAATCTTCATGGCTTCCCTGTAAAGATTGGAGTTCATAACGCTCTTTCCATCCTCACTGATAGCCGGAATTCCTGCTTCCACCATACCTTCTATATCGGAAAGTTCCTGTCCTGCCATTCCCTTTGTCACCGAACCAACCTGAAGCACATTGGTAAGTCCTACCTGTGCAGCTTTTTCGTGAACATAGCGGATCACCTCCGGGTTGTCCGCCACCGGCTTGGTATTTGGCATAGCCACCACAGTGGTATATCCTCCCCTGGCAGCTGCCGCTGAACCTGTGGCGATATCCTCCTTCTGGGTCAGTCCCGGATCTCTCAGATGTACATGAAGATCAATGAATCCGGGAAATACATAGCATCCAGACGCATCAATCAATTCATCATCATCTCTCACTTGCAAGTTCTGTGTCATTTCAGTCACCTGATCACCATCGATCCGCACATCAAGCACTGCATCTGTTCCTGTAACAGGATTGATCACGTGACCATTTTTTATTATCATTCCCATGCTCTCATCCTCCGCTTTCTATACTTAAAACAAATCAATATACTGCTATTTCTTTCCCGCCAGGCTCTTAGGAACCAGTGCCTTGATGTAAACGCCTTCCGGACGATACTCCTCTTCCAGCACTTCCCCCTTACTGCGGATCTGGGCAAGAAACTGCATTCTGTCATATCCGAACACATCCTCCAAAAGGACCTTGTCTTCCCGGAGAAGTTTTGCAATGGTCTCCTTCACATCCTCAAGTCCCTGACCTGTAGCCGCAGAAATGCACAATGTCTCGTCTGCGCGAAAATCTCTCAGGATCTCCGGTTGTTCCAACCGGTCCATTTTATTGAAAAGTGTCAGGATCTTTTTATCACGCACACCCAGCATATCCAAGGTCTGGTAAACAATATACATCTGTTTTTCCATCTGAGGATTGGAAGCGTCCACCACATGTAAAATGATGTCCGCATACTTTGCCTCCTCCAATGTACTTCGGAATGCCTCCACAAGATGATGAGGAAGTTTGCGTATAAACCCTACCGTGTCTGTCAGAAGTACCTGCTGCTTTCCGGATAATTCCAGCATTCTTGTGGTGGTGTCCAGTGTGGCAAAGAGCTGATCCTGTGCCAGGATCCCGGCATCTGTCAACGCATTTAACAATGTTGACTTTCCGGCATTTGTATACCCCACAATGGCTGCAACGGGTATCTCATTCCGGGATCGCTGCTGTCGGGTGATATCCCGGTGCGCGATCATTTCCTGTAGTTCTTTCTTCAGCTGGGAAATGCGGCTCTTCATCCGCCGGCGGTCCACTTCCAGTTTTTTCTCTCCCGGTCCTCTGGTACCAATACCACCCCCCTGTCTGGAAAGGGATGTTCCCTTACCAGTCAGCCGTGACAGCCCATATCGCAACTGGGCCAGTTCCACCTGGATCTTACCTTCGCTGCTTCTGGCATGGCTTGCAAAAATATCCAGAATGACCATGGTGCGGTCCATAACCTTTACACCAAGGGCATCTTCCAAGTTGCGGTACTGTACCATCGTCAGTTCATCATCGCAGACAATCCCCACAGCTCCGGTAGCATCCAGCATCATGCGGATCTCGTCTATCTTTCCCTTTCCCACATAGGTACCGGGATGCACAGCTTCCCTGTTTTGTATGATCCTGCCTACCACTTTTGCTCCGGCTGTATGAAGCAGTTCCTCCAGTTCGTCCAGAGAATCCATGGTATCATCTCCATCCTCCAGAGAAACTCCCACCATCAGCACTTCTTCTATTTGTTGTTCCGTATTTCTTGGTTCTGCCATATAAAAAACTTTGCTCCCCTATGTTCTGATTTTCTATCGGGTATTCAGGAAGTTCTGCTCTTCCTGGATCTTCTCATCTCCCGGATATTTTTCCAGATACTCCGCAACCTTCTTCTTTGCCTCCTCAAACTGACCGCTCTTCTCCAATGCCGCAATGACCCCCTTTTTCAGTTCCTGGTCATTGGTCACTTTCTTGCACGCCAGTCCTTTCTCAAAATATCCCAGTGCATCCTCATAGTTTCCCTGATCCATGGCCACATTGCCAAGCAAGGCAAATCCCTCGCTGGTAACCTGATCACTCTGGGCATAGACCTTTAATACCTCTGCTGCCTCGTCCAGCTTTCCCTGTGCCATATACACCTTTGACAGATAGACTCTGGCTTCCTGCAAATCCTTAGTAACCGCTTTGTTCAATGCCTTCTCCGCTGCATCATACTGTCCCATGATCAGGTAGATTCTGCCTCTTTGCATGGAATTTTCAGCCTTATCTCCGTCGATCTCCAAGGCAAGGTTCAAGTATTCCGTAGCCTCACTGGTATATCCCAGCGCGTTCAGATTCTCATAGATGGCAATGTAGAGATCATAATCCTCCTCATCTCTTGCAATGGCCTCTCCATAATATTTCCGGGCCTGTTCTATATCTTTCTGGTCCGCATAGATACTTGCCAGCAAAAAATACGGTTCCATGCTGTCTTTATCGTATTCCATCAGTGCCCGGTACACATCCTCCGCACCCTCAAAATCTCCGCTCTGATACAGGGCGGCCGCTTTATAATAACAGATATCCACTTCCTGGGTTCCTACTCTTCCTCCGGAAAGAGCCAGTGCCTCATCAAACACACGAAGTGCTGTCTCATAGTCTCCCTCTGTCATAGCAGCGATTCCCTGCTCCTTCAGTTCCTGTTGGGACGGCTGATTCTCGCCACAACCAGCAAAAATCCCAAGGATCACAAGAAACATCATACATAATGGTAATATACGGTGATAAATCTGTTTCATGAAATTCTTTCCTCTCCGGCAATTCCAACGAATTACCTCCGCATACATCTTACCAAAATTCCGCTTTTCTGTACACTGAAATTTTACAGGTTCCCATGAAGGATTTATCCCAGGTTTTAATCACATTTTCCCGCAATGCCACATAGACTATACAGATAATGAAATCTTAACGAAGGGAACCTTATGCCTGAAAGAATTATCATAGACCCCGGTCACGGCGGCTTTGACGCCGGAGCAGTGTACATGGACCGCAAAGAAAAAAATGATAATCTACGACTGGCACTGGCAGTAGGCGAGCGTCTGGCCCAGGCGGGCTATGATATTCTCTACACCAGAACCATGGATCAATACGATTCCCCCTATGACAAAGCCCAGATTGCCAACAATGCAAAGGGCGATGTTTTTATTTCTTTCCACCGCAATTTTGCTGCGGAGCGGCCCAATCTCTACAACGGGGTACAGTCCCTGGTGTACGGGGATAATCCTGTTGCCAATCGCATTGCAGAGGATGTTAATGCCGCTCTGGAGAAAGTCGGCTTTCAGAACCTGGGCATTGAACAGCGAAAAGAGCTGGTGGTCCTCCGTCGCACCAACATGCCGGCTGTACTTCTGGAGGTGGGATTCTTAAATTCAGATGAGGACAATAAAATTTTCGACGAAAAGTTCAACGAAGTGGTTGATGCCATTGCTTCCGGCATTATGAAAGCACTGCCCCTATCCGACGATCCACCTGCAACTATCCAAAACACGGCAAAAAAGATTACAGAAACTATTTCAGATAACACGGCAAAAACCATCTCGGACAGTAGTTCAGATACCTCCCTGGAAAACACCTTGGAAAGTGCCGCAAACGACACCCTGGAAAAAGTCACAGCAGCCACGGAAGCCCCCACCGAAAAGATTCCAGATGATGCCCCGTCAAATGCTGCCGGTGATACTTTCGAAGGTACCGTAAAAGCGGCTGTTCATCCTCCTTATTATTTTTATGTGCAGACCGGACTTTTCCGGCATCCGGAAAATGCCATCTATCTATTAGGGCGGCTGCGTTCCCAGGGATTTCCTGTCCTATGGCACCGGGTAGGCGGTCTCATCGGCATCTGGGTAGGTCCCCAGTCTACTTTAGACGAAGCCGTAGGTGTACAGACCCGGCTGCGTTCCATGGGATACGACACTTTAATTGTCAGCGACCGTCTGATCCGTTAAGATACTTCAAAATATCAAAAAGGACGATCCGGCACTTTGCTGCAACAGCAACTCTTTTGCCTGATCGTCCATTCTTTTGGGATTTTTCTAAAAGTCTATTTCATTTCCTTTTCTTCTGTTTCCTCCAAAGGAAGTTTCATATGTACCTTCGCGATCCTCTTCTTGTCAACCTCTTCCACTCTGAGGATCACACCATCTCCTGTCACATAGGTCTCCCCCACTTCCGGGAAATGATCAAAGAGCCCCGTCAGATAACCACCTATGGTATCATAGTCCTCCGACTCAAAATCCAGATCCAGTTCCTGGGAAAGGTCCTCCAGATTCATAGAGCCAAGCACCTGATACTCCCTCTCTCCAATCTGAACAAGATCATCTTCCTCGTTCTCATCATACTCATCACGGATCTCTCCTACCAGTTCCTCCAAAAGATCCTCCAGGGTTACCATTCCCGCTACGGCACCGTATTCATCCAGCACAATGGTAATGCTGATGGAATTCTCTCTCATCTCGTCAAAAAGATCCGATGTGTTCTTCTGCTCGTAGGTAAAATATGGCTCTCTCAGATAATCCTTGATAGCGAAGGGCTTATCTTTATCTATCAGGATCAGATCCTTCATATTCAGGATACCGATAATATTATCCGTATCATTCTCATACACCGGCATACGGGTAAACATGTCTTCTTTGTACCGTTCCAGCAGTTTCTCATAGGAACAGTCCACATCGACCATGGACATGTCAATCCGGGGAATCATCACTTCCTTGACAGTGGCATCAGAGAAATCAAATACCTTGTGGATAAACTTACGCTCATCCCCTTCAATGGCTCCGCTCTCATGACTCACATCCACCATGGTGCGGATCTCTTCCTCTGTGATCACGTTGTCGTTAGCATTGGGATCCACCCGAAGCAATTTCAAAAATCCCATGGACAGCCGGTTCACCACATAGATCACAGGTGTTAAAATATTCATCAGTGCCCAGACCACCGGCGCATAGGACAGTGCCAAGGACTTGGAATGTAACGTAGCCAGAGTCTTAGGCGATATCTCCCCAAAGATCAGGATCAGAAGTGTCAGTATACCGGTGGCAATACCTGCTCCTACACTTCCCCACATATCCACCGCCAGCGTCGTGGCCAGGGAAGATGCTGACAGATTCACCACATTATTACCGATCAGAATTGCCGACAGCATCTTGCCGGAATCATCTGTGATCTTCAGCACGGTCTGTGCTCTCCTGTCACCTTCCTCTGCCATGGTTTTCATCTTAATGCGATTGACCGTGGTCAAGGCAGTCTCTGCCGAAGAAAAGAAGGCAGACAGCAACAGCAACACCAGTAAAACAACAAATTTTAATATAAGTCCTATGTCGTCCAATCAGTTCACCTCTATGTATATTTATCAGATATTAGATTGTATTATATATGAGTTATAGCAATCTTGCAAATTATTGTTGCTGATTTTATGATCTTTTTATTTATTTTTCAATATTTTTACAAAAAAGCTTCCATCCATCGTTCTAAAGCCCCCTCTTCCTGCAGATTTCCCGGTCCTCTGGCATCCACATATTCCTTGGAATCAGCGATCTTATCCCTGCCAAACGTATGGGATGTCACAAAGGTTTTTGTGTTTTGTCTTTCAAATGCCTCCTTTAATGCAGCGGCATACTCAGTATTCTCATACCATACGCTGTAAGTATATAATCCCCCCTGCCCGGGATCTGTCTTTTCATAATTTTGCTCATCCACAAAACGGATGTAGGCCGGCAGATCCTGTACCGTAGGATCAGACACATAAATCCGTATCGTCTGAAATGTCTGATTTCCCACAGAATCCACCGCCTGAAAGGTCACCGTGCACCAGCCGTTTTTTCCAAGATGCAAAAAATCCTCCAGGCAAAAATTCAGCAGCACAAAAGTTTTCCCCGGCACTAAAGTTCCATCCTCCGCGTCCGTTGCTGTGGCTTCTGCCAGGATGGACTGTTCTGTCACCGTACCGTTTTCCAGACTCTCCTTATCAACATACTGATCACAGGCATCGATCACCGGAAATTGATCCCAGACAGCGTACAGCACAATGGTTGCACCATTCTCTTCCTCAACCCCTGCTGCCCTGGCCAGATCCCTTACCGCGATCTCCTGCTGATCCCTGTAGTCTGCGTAAGGCTCTGCCGCCTGCAGTTTCCATCCCTGAAAGCTGCAGAGCATACTGTTATTTGCAAAACCATTTGCCGGAATACGGATGGTGTCCTCTATGGACACATTGTATATGGCATCCATACTTCCGCCGGTAGCCCCGTTTCCGTCAAAACAGATGGTGTAAGTATTCGCTTCCCATACCGGATACATATCTGCACAGGCATAATACCCCTGTTCATATACCGTCTGAATCCACCAGTCTTCCACCCCGCATTCCAGGCTGTAGATCATCTGCAGGGGACTGTTTCCGTACCATGACACCTGATGGTATCCCGGTTTTGAAAACAGGCCTTCCCCACGAAGTTTCTGCCCTGCTATTCCGTAGGTAAACACATCTGTGGCTGTACTCTCTGTTGCATCTCCCGATGCAAAATACAGCACATTTGCCGCCGGCTGCACCCAGTTAATATACAACTGACTGATGGTCCACCCTGCACCTACATAGAAATAAGCCTCATTATCCCGGAATTCATCGGAAATAGAATGAATCTCCACGCCTGTCCAGTTGGACACCCCGTGTATGCCGTCATCTTCTCCCACCGCAAATCCTTTGGGAACAGCATTGGGTGTGGTTGTCCGGATATAACAATAAGGCGTAAATCCCGTTACATTCACATCGGTCATAGTAACTGTCACAAAACGGATTCCACCCCAGTACCAGGCATCGCTGACTGTGATGGTTCCAAGACCAAGCCAGGCAAAATCATTCCATTTGCCTTTACAGGTTCCTTCCTGATCACTCCAGAGATAGAACTCGATCTCATAATCATCTCCCAGCATACCAATGGTCCAGGTCTTGTTTTTTAACTGATTTGCCTGAGCCATATGTATTTTCTCTTCCACCGTGGTGGTACTCACCGTCAGGCCATCATCTGCCCAATCCTCTGTCCAATGGTCCGTCCAGTTGTCTGCCCCATAAATTCCCGCAACCAAAAAGATTGTCAGTATTAGCAGCATCACGATCCCACCCAGTTTCCTTCTCATTGTTTTATCTCTTTTATTCAACACCAACACCGCTGCCCCCTTCTATCGAAATACAGCACGAAAATTCTTATCTTCCGATACCATCTCAGGAAAGACTGCTTCCTCCCCGGTATCTTCATCTATCCAGTAACAAAAACTCCCATTCTCTGCCTCAGGTGCCTGGGGAACAGGAAATGCGGTCCGGGACTGCACTCCATATTGCTTATAAATCTCATCCTTTACATAATAGGTGATGACAACTTCCCTTCCGTCAGTTTCCCGTTCCAGTATAGCCGTTGACGAACCTGTAACCGTGCCGACAGATCCATTGGGATAAGTAAAGGTTTCTGTTACTCTCACGGACAGCAGTCCCTTTTCTAAGTCTGCTGCCGCGATCTCTACTTTCACAGAAAGGTTTGGATCCTTTGCCCCCTCTGATCCTGTCTGCAGTTTTTCCAGAAGTGTCTGACAAAAATCTGCCTCCAGCTCCTGCCTGTTATCAAGAGCATATGCCTTGGAAACGCACACATTCTGAAGGGTTTCCTCCACCGCACTGCTTAAGGCATTCTGCATCTCGTTTTCCCGATCTGTTCTTCCTTCCACCGTCAGTACTGCCACAATACATAAGATTACAACACAGATCGCCACCGTCCCAAAAACCGTCTGTTTCATATCCTTTTCCCTCTGCTCCCATTACCTATGACACCAGAAAACAATCCATCTGATAAAGCACCATTTCCGTCACCGGTCCTGCCACCAGATCAGCAATTACCGCAAAAAACGCCACTGCCGCCGCTACAGCCAGCATAATATGTCCATATTGTTTCATGATCTCCTGCATCTTTTTTCCCCCTTGTTATTACTTTTCTTACCGCATTTCTACCTTCTTATCGTTTCCCTACCATCTTATCGTTTTCCTACCATCTTATCGTTTTCCTATAAGAAACTCAGCTGCTGGATCAGCCAGAGCAACGCCCTGCAGATCCCTCCGCCCACAGCCATATAAACCACGGCAATACCATACTGTTCCATGATCAGTTTCATTCCACTTCACTTCCTTTCCATCAGCGAATACTAAGTTCCAGCAGATTCTGCCGGGCAACTCCTATCACCGGGACACGAAACGGATAGGAAAGACGCAGTGTTCCGTAATGATTTCCCGGGCTGTTGTCTGCCTCCTGCTCAGTGACTGTCATCTCATATCCCAATGCTTTTGCCTCTTTTCTGCAGTCTTCAATGACATCCTGTGCAAAATCACTGTTCTCGATCCTGGCGACGCATTCCGCGCCAAAAGATCTGGCACTCCTTGCATTGATGGAAGTAATAATGATCCCCACTCCCATAACCAGAAGAAGCATTGTAAAAAATAACCCTGTAAATGATTTAACGATGGTATCCATTGTTCTTCCTCCTTCACATGACAGAGGATCCGTAGCTGGTCAGATATCCCACCATCAGCACCAGAAGATCCACCAGAATCTTTCCGCTTCCTGTCAGCTGCGGTGCAAGAAACAGTGCATACATTCCCGCCAGGGAATCCTCATTTTTTAATTTCTGCGCCTTGTCCATCAATTTCTGATTCCGGCGGATGATATCAGCGATCTGGAATGCAGCGTCTCCGCCGGTTCCCTCCGAAAGGGAATACAGCATCTTCATGGATGAGCGGACTTCCGGCAGAGTAAATTCTTTCAAAAAATACAGATAGGGTTCTATCCTGTCCGGTTCCCTCTTCAGTTCCCTTATCATTTGTCTCAGGGCCGGTTTCAGAAGTTTCGGTGCATCCTCATAGGATTTAAAAATCGCCACCTGCACATTTTCACTCTGTAAGAGCAACGCGATCTGCATCAGCCACTTGGGAAATTCCTTCTCCAACTCCCTGGTGATATTTTTTGCCAGGATCTTTTTACGGAAATTCCCCCAGGCAGAAGGTTTCATCTCCATAAACCGCTGATACTGGCGCAATGCTTCCTGTTCCTGTTTTTCGTCATCCTTCAGAAAATCTGCCGACAGTTTTTTGTCCGCCAGATAGTAAATGTAAAAGTCCGACATCAGGACCAGCAATGTTACTATATGGGTAATCTCCATGGCAGCGATCTCTACCTTCAGGCTATTGGACAAAAGAGTGATCAAAGAACACAAAAGAAGTGATGTACAGATAGACAAAAGCACCTGGGTCCGGTGATGGCGCCTCCCATTCAGAAGCTCATACACCCGGTCTGCCCACATCCGGCGCATCTCTAGCATCAGAAGTACCGACTGACTGTAATCCCCGCCATTCTTCTCCACCTGAAGAGCAAGGCCATGCATGACCCTGATCTGATAGGCCGGGTACGCCTGCTCTATCATGCGGCAGGCCTCTTCCTCGGGAGCATTATTCTCATAACTGCTGCGGATATGGGCTGATGCCTCCTCCAAGATCCGGCGCATCTGCCCATCCTCAAACAGCAGCATCACATCCTCCAGTGTTTCCAGGATCTTACCGGATTTTTGAAAGGAATACAAAAACTGCTCCATGTAGATATTAACATCAGAAAAGCGCTGCTGTTCATACCGGTTTTTGTATAAATTCCGAAGGAAAAAGGGAAGCAGAAGGATCACCCATATACATAAGACCAGAAGATACCAGCCTGACAGGGAAAAATACACCCCCAGAACCAGGCTCCCCAACACTGCCGCTGCATACTGAAAGATACTTTTCTTCATGTCAAAAACATACCCATATGTTTGCAATTCTTCAGACAGCTGCATTCCTCCCTGCCTGTGTCCCCCCTGGGGCTTTCTTTTTCCCTTTGATCTCTTCCATGCCTTCGTCTCCTTCATCCTTAACATCCTCCAACATTCTGCCATCCTCCGCCACCATACGGATCACATTTCTGTCACCTTTTCTCTCAAACAGACAGATCTGATCCATATAGCGCATCACTTTCTGCTGTCCGTCCGGTGCTTTGCGCATTTTCCGGTTCAGCAATACCCCCACATCAATAAAGTTATAGATATCATTTTCAAATCGTGCCGGATTTCTCTTACCCCCTGCCATATTCAGCATCCGGTCAGGGATCTTTCTCACATCATCCGTATGGAGTGTAGTAATACCTTTCACACCGGTACTGAACCCCTCGATGAGATAAACCACCTCCTCCGACCGGGTCTCCGACAACATGATCCATCTGGGATTCAGCCTCAGACAGGTCTTGATGGCCTCCGTGTATCCCATCTGATCATTGATCCGAAGT
>CAMEWP010000010.1 GCA_945946605.1 uncultured Pseudobutyrivibrio sp. | reverse complement strand
TGTTTGATTATGATAAGGGAGCTCCGCTGGATTATCAGGGCATGATAACAAAAATAGAAAATGCAGAACTTTTTAATGCATCGGAAGGAGAAAAAGCACATGAAGTATTATAAGACATCTAAGAAAAGAAGAGTATTTGCGGCGGTTACAGTTGTAATCCTGGTGGTTTGCATGATCGTGACCCTGATCGTTGCCTGTATGTTATAAAAAACGAACAATGGGTGGAAATTTCCTTTATTTTCGTGGATATGTACCTTGAAAATAAAGGGGCAAGTAAGATATGATATACGAAGATGCAGAAAGGAAGATTGCCATGAGTTATAAAAAGAAGGTATCCTGGATATGTGGATTGATTTTAACTGCCGGTATGCTGGCGTTTTTGCCTGCGGATGTACGGGCGGAGGAAGAGACTGCTGATACCACCGAAGTGGCTACCATTCCGGAACATATTTCCATCAGCGGACAGGATGTGTCCGGCATGACAGCTGAGCAGGCGCAGCAGGTAGTAAACGATTATCTGAAAAAATATGGGGACGTGGAGTTTACCCTTGTGGCAGGAGAGAAAAGTGTTACGGCAGACGGCGAGGATATTGGTCTTACGGCCAAGAACTCCGATGTGGTGGATAAGGCCCTGAATTACGGAAAGAAAGGGCATCTCGCAGAGCGTTATAAGGCCGGAAAGGATCTGGAAGAAGGCGTGCAGAAAGATTTTTCCATTTCCCTTACAGCTGACATTGGGACGGCCCGTGCCTATCTGGAAAGCAAAAATGCAAAACTCAGTATCAAGGCGGTAAACAACGGTCTGATGCGGCAGAATGGAAAATTTACCTATGTGGCCGGCACCACAGGGGTTACCGTGCTGATGGATAAATCGGCAGTAGCCATTGCGGATTTCATTGCAGCCCAGTGGGATGGATCAGATGCTACGATCCCCCTGGTCACTGAGGTGGAAGAGCCCAAGGGAACCCAGGAGGAACTGACCCAGGTTAAGGATGTTCTGGGATCTTACAGTACCGATTTTTCCACTTCCGCTGCAGGAAGAGCGAAAAATGTAAAAAACGGAGCTGAGAAACTGAACGGTACCGTGCTTTACCCCGGGGATACCCTGTCTGTGTACGAGGCAGTCAGCCCCTTTGACGAGGCTAACGGTTATGCCCTGGCGGGATCTTACGAGAACGGCACTACGGTAGAAACATACGGTGGCGGGATCTGTCAGGTGTCCACTACCCTTTACAATGCGGTGATGCGTGCGGAGCTTGAGATTGTTACCAGAGCAGCCCATTCCATGATCGTCAACTATGTGGAGCCTTCCATGGATGCTGCCATTGCAGGTACTGCAAAAGATTTTCAGTTTAAGAACAATAAAGAAACACCGGTATATATTGAAGGATATACCAGTGGAGGCATGTTGTATTTCAATATTTACGGAAAAGAGACAAGAGATCCCAACCGTAAGGTGATCTATCAGAGCGAAGTGACCAGTCAGACGGATCCTGTCACAGAGTATGTGACGGATGCTTCCCTGCCGGTAGGTACCATCAAGACTACCCAGAAATCCCACACGGGATATACTGCCAGACTCTGGAAGATCGTTACAGTAAACGGCGTGGAAGAAAGCCGCAAAGTATATAATAACAGCAAATATAAGGCATCCAATAAGATCGTTTCGGTGGGCACCGGTTCTGCCACACCGGAGGCGGCTGCGGCGATTTCCAATGCAGTGGCCACCCAGGATGAGGCAACCATCCGTGCAGCAGTAGACCAGTGGAAAAATGGAGGCGTTACAACCCCAAGTACCGGAACCGTTACGGATCCTTCAAACAATCAGGTGCCGGCGGAGGGCGCAGAGCAAGGCCCTAACAGTGAGACATTACAGGATACAGGAGTAAGATAAGAAATGAAAGCGGGAAAGGTACCGGAGAGCGTATTAAAAAGATCCATCATGAAACAGCTTCATCACAGACGGCCGGAAGTGCTTCTGGGAGCAGGAGTTGGAGAGGATTGCTGCGCCCTGGAACTGGGGGAGGACGAGGTGTTTGTTATGTCCACAGATCCCATCACCGGAACCACGGAGGACATCGGACAGCTGGCCATCCAGATCACGGTAAATGATCTGGCCAGTGCCGGAGCGGAACCGGTAGGGGTGCTGCTTACCGTACTTCTTCCGGAAGATGCCACGGAACAGGATCTGCGGGAGATGATGCAGCAGGCGGAAGCTGCCTGTGAGACTTCTGATCTTCAGATCCTTGGGGGTCACACGGAAGTGACAAGAGTGGTGAATCAGCCCCTGATCTCTGTTACCGGAGTAGGCAAGGCGAAAAAAGGACGGATCATCACGACAGCAGGTGCCCGGCCGGGAATGGATATCCTGGTGACAAAGTGGATCGGCATCGAGGGAACCTCCATTATCGCCAAGGAAAAGGAGCAGGAGCTTCTGACCCGTTATCCCCGCCATCTGGTGGAAGCGGCCAAGAAGTTTGACGCGTATCTGTCGGTTTTGCCGGAGGCTGCAGTCGCCGTGGAGTCTGGCGTCGCAGCAATGCATGATGTCACAGAGGGAGGTATTTTCGGAGCCCTCTGGGAGATGGCAGAAGCATCCGGCGTCGGACTGGAAATCGATCTGAAGAAAATACCGATCCGTCAGGAAACCGTGGAAGTCTGTGAGTTCTTTGGAGTCAATCCTTATGAACTGATCTCCAGCGGAAGCATGCTGATGGCGGCGGAGGACGGCAATGGTCTGGCAGTTGCACTTCAGCGGGCAGGTATCGAGGCTTCCATCATTGGAAAGGCCACAGCGGGAAATGACCGGGTACTGTTCAATGACGGAGAAAAACGGTTTTTGGAACCACCAAAGACGGATCAGTTGTATGAGGTTTTATCATAGTTGAGGGAGATTAAAGATGAGAGAACAGATTTTAAATTATATAGAGCATAACAGCAGGATCGATCTGCACGATCTGGCAGTGCTTCTGGATGCAGATGAGACAGAGATCGTAAAAGAGATACAACAGATGGAGCAGGAACATATTATCTGCGGATATGATACGCTGATCAACTGGGACAAGGCAGGGATCGAAAAGGTTACGGCCATGATCGAGGTGCGCGTAACACTGCAGAGAGGAATGGAGTTTGACAAGGTGGCAGAGCGGATCTATAACTATCCGGAAGTGAGTTCTGTATGCCTGATCTCCGGAGGTTTTGACTTTATGGTGACCCTGGAAGGACGGACATTGCGGGAAGTTTCCGATTTTGTGTCTAATAAGCTGTCTTCTTTGGATGCAGTGCTCAGCACCAAGACGAATTTTATCCTGAAGAAATACAAGGATCATGGTACGATCATGGCAGAACAGCATAAGGACGAGAGAGGTCTGGTGACATTATGAGAGATCCCTTATCCAAGACTATAGTGGAGATTCCGTTTTCCGGAATCCGTAAATTTTTTGATATTGTAAATGAGATGGACGATGCCATCTCCTTAGGTGTTGGTGAGCCGGATTTTGACACGCCCTGGCGTGTCCGGGATGAGGCCATCTATTCCCTGGAAAAGGGGCGTACTTTCTACACCTCCAATGCAGGATTAAAGGAATTAAAGGTAGAGATCGCCAAATATCTGAACCGGAGATTTTCTTTGGAATATGACTGGAAGAATGAGATGCTGATCACAGTGGGCGGCAGCGAGGCCATTGATATCGCGTTTCGTGCCATGCTGGATCCCGGCGATGAAGTGCTGATCCCCCAGCCCAGTTATGTTTCCTATGTTCCCTGCACCATCCTTGCAGGGGGTGTTCCGGTGGTGATCAACCTGAAGGAAGAAAATGAGTTCCGGCTGACGGCACAGGAACTGGAGGATGCTATTACGGACAAGACCAAGATCTTAGTGCTTCCCTTCCCCAACAATCCCACAGGAGCTATCATGGAACGCAAGGATTTAGAGGCCATTGCGGAAGTTATCATCCGGCATGATCTGTTTGTGATGAGTGATGAGATCTATGCAGAGCTTACCTATCAGGAAGAGCATGTATCCATCGCATCTTTACCGGGAATGAAAGAGCGGACGGTGCTCATCAACGGATTTTCCAAGTCCCATGCCATGACAGGTTGGCGTCTGGGATATGCCTGCGCACCGGCGCCGATCATTGAACAGATGTTAAAGATCCATCAGTATGCTATCATGTGTGCGCCTACCACAAGTCAGTATGCAGCAGTGGAAGCTGTTAAGAACTGTGACGAGGAAGTGGCTGCCATGCGGGAGGAATATAATGCCCGCCGGAGATATCTGATGCACCGTTTTCAGGAGATGCATCTGCAGTGCTTTGAACCTTTTGGGGCATTTTATATTTTCCCATCCATCAAGGAATTTGGCATGACTTCAGAGGAGTTTGCTACAGAGTTTCTGCGCCGCAAGAAAGTGGCGGTAGTGCCGGGAACAGCTTTCGGTGACTGCGGAGAAGGATTCCTTCGGATTTCCTATGCCTACTCTCTGGAAAATCTGAAGGTGGCACTGGACCGGATGGAAGAGTTTATTACAGAGATCAGGGAAGAAAAAGCATGTCAAAGTTAAATATTGTACTTTATGAGCCGGAGATTCCGGCCAATACGGGAAATATCGGAAGAACCTGCGTGGCTACAGGCACCAGACTGCATCTCATTGAGCCCTTGGGATTTCGCCTGAACGATAAGACGGTGAAACGGGCAGGGATGGATTATTGGGATCAGCTGGATGTAACCAGATACGATGACTGGAATGATTTTTTGGAGCGTAATCCCGGTGCCAGGATTTATATGGCCACCACCAAGGGCAGACATGTTTACACGGATGTGAAATATGAGCCGGACTGCTACATCATGTTTGGCAAGGAAAGTGCCGGGATTCCGGAGGAAATCCTTGTGGAACATCCCGATGAATGCATTCGGATCCCTATGATCGGTGATACCAGATCGTTAAATTTATCTAATTCTGTGGCAATTGTGCTCTATGAGGCATTGCGGCAGAATCATTTTGACCATATGAGGCTGGAAGGTGAACTGCACCGGCTGCATTGGTAAGATTTTCGCCACAGGAGACAACAGGGCATGAACATAATAGAAGCAAAAAATCTTGTACATGAATATATAAGGGAAGATGAAGAGGGCAATGTGGAGGAAAGACTGGTTGCGCTGGATCATATGGATCTTCATGTGAAACCGGGTCAGTTTATCTCGGTGCTGGGACATAACGGTTCCGGCAAATCCACTTTTGCCAAACATCTGAATGCACTGCTGGAACCCACTTCCGGCAGTCTCTGGGTAAACGGTATGGATGTGACAAAGGAAGAAAATATCCTGCCGGTCCGCCAGAGTGCGGGTATGGTTTTTCAGAACCCGGATAACCAGATCATAGCCAGTGTGGTTCAGGAAGATGTGGGATTTGGACCGGAGAATATCGGTGTGCCCACGGAAGAGATCTGGCAGCGGGTGGAAAAAAGCTTAAAATCTGTGGGAATGTGGGAGTATCGGGAACATTCTCCCAACAAACTTTCCGGCGGACAGAAGCAGCGGGTGGCCATTGCCGGAGTGATGGCCATGGAGCCGAAGTGCATTGTTCTGGATGAACCTACTGCTATGCTGGATCCTGACGGCCGCAAAGAGGTGCTTGCTGCGGTGCATCAGCTGAATAAGGAAAAAGGCGTTACCATTATCCTGATCACCCACTATATGGATGAAGTGGTGGACTCTGACTATGTTTATGTGATGGATCAGGGAAAGGTGGTAATGGACGGAACACCCCGGGATATTTTCTCCCGTGTGGAGGAATTGAAGGAGCACCGGCTGGATGTGCCTCAGATCACTCTGCTTGCCTACGAATTAAAGAATGCTGGACTGGATCTGCCGGATGGCGTGCTGACAAGAGAAGAACTGGTATCGGAGTTATGCCGGCTGCGGGACAGCAATCCAAATGGCAGTGAAGTGAAGGACAACAAGGAATAGAAAAAAGAGGAAAACTATGTCATTGGTTTTAAAAGATATAACCTACCGTTACAGTCAGGAAACTGCATATGAGAAAACCGCTCTGGATCATGTGAATCTGGAGATCCATGACGGTGAATTTATTGGGATCATCGGCCATACCGGTTCCGGAAAGTCTACGCTGGTACAGCACCTGAACGGTTTGCTGAAGGCTACCGAGGGCGTGATGGAGTATAACGGTGAAAATATTTATCAGGAAAAATATGATTTAAAATCCCTGAGAACTCAGGTAGGAATGGTATTTCAGTACCCGGAACATCAGCTGTTTGAAGCTACGGTGATGGAAGATGTGTGCTTTGGCCCAAAGAATCAGGGGCTGACAAAGGAAGAGCAGCTAGAGAGGGCAAAAGAAGCCTTAAAGAGTGTGGGACTGAAGGAAAAATATTATGAACAGTCTCCCTTTGAACTCTCCGGAGGACAGAAACGGCGGGCTGCCATCGCAGGGGTTCTTGCCATGAAACCTTCTGTGCTGATCCTGGACGAGCCAACGGCAGGGCTGGATCCTAAGGGAAGGGATGAGATCCTGGATCTGATCAAGGGCATGCATGAAAAGATGGGAATTACCGTGATACTGGTGTCCCACAGTATGGAAGATGTGGCAGAGTATGTGGACCGGATCATTGTGATGGATAACGGCAGCGTACTCTATGATGATGTGCCAAGGGAAGTCTTCCGGCATTACGAGAAACTGGAAGAGATCGGTTTGGCGGCACCTCAGGTAACATACCTGATGCAGGATCTGAAAACTGCCGGTTTTGAGGTGGACTGCAATGCCACCACCATAGAGGAAGCAAAGGCGGAGATTTTAAAATTATGTTAAGGGATATTACAATAGGACAATACTATCCGGCGGATTCCATCATTCACAAACTGGATCCCAGAGTGAAACTGTTTGGAACCGTGATCTTTATTATTTCACTGTTTGTGTTTGACGGGCTGCCGGGATTTCTTCTGATCACAGCGTTTATGGCTTTCTTTATCCGGCTGAGCAAGGTTCCTTTTTCCTTTATGGTAAGAGGTCTGAAGGCCGTTGTGATGCTGGTGCTGATCGCGTCGGTGTTTAATCTGTTTTTATCGCCGGGAGAGGAACTGGTTTCCTTCTGGAAACTCACCATTACGGACACCGGTTTAAAGAATGCTATTTTTATGACCATTCGTATGGTGTATCTGATTCTGGGAACATCCGTGATGACGCTGACCACCACACCAAATGAACTGACGGACGGACTGGAAAAGGCACTGGGGCCTCTGACAAAGATTCATGTGCCGGTGCATGAGATCGCCATGATGATGTCTATCGCACTGCGTTTTGTTCCCATTCTCATTGAGGAGACAGATAAGATCATGAAAGCCCAGATGGCCAGAGGTGCTGATTTTGAGAGTGGTAATCTGCTGAAAAAAGCAAAAAATATGGTGCCCCTTCTGGTGCCGCTTTTTGTGTCGGCATTCCGCAGGGCAAATGACCTGGCCCTGGCCATGGAGGCGAGATGCTACAATGGCGGAGAAGGCCGTACCAAGATGAAACCGCTGGTGTATGCAAAACGGGACGGTGTAGCTTATGTGGTGCTGATGGGATATCTGGTTCTGCTGGTGGCGGTAAATTCGCTGCTGTAATCTGAGTGAGGAGAAAAGGATGATGCGTGTCAAACTGGTGGTGGCGTATGACGGCACCAACTATTGCGGATGGCAGGTACAGCCCAACGGTATTACCATCGAGGAGATGCTGAACCGGGCACTGTTGGATCTTTTTGGACAGCAGATCACAGTGACAGGAGCCAGTCGCACGGATGCAGGGGTACATTCCCTGGGCAATGTTGCCGTTTTTGATGTGGAGACCAGAATGCCGGCGGAGAAAATTTCCTATGCTTTAAACCAGCGTCTCCCGGAGGATATTGTGGTACAGGATTCCTGTGAGGTTTCAGAGGATTTCCATCCAAGATTTTCCAACAGCATCAAGACATATGAATATAAGATCTTAAACAGGAGATTTCCCATGCCCATGCTGGCCAGGGATTCCTATTTTTACCATCACACCCTGGATGTGGAGCGGATGCAGAAAGCGGCAGCGTATCTGGTGGGAGAACACGATTTCACCAGTTTTGCATCGGTACATGCCCAGACCAACACCTTTGTGCGGAGAATTTATGACCTGTCCGTTACCAGGTCGGATGATGATCTCATCCGGATCCGGATCAGAGGAAATGGATTTTTGTACAATATGGTGAGGATCATAGCAGGTACACTGGTTCAGGTGGGAGCCGGGATTTTAGAACCAGCAGATGTTGAACAGATTCTTGCCGGCAGGGACAGAGAACTGGCAGGACCCACGGCACCGGCAAAGGGACTGACCATGGTGGGAATTGAATATCTGCCGACTGATGTGGATAATTCATCAGAAATTTCGGAAAATGGTGCATAACTGCAGAAAAACCCAGAAAATCGTAGAAATAATCATTGACACACCCCGCGGCGTGTAGTAGAATATAAAGGCTGACGTAGTTTGGAAATATGGCTTCATAGCCCCGAAACCATATTTTGACTATACACATATCGGAGAGCATATTTCGGACATTGTATGCTGGCCGGTGC
The DNA here is from genome assembly GCA_945946605.1 of uncultured Pseudobutyrivibrio sp. Classification (GTDB taxonomy): domain Bacteria; phylum Bacillota; class Clostridia; order Lachnospirales; family Lachnospiraceae; genus Pullilachnospira_A. The sequence goes on along the minus strand of CAMEWP010000010.1, from coordinate 18,379 downwards.
TTTTATGATTATTAAGGAGGAAACCAAATGAACACTTATATGCCTAATCCGACACAGGTTGAAAGAAAATGGTATGTAGTTGATGCTGAAGGACAGACTCTTGGTCGTCTTTGTGCAGAAGTTGCTAAAGTTTTAAGAGGAAAGAATAAAGCGATCTTTACTCCGCATGCAGATACCGGCGATTATGTAATCGTTGTAAATGCTGAGAAGATCAAGGTTACCGGCAAGAAACTGGATCAGAAGATTTACTATCATCATTCTGATTATGTAGGTGGTATGAAAGAGACTACATTAAAGGAAATGTTAGCTACCCATCCGGAGCGTGTTATCGAGCATGCCGTTAAGGGAATGCTTCCCAAGGGACCTCTTGGAAGAGATATGTTTAAGAAGTTATTCGTATACGCAGGTCCGGATCACAAACATGCAGCTCAGAAGCCTGAGACACTGACATTTTAAGAAGGAGGTAGAGAACATTGGCTAATACAAAGTATTATGGAACAGGAAGAAGAAAATCATCTGTTGCAAGAGTATATTTAGTACCGGGTACCGGTAAGATCACAATCAACAAGAGAGATATTGATGAGTATCTTGGATTAGAGACACTGAAGGTTGTTGTTCGTCAGCCCCTGGTTGCTACCGATAATGTTGACAAGTTCGACGTTCTGGTTAATGTTAAGGGCGGCGGCTACACTGGCCAGGCTGGTGCAATCCGTCACGGAATCGCAAGAGCACTGCTTCAGGTAGATGCTGATTACAGACCGGTTCTGAAGTCCGCTGGATTCCTTACCAGAGATCCGCGTATGAAAGAGCGTAAGAAGTACGGTTTGAAGGCTGCTCGTCGTGCACCGCAGTTCAGTAAGCGTTAATCATTTGTTTCGCGACAATTCAATACAAAATTACAACACCCCAGGACCTTGTGGTTCCGGGGTGTTTTTTCGTGTATTGTTGTGGTAACATGTATTTATCATATAAGACTTTAGGAGATCCTTATAGGAATAATGTATATAGCCAAGTGCGGGAGGATTTATTTGATTACTGTAAACACAAAGAATACACTACATTTCCAACCGAAACTTCCCCGGTGTCATCCCAGTCACCTTTTTAAACTGCTGACAAAACCGCGAAGGTGTGGTGAAGCATAAAAGGGCACTGATCTCGTTGATGGTAAGGTCGGGGTTGGAAAGCAGCAGTTTGGATTCGGCAATTTTTTGCTGGAGAATATAGTCACTGATGGTCATGCCGGTTTCTTCCTTAAATATTTTGCAGATATATGGGGAAGAAAGCCGGATATCTTCAGCAATTACAGAGGTGGTAAGCTTTTCGTACAGAAATTTTTGTACGCTGGCTGCCACCTTTTTTACTACCGGGTGAGAGGAGTCGAGGACATAGAGTTTTTGAACAGCACTGGCATAATCATAGATCAGAGTCCGAAGGATTTCCGTAAGCTGGTAATCCTTGGTACAGGCATTGATCCGGTCGATATATTCCGTATGCATCTGAAGACTCACGCTGTAATCAAGGCCTGCCCGCATGGCAGTTCGGGAGGCGATAGTATTGGTTGCCTGAATGAAACTTTTGATCTGCGGAAGGGTAACATTGTCCTCCTCGTAAGGATCATCATTAAAGAGATAATTGGAGATCAGCCAGTCTGTCAGCTCCGGCTTTCCGTTGAAAATTACGGTGTTAAAGGCAAGTTCCTTATCGTTTGTAAAGTCACGGGTGTAGTAGGCGGTACTGAATCTTGAATCCGGATTTTTATTTTTCATATTTCCCCCATGTTATGTCATACGACCATGATTTGTGACCGGACATATGCTATCTGTTTTCCATTGAGATTATGTTTGACTCCTGTTTATTCTACCGCATATTTGAAAAAAAGAAAATGAAAATAATGACAGATACATTAAAATAATGACATATATGCCGGTGGCACAAGATAGAATGATGTTATGAAACAAAATATCCATATCAGGATAACAGAAGGAGGAAAATAGTATGGGGAAAATGAAAAAATGGGTCAGCATGGCCTTGGCGGCAACCACAGCATTGGGGCTGTTTGCCGGATGCGGTACGAAATCAGCAGGAAATGGGGAAACGTTTTCCATGTGGATTTATTCCGGGGCGGATTCGGCGAATTATATAGAATATTCGGATAATCCGGTGTATAATTACCTCAAGGATAAAGGCTGGGGCGATGACAATAAATCCATCAACATTGAGTTCTGGGTTCCGCCCACAGGCACCGGCAATGACAATTTTGCCACCATGATCGGATCCGGGGATTACGCAGATGTTATACAGATGTCTGTTTCTGCTGATTCTGCAGCTGTAATGTATGAAAATGGTGTCATTATGGACATTACAGAATATGTGGAAAAGTATATGCCAAACTATGTGAAATATGTGGAAGAACACCCTGATTTCGCCAGCATGGCCTTGACAGATGTGGACGGAGAGAAGAAATATCTTCAGATCTATGTGGCCAATGAGGATTATGAGGATACCTTGCATGGTTATAGTTGCGGCAGAGACTGGCTGGTAAAATATGGCAGCAATCCTTCCACCGGAGCAGCTTTTACCGGAGGATACAACAGCGATGATCCTGACGACTGGTCGGACGATGTGATGTTCCCCAGCTGGTATGATGAGGAGAAGAAGGCGAAGTATCTGGCTCTTGATCCGGAGTGGGATGGATCTGATCCTGCCTATCTCAGTGACTGGGAATGGATGTTTGAAATATTTGAGACAGCCATGAAGGATCAGGGCATCAATGATAGTTACTGCATCAGTTATTATTATCCCGGATATGTCTGGACCGGAGATCTGTGTTCCTGCTTTGGCGGCGGCAACATTGTATTCTATGTAGATGAGAATGGTCAGGTGCAGTTTGGCGGCGATAAAGACACCACCAGAGCATATTTAGAGTGCCTGAATAACTGGTATGAAAAGGGCTGGCTGGATCCGAATTTTAACGAGAGAACATCTGATATGCCATGGACCATTAACTCCACGGCAGTTCGTCAGGGAACTGTTCCCATGTGGGATGGCCAGGCAGCTGAGTTGGGCGGAAGAATTGATATTGGTGGATATACTGAGGGGATTTTTGCAAAAGCATGTGCGCTGCCCATCAATGATATATATGGTACAGAGGAATGCAAGTATGTTGTTCCGGATTGTACCAATGCAGATGGCAAACTCTGGAGCGTTAATTATGCAATTACCACGGCGGCAGAAGGCAAGGATATCGGAGCGCTGCTTTCCTTTATGGATTATTTCTACTCTGAGGAAGGTGCAGTGTTAAAGACCATGGGACTTTCCAAGGAACAGGTGAAGGAGATGGGAGACGACTGCCTCTATTATGATCTTGGCCTTGAGGATGGATCCTACTATCAGGAAGATGATGGAAGATATGCCTATGTGGATACCATCAAAAAAGACAGCGGTACATTGAAAGCCGATGCCGGATTCAACAGTTTCCCAGGCTTAAAGCTGGTGTCTTCTGTTGATGACGGATATGCAGATACCTACCGTGACAGTCTTGATCTGTGGAAACAGTTCCGGGCAACAGCCATCATTGAAGGTACTGCGCTTCAGGCAAATCTGTCTTCCGAGGCAACAGATGCGTTAAATGATGGCCGTACCAAGACCCTGGGGTACATGGAGTTGAATGCTGTGAAGTTTATCAAAGGTACCAACGATATTGCAGATGATGCCCAGTGGCAGACCTGGTGCAAGTCACTGAAAAAGTTAAATTACGAAAAGACAGTAAAGAAACTTCAGGAGTTTGCAAATGTGTACTGGGTGACCGTTGAATAGAAAGAACAAGTTCTATTACATAAAAAATTATAACAACTGGAGGAGAAGTCTATGGGAATCGAGTATGTAATTGACTGTAAGGAAGCGGGGAGACCATATCCCCATTATTGGGAGTATTGTGTGGGAAGCTGTCATGCGGCAACCCTGCTTCGTGCAGATGTGCGGGAACATTTGAAAAAGGCTCACGATGACTGCGGATTTACGCATGTACGGTGCCATGGCCTTTTTGACGATGATATGAGTGTTGTATTTTCCGCCATGGGCATGGGAGAACCCACCATCTCCTTCTACAATATTGATAATATTTATGATTATCTGCTGGAGATCGGCATGAAGCCCTTTGTGGAGATTGGATTTATGCCGACTCCACTGGCCAGCGGTACCCAGACATGTATGCATTACAAGGGAAATGTGACACCGCCGGCAGATTATGAAAAGTGGAATGATTTGATCCGTAAATTTGGTCAGCACCTGCTGGATCGTTATGGAAAGGAAGAAGTGTCGGGATGGCAGTTCGAAGTGTGGAATGAGCCGAATCTGAATTTTTTCTTTGCAGGAACCCAGGAGGACTATTTTGAACTCTATGAAAATACGGCGAGAACCTTAAAAGAAGTAGATCCCTGTTTCCAGGTGGGCGGCCCCGCCACCTCTGTCAACGCATGGATCCCTGAGTTTATCGGCTATTGCAAGGAACATGATGTTCCCCTGGATTTCATTACCACACACCATTATCCTTCCGATGATCCCCTGTCCACCATGGGAATGAACGGACCGGGAGTCAAGGGCCAGGGATTTGACGGTTTACGGGAAGCCGTTGCCAAAATGTCTGAGGAAGAGCGGGCAAAACTGGTTGCCCAGATGTTTTCTGCAAGAGAAAATAAAAATCCCAAAGACATTCTGGCACAGATGACAGCCAAGGCGAAGGAAGAAGCAGGAGACTATCCTCTGTATTATACGGAGTGGAACGGATCGAAAGAATATGACACCAGCTACCAGGCGGCCTTTATCGCCCATACCATTGCCCATAACGAGGGACTGGTGGAAGGATATTCTTTCTGGACGGTATCTGACATCTTTGAGGAGATGGGAATGAAGCCGGGACCATTCAAAAATGAATTTGGTCTTCAGACCAACCATGGAATCCCGAAACCTTCTTATCGTATGTTCCAGGTGCTCCATGAGGCAGGAGATATGCGGCTGGATGTGAAACCGGCAGGAGATGCGAAAGACTCCAATGTGGAAGTGCTGGCATTGAAGGGTGATGATGGAATTTCTTTGATCGTATATAATCATGATCTGGAGAGACGGACGGTAAAGCCGGAACAGGTACGAATCGTGCTGAAAGGGGATGTATCATCTGTTTCTAAGGCCGTAATTGATGATACCCACACCAATCCACTGAAAGCCTGGGAAGAAATGGGCAGTCCTGCCTACCTGAAAAAGGAGGATGTGGATATCATTTCAAAGGCATCAGAACTTGTATATGAAGATGTGGATGTTAAGAGAGAAGACGGTGCTGTGATCCTGGAATTTACAGCGGCGGAAGAGAGTGTAACAGTATTTAAATTCTAAAGACGAAGAGGTGCTTCCTTGTGGGAGGCACCTCTTTTTTGTGCGATGCACTTTTCTGCTTTACTGTCCTAAAAAGAAATGATAAAATAGTGGACAGATCTTAAAGAGAAAATAAAGCAGGAAGGAAAAAACCATGAGACAATTAATGTTAGGCAACAAAGCTCTGGCCAGAGGTCTCTATGAGGCCGGATGTTCCGTAGTGTCCAGTTACCCCGGAACACCCAGTACAGAGGTGACAGAGGAAATCGCCAAGTATGACGAAGTCTACTGTGAGTGGGCTCCCAATGAAAAGGTGGCTATGGAGGTGGCTTTTGGCGCATCTTTAGCCGGAAAGCGCAGCTTTTGCGGAATGAAGCATGTAGGATTAAATGTGGCAGCAGATCCGCTGTTTACCTGTTCTTATACAGGAGTAAACGGTGGAATGGTCATCTGTGTGGCAGACGATGCAGGAATGCATTCCTCACAGAATGAGCAGGATTCACGCCATCATGCCATTGCATCCAAGATCCCGATGTTAGAGCCCTCCGATTCCGGTGAGGCTTACGCTTTTGCAAAAAAAGCATACGAACTTTCAGAAGAATTTGATACACCGGTCATCATTAAAATGTGCACCCGTGTAGCCCATTCCCAGAGTATCGTTGATCCCGGGGAGCGCGTGGTTCCGGAGACAAAGCCTTATGTAAAGAATATTGGCAAATATGTCATGATGCCGGGCAATGCCATCAAGCGTCATCCTGTTGTGGAGGAACGTACCCGCAAGCTCATCGCTTACGCGGAGGATTGTGAGTTCAACCGTGTGGAGATGGGAGATACCGCTCTTGGAATCATCACTTCATCCACCTGTTATCAGTATGCTAAGGAAGTGTTTGGTGAAAAGGCTTCCATTTTAAAACTTGGCATGATCAACCCCCTGCCGGAGAAACTGATCACAGATTTTGCGGCAAAGGTGGATAAGCTTGTGATCATAGAAGAACTTGATCCTATCATTGAAAATCATTGCAAACAGCTAGGCCTGGAAGTAACCGGAAAGGATGTATTCCCCATTGAGGGAGAATTCTCCCAGAACATGGTGGCTGAAAAACTTGGTGTGGAAGTAGGTCCCTCAAAGAAACTGGAAGAAGCACTGCCGGGCAGACCGCCTGTTATGTGTGCCGGATGTCCTCACAGAGGATTGTTCTACACACTGTCAAAAAATAAATGTACCGTGCTGGGCGATATCGGATGCTACACCTTAGGTGCGGTTGCGCCTCTTGCAGCCATGGATATGACACTTTGCATGGGTGCGTCCATCAGTTCCGTACATGGATTTAACAAGGCACTGGGTCAGGAAAGTGAAGGAAAGACCGTAGCTGTCATCGGTGATTCCACCTTTATGCATTCCGGTATGACCGGCCTTGCCAATATTGCATATAACCAGAGTAATTCCACTGTGATCATTCTGGATAATTCCATTACCGGTATGACCGGCCATCAGCAGAATCCTACCACCGGATACAATATCAAGGGTGATCCGGCAGGAAAGATCGATCTGGAAGCACTGTGCAAAGCCATGGGATTTACTCGTGTAGCTGTGGTAGATCCCTATGATCTGGAAGCCTGCGACCGCGTGCTGAAGGAAGAACTGGCCGCTCCGGAGCCTTCTGTTATCATCAGCAGACGCCCCTGTGCCCTGCTGAAGTATGTGAAGCACAACAAACCTCTGGTGGTGGAGCAGAACAACTGCGTGGGATGCAAGTCCTGTATGCGTTTGGGATGTCCTGCTATCAGCATGAAGGGCGGCAAGGCAGCCATTGATGAGACCCTTTGCGTGGGTTGTGGTGTGTGCCAGCAGCTGTGTAAATTTGATGCGTTACAGTCACAGGAGGTGTAAAAATGACAAAGAATATTATGATCGTCGGCGTGGGCGGACAGGGTTCCCTGCTTGCCAGCAAATTGTTGGGACACCTTCTTCTGACGGAGGGATATGATGTAAAAGTTTCCGAGGTTCACGGCATGAGCCAGCGAGGCGGAAGCGTTGTTACCTATGTAAGATTTGGTGAGAAAGTTTATTCTCCCATTATCGACAAGGGCGAGGCAGACTTTATCGTGTCCTTCGAGAAACTGGAGGCAGCCAGATATGTGGAATATCTGAAGCCGGACGGACGGATCGTTACCAACACCCAGGAAGTAGATCCCATGCCGGTTATCACCGGAGCTATGGAGTATCCGGAGGATCTGGTTGGCAAGATGGAAGAACTGGGGATCGCTGTTGATGCCATGGACTGTCTGTCACTGGCAAATGAGGCGGGATCTGCCAAAGCAGTTAATATTGTATTGATGGGAAGACTGTCCAAGTATTTTGACATTCCGGTAGAGAAGTGGGAGCAGGCCATTGCGGACTGTGTACCGGAGAAATTCAGGGAACTGAACCTGAAAGCATTTGCATTGGGTAGAAAATAATTTAATTACATAACAAGGAGAAGAGTAAAATGGGAAATTATTATCAACCGGAAATTGAGACAATGCCGTTGAATCAGCTGCAGGCACTGCAGAGTGAGCGGCTGGTAGAGCAGGTAAAGCATGTTTATGCCAATGTGGAGTTTTACCGGAACAAGATGGATGAAGCAGGTGTAAAACCGGAAGACATCAGGGGCATCGAAGATCTCCACAAACTGCCTTTTATCACCAAGGATGATCTGAGAGATCAGTATCCCTATGGCCTGCTGGGCGTGCCTCTTTCCGAGTGTGTGCGGATCCAGTCCACCAGCGGTACCACAGGCCGTCGTGTGGTAGCTTTCTATACCCAGGAAGACCTGGAAATATGGGAGGACTGCTGTGCCAGAGCCATTGTGGCAGCAGGGGGAACAAAAGATGATGTGTGCCATGTATCTTATGGATATGGTCTGTTCACCGGAGGCCCGGGATTAAACGGCGGTTCCCACAAGGTAGGATGTCTGACACTTCCCATGTCATCTGGAAATACGGAGCGCCAGTTGCAGTTTATGACAGACTTGGGATCCACCATTCTCTGCTGTACACCTTCCTATGCAGCAAATTTAGGAGAGGCCATTGCAGAGCGTGGTATCAAGGATAAGATCAAATTAAAGGCAGGTATCTTTGGAGCAGAGCCCTGGACAGAGGAGATGCGTCATAACATCGAGGAGTCTTTGGGAATCAAAGCATACGATATTTACGGTCTGACAGAAATTTCCGGCCCCGGAGTTTCCTTCGAATGTGAGGAACAGGCTGGTATGCATATTCAGGAAGATCATTTTATCGCAGAGATCATCAATCCGGAAACCGGCGAGGTGCTGCCGGAAGGAGAAGTGGGCGAGCTGGTATTTACCTGTATTACCAAGAAGGCGTTCCCGCTGCTTCGTTACCGCACCAGAGATCTTTGCTATCTTACCAGAAAGAAATGTTCCTGCGGACGTACCCATGTCCGTATGCATAAACCCATGGGACGAAGCGATGATATGCTGATCGTAAAGGGTGTCAATGTATTCCCGTCCCAGATTGAGACCGTGCTGCTGAAACAGGGATATCAGGCAAATTACCAGATCGTTGTAGACAGAAAGGGTAATAATGATACCTGTGAAGTACAGGTGGAGCTGACACCGGAGATGGCAGAGGATTCCACAATGTCCAATTCTACCCGTGAGAAAGAACTGGTGGCAGGACTGAAATCCATGCTGGGTATCAAGGTGGATGTAAAGGTTGTTCCGCCCAAGTCTATTGCCAGAAGTGAAGGTAAGGCTGTCCGTGTCATCGACAAGAGAAATCTTTACAAATAGGAGTGGAATATCGGGCACAGAGTAAGGATTCCTAGTCAAAACAATAAAAATAATCAAAAAGGGAGCAGACCCCAGGGGAAGGGGTAATTGCCATAAGACAGTTAAAATGCACTGTGATCCAGGTCGCAGTGCATTTATTTTATAGATGAGAGGATTCTCGGAGAATGTTTGGAGGGATTTTTAGTGGATTCGATTTAGGAGGAGATTACCTACGGAAATTTTCTGATAGCCGAATGGTAGGTATAATTTTCAAAAATAGATGATGACATACCTATCAAATAATCAAACCGCAAAAACAGTAGGTAGAGAACAGGAAAAGAGCCAGGGTATTACCTGCTGCGCACCGGATAAAGCAAGCTAGTAGGTAATCAATGGTACGGACCAAGTAAATGCTGGGCATTTCCGTGGAAAAACATTTCTTTTTCTTCCGGCGTCATGGGCAACTCGTTAAATCTCGCTACATAGCGTTTCTGATCCTGCCAGGGACAGTCTGTGGCAAAGAGAATACGGCTCATGCCATGCTTTCTGGCGATCCGGAGGAATTGGTCATCGTCCATGGTACACTGACTGTATGGACCGGGGGCAACTCCGGGATAGGGTGTGATGGGGCCGATGGTAAAGGCAGAATCCATCCATAAAGGAGCGCCGGTTACATACTTTTCCACATCATCCCAGCATGCCCAGCTTCCCATATGAGCCAGTACAAATTTTGGAGGTCGGATCTCGTCAAGGATCTCAAGCACTTGGGACACAGGAGAATAATTCCGGTCATAAATACCGATGTCCACCCCTGCGTGGATCAAAACGATAAGATCCAGTTCTGATGCAGCGGAAATGATACGCTTCATGCGAATGTCATTTAAGTCCACACCCTGGTAAGCCGGATGGAGCTTGATGCCGGCGATGCCCTCCTGCTTCAGCTTCCGAAGCTCTTCTTTATAATTTTCAAAATCCGGATGCAGTCCTCCGAAGGTGATAATGCCCTCTGCCATCAGTTCCTCTTTCTGGGAGATCAGTTTGTCGTTGACAGAGGAAACCTGTTCCGGGGAAGTCATTACCGGGAGATTAACAGAGTAGTCAACACCGGCGTTTTTCATGGAAGCGGCCAGCCCGGCAGCGGATCCATCGGTGGCCGGCTGTACGGCGGAGGCCTGTCCAAGTTTTTTCATGACTTTTTCTGAAATGGAGGCAGGAAATGTATGGGTGTGAAAATCTATGATCATGATATGTTTCCTTTCTACTCGTTGGTAAGAATCATCATAAATCAAGAAAAAAGCCTTGTCAAATTGACAATTTGCAGCGGCTGTGATAAGGTAAGAACAGTTTGACTCTTTAATGTTTAAAAGGGTTAAAGTGAAGGGAAGGATTTTATTATGCCGGTTACAGATTTATTGGAAAGAAATCACAAATTATACGGGGACGAAGTTGCTTTAGTAGAGCTCAACCCCACCATGACAGACACCAAGAAAAAGACCTGGAAAGAGTTTGATCTGGTGCAGCAGACTTCAGGACAGCCCTATCGCAGGGAGATCACCTGGAGCGTTTTTGATGAAAAGGCAAACCGTGTTGCCAATATGCTTATTGAGCGAGGAGTACAGAAGGGGGATCGTGTAGCGATCCTGATGTTCAACTGTCTGGAATGGCTGCCTATCTATTTCGGAATCTTAAAGACAGGCGCCATCGCAGTGCCTTTCAATTTCCGCTTTGATGCGGATGAAATCGCATATTGTGCTGATCTGGCAGAGGTTCAGGTGTTGTTCTTCGGCCCTCAGTTTATCGGAAGAATTGAGGCCATTGAAGATAAGATGAATCGCGGAAGACTGCTGATCTATGTAGGAGATGGCTGCCCGACTTTTGCGGAGAGCTATCGTGAACTGGTGGCAGACTGCTCCAGCCAGCCGCCCCTTGTCCGTCTGGAAGAAGAGGACGATGCTGCAATCTATTTCTCCTCCGGAACCACCGGATTCCCCAAAGCCATCCTGCACAACCATGAGAGTCTGATGCAGGCGGCACAGATGGAGCAGAAGCATCATGCTACAAGCCGGGAGGATACCTTTCTGTGTATTCCGCCGCTGTATCATACAGGTGCAAAATTCCACTGGATGGGAAGCCTTTGCGCAGGAAGCAAGGCGGTACTTCTGACAGGAACCACACCGGAGATCATTTTGGATGCGGTGTCAAAGGAGCATTGTACCATCGTTTGGCTGCTGGTGCCCTGGGCTCAGGATATTCTGGATGCGTTGGACAGCGGCAGGGTAAAACTTTCTGATTATCAGCTGGATCAGTGGAGATTGATGCACATCGGTGCGCAGCCGGTTCCCCCCTCTCTGATCAAGCGGTGGAAGGAATATTTCCCCAACCATCAGTACGACACCAATTATGGTCTGTCGGAATCCACCGGACCGGGATGTGTACATCTTGGCATGGAAAATATACATAAAGTCGGTGCCATCGGAATTCCGGGATATCGATGGGAATGTAAGATCGTGGATCCTGATTTCTGCGAAGTGCCCCAGGGAGAAGTGGGAGAGCTGTGCGTGAAGGGACCTGGTGTCATGACCTGTTACTACAATGATCCCAAGGCTACAGCCGAAGCCCTGAAGGATGGGTGGCTTAGGACAGGGGATATGGCCCGTATGGACGAGGATGGATTTATTTTCCTGGTAGATCGGAAGAAGGATGTCATCGTCAGTGGAGGGGAGAATATCTACCCTGTTCAGATCGAGAATTTCCTGATGACTTACGACAAGATCAAGGATGTGGCTGTCATCGGACTGCCGGATGCCCGGCTGGGAGAGATCACAGGTGCCATTATTTCTATTAAAGATGGTATGGAGTGTACAGAGGAGGAGATCAGTGAATTCTGCAACGGTCTTCCCAGATATAAGCGCCCCAAGAAGATCATCTTTGCAGAGGTACCCAGAAATGCTACCGGCAAGATTGAAAAGCCGGCACTTCGGAAGAAGTACGGTGCGGAACATCTGGTAGAGCAGCAGAATCTGGGATAAGATCAGTTCAGGCTATGGTCGATAATGTCCATCAGATAATGATAGGCATTCTGGCTGTCTGCTTCATTGTGAATACCGATAGAATCCAGCATACTGTAGATATTGGCATCGATGAGATCCTGGAGCGGAGCTGTATTGCGGAGCTGCTCATAATGGTCGGCATAGTAGTTGATGGTTGCCATTTTATTGGCAGCCAGAAGCTGCGATTCCAGTTCCGCATTCGGGCGGTTGTCACATATCTTTTTGTAATGATCTATCATATATTCCTGCAGTTTGCGGGTGATATCCACACTTTCGGTGTGGATATTTTTTATGGCGGAATATTTTTCAAAGTTTTTTTGGGAAATCTCAAAGATGGCTCTGTCAAACAGTGCAAAATGCTGGATCAGGGGGTCGCTGTCCGATTTCTGCGCATCCATTTCCGGTATCGTTGTGAGAAAAAAGGTCTCAAATTCTTCCCAGAGTTCTTCCTGAAGCTGTTCGGCAATTTCGTATTTATCCTTAAAATGGGCGTAAAAAGTATAGCGGCTGACCTGGGCCTTATCCAGGATATTCTGGACGGTGAGTTTTTCAAAAGGAATTTCTTTTGCCAGATCTAAAAAAGCCTGGATAATGGTATTGTCTGTTCTGCAGAAAGCCGGGGATTTTTGGTTGGAAGGATGCGATGATTTCATGGGATACTCCTTTTCCTTATGATAATCGTTCTGTTTTTTTATTGCCTTATCTTATTGTGTTATCTTATTATATCACAGGCAGCATGTTTTTCCATACATCATGTTTGTTTTCCAAACATAAAGACAGATCTGTCAGTTGTGCCACGGGGAGATCCTGATTTAAAATATAAATATCAATTTTAAAACACAGGTATCAACTGTTGGGAAGGAGAAGATTTACCATGAGCAAAACACAGGCTATGAATCCGTTTCTTCCGGGATATGAATATGTGCCGGATGCGGAACCTTATGTATTTGGTGACAGGCTGTATATGTACGGGAGCCATGACAGATTCGGAGGAAAAGATTTTTGCATGAACGATTATGTCTGCTGGTCAGCACCGGTGGATGATCTTGGGGCATGGAGAAAGGAAGGTGTTATTTACAGGGCCGATCAGGATCCCTTCAATACGGATGGAAGCCAGCATCTGTTTGCGCCGGACGTGATCCGGGGAAAGGACGGCAGATATTATCTGTTCTATTGCCTTCATAAAACCCAGGCAGTGTCCGTGGCGGTCTGTGATACGCCGGCGGGTGAGTATCAGTTTTATGGACATGTGAAACATCCGGACGGAAGCATTTACGGGAAAAATCCAAAGGATGTGTTCAACTTTGATCCGGGGCTCTTCCGGGATGATGACGGTAAGATTTATCTCTACACCGGAATTTCCTATGGCAAGGATGCACCCATCCGTCAGATGCTGCAGCAGATGTTCTCTGTGGACGGATCTTACTGCGTGGAGTTAGATGAGGATATGCTTACCATGAAAACAGAACCGGTTCTGGCTGTGCCCGGTGATGCTGTTGCAGAAGGAACGGGATTTGAGGGGCATGGATTTTTTGAGGCCAGCAGTCCCAGAAAAATAAATGGAAAATATTATCTTGTTTATTCCTCTATTTTAAGTCATGAACTCTGTTATGCCATCAGCGATTCTCCGGTGACAGGATTTACCTACGGCGGAATCATCATCAGCAACGGTGATATCGGTCTGGTGGAAGAAGCGGAGGCGAGAAATTATACCAGTAACAATCACGGCGGATTGGTAGAGGTAAATGGACAGTGGTACATTACCTACCACCGGCACACCAATGGATACCGCAATTCCCGTCAGATGTGTGCAGAGCCGGTGGAGATCGCACCGGACGGAAGCATTGCCCAGGTGGAGGTTACCAGCTGCGGTTTCAATGGAGGACCATTGCAGGGACACGGTAAATATGATGCCCGGATTGCCTGCAATCTTTCCAGCGCCGAGGGTACCTTTATGTATCAGAACGATCCCATGGAAAAAGATGGCTTACATCCCTTCTTTACACAGGATGTGCCGGATGGTGAGACTGAGTCCGGACAGTATATTGCAAATATGAGAGACGGTGCCTGGGCAGGATTTAAATATTTTGAAATGGACGGATCGGAAAAGTCCATCACCGTATGCACCAGAGGCAGCGGGGAAGGTGTGCTGGAAATCAGGACACAGCAGGATCAGGAGCCGGTGGCAAAAATTTCGTTGTCACCATCTGCGGACTGGAGCGAGTCTACAGGGGCTTTGGAAATAAAAGAGGGAACAGTGCCGTTATATATCACATACCGCGGTAGTGGCAGCGTGGATTTCCTCTGGTTTTCTCTGTAAAAACTGCTGTAAAAAAATTGTGAAAAATTGGTAACTTCCATTCCTTTGTCACAGGTTCTGTGCTAGAATAATAGCAGATTGATTGCAGGTCATTTCAGATCATTTCAGATATGGGCAGGCAGTCAAAATATGCTTAAAGGAGAAGATATTATGGCAAACAGATTTGTATTGAACGAGACCTCCTATCATGGAGCAGGTGCGATCGCAGAGATCGCAACAGAGGCAAAGGGCAGAGGATTTACCAAAGCACTGGTATGTTCCGACCCGGATCTGATCAAGTTTGGGGTAACAAAGAAAGTAACAGATATCCTGGACGAGGCAGGACTGGCTTATGAGATTTATTCCAACATCAAGCCCAATCCCACCATTGAGAATGTACAGTCCGGAGTGGAGGCTTTTAAGGCAGCAGGTGCAGATTATCTTATCGCTATCGGCGGTGGATCTTCCATGGATACTGCAAAGGGTATCGGTATTGTTATCGCCAATCCGGATTTTGCAGATATCCGCAGTCTGGAAGGTGCTGCACCTACCAAGAATAAATCCATTCCCATCTTTGCAGTTCCCACAACAGCAGGAACCGCAGCGGAAGTTACCATCAACTATGTTATTACAGATGCAGAGAAGAATCGTAAGATGGTATGCGTAGACCCCAAAGATATTCCGGTTGTAGCGTTTGTTGACCCGGATATGATGTCTTCCATGCCCAAGGGATTGACAGCAGCTACCGGTATGGATGCACTGACACATGCTATCGAGGGATATATTACCGCAGGTGCATGGGAACTTTCCGATATGTTCCACCTCAAGGCAATCGAGATCATTTCCAGAAGCCTTCGTGGCGCAGTGGACAACACTCCGGAAGGAAGAGAAGGCATGGCTTTAGGCCAGTATGTGGCAGGTATGGGCTTCTCCAATGTAGGCCTTGGAATCGTGCATTCCATGGCTCATCCGCTGGGAGCTCTCTATGATACACCTCACGGTGTTGCCAATGCTATTATCCTTCCTACTGTTATGGAATATAATGCAGAAGCTACCGGAGAGAAATATCGTGAGATCGCCCGGGCTATGGGTGTTGAGGGTGTTGATGACATGTCTCAGGAAGAGTACCGCAAGGCAGCTATCGATGCGGTAAAACAGCTTTCCGCAGATGTGGGAATCCCTGCTGATCTGAAAGATATCGTAAAACCTGAGGATATTCCGTTCCTGGCACAGTCTGCATATGACGATGCCTGCAGACCGGGTAACCCCAAGGAGACCAGCGTTGAGGATATCACCAAACTTTATGAATCCCTGATCTAGGATCTGTATTGTACAGTATAAGAGATATTGCCATCGGAGACGGAACAAATTGTTCTGTTTCCGGTGGCTTTTTGTTGCAACTTTTTCCGGCAAAATCTATAATGTAAATATCATTTTGTAGCGTGTATATCCGACCATGAATAGGGCGGCAGAATGTGAGGGATTTTTATGTATCGAGTGGCAATCGTGGAGGATGAGGAGAGTTACCGCAGTCAGATCTATGACTATATCTGTCAGTATGGGCAGGAACATCAGCTGACTTTTGACATCACATCCTACAGTGACGGTGCGCAGATTGTTGCAGACCGGGAGAAGAAATTTGATCTGATCTTTTTTGATATTGAAATGAAGGAAGTCAACGGTATGGAGGTGGCCGAAAAGATCCGTGAACGGGACGAGAATGTGGCCATGATCTTCATTACCAATATGGCCCAGTACGCCATTGAGGGGTATTCTGTTGGAGCACTGGATTTTGTATTAAAACCCATAGATTACTATGGCTTTTCCCTGCGCCTTGGCAGGGCTTTGGGCCGGGTCAAAAAGAAGGAGACCACGGAGGTGGTCATCAATAACGGAGGTAATATCAGGCGCCTGGATTCGGGGGATATCTGGTATGTGGAGATCGAGAACCGCATCCTTTATTTTCATACGGCCTCCGGAGAATTTTCCATGCGGGGGACCATGGCAAATGCAGAGGAGATGCTGCGGGATTATCATTTTGTAAAATGCAATCACTGGTATCTGGTGAATCTGAAGTATGTTACGGAGATTCAGGATAATATTGTGGTGGTGGCAGATAACCGGCTGGAGATCAGCCGGAGAAATAAGACGGCCTTTATCAAGGCTGTGACAGATTACATCGGAGGAGGACTGTAATATGGGAGGATTATCCTTGTATCAGATTGTGGTTACCATATTTACTGTTCTGGCGCCTTTGATCTTTTTGTTCCCTTTGCATAAGCAGGAGCCTATGGAAAAGCGGTTTGTATTATCCTTTCTGGGAGCCATGGTCACGGCATTTGCCATGGAGATCCTGCTTCCCAACGGATTCTGGTGGGGACTGCTGAAACAGGCGGGGTATCTGTTTATCCTGGGGGCACTCATCTACTGCTGTGCCGTGATCCGGAAAGGGGCGGCATCTTATGTGGCGGTATGGTCTTTAGTGCTTTCCCGTTTTGTGGAAAGTTTGTGGTTTGCCTGCAGAGTATTTTTTTCCCTGGATGAGATCCGGATGTTTCCTGTGGAACTGCTGCTGATCCTTTTGTATCTTCTGTCCTATACCATTACGTTTCTGGTGGCAAGGCGGATGCCAAAACATGGAACATATGAGATCGGACCCAGACAGTTGTTTTCCGCACTGTTGTTTTGGGTGATCATAGAATTTTTCACCTATTCCCTGCTGTATGGCACACCCAAGACTGAAAACAGAAGTTACTATGTGGCGGCAGTGGTGTTGGCAGAGTTTTACTGTATCACCCTGCTGTATCTTCAGACGGAACTGTTTAAGAAATCGGCCCTGGAAAAGGAACTGCTGACCATGAATCTTTTGTGGAAGCAGCAGAAGGAACAATACCGTCTCACAAAAGAAAATATTGACCTGATCAACCAGAAATGCCATGACCTGAAGCACCAGGTTAATGCACTTCGCCGCATGGAGGACAGTGAGAGCAAAGATAAATACTTAAAAGAACTGGAGCAGTCAGTACAGATTTATGATGCCATTGTAAAAACCGGAAATGAGGTGTTAGATACCATCCTTACCGAAAAAAGTCTTTTGTGCGAGGCGAAGGGGATCTATATCAGCTGTGTGGTGGATGGGGCAAGCCTTTCTTTTATGGATCCGGTGGATCTTTATGCAATTTTAGGCAATGCTTTGGATAATGCCATAGAAGGCGTCAGCAACATAAAAGAGCAGCAAAAGCGCCTGATCGATCTGACGATTTACACCAAGGGACAGATTTTGGTGATCAATATCAGCAATCCCATTGAGGGACAGCTGCAGTTCCGTAACGGTCTTCCGGTTACCACAAAGACAGACAAAGGATATCATGGATTTGGTCTCCGAAGCATCCGTCACAATGTGCAGCGTTATAATGGATATATGACGGTAAATACCGAGGGGGAGATCTTTGAATTAAAACTCATCATCCCCATTCCAAAGAAGGAGAAGGAAGCCTGAGAGAAATATGCCACTTATGACCCAAAAACAACCACTTGGGAAAAGACGGTTGTAATATTTCTACCAGGAAGATAAGATTGGAGCATGGCGTATTGTCGAAATATTACAAATGCCCGCAGGGGAGAGAAGAACGAGATCCCATGGGGCGACAGAAATTATGGAGAGAGGTGACAAAATGAGACAGATTACTTGTATCAATGATCATTGGACCTTTGCGTTAAACAAAGGGAAGGAAGAACAGATCGATCTGCCCCACACCTGGAATGCACTGGATGGACAGGATGGCGGAAATGATTATTTCCGGGGCGTTGGTGTCTATACGAGAGAACTTCCAAAACCGGAATTTGATCCGTCACAGCAGGTTGTATATCTGGAATTCTGCGGATTGAAT
>CAMEWP010000009.1 GCA_945946605.1 uncultured Pseudobutyrivibrio sp. | reverse complement strand
ATACATATAACCGATCTCTCTTGCTCCAACACCGATATCACCAGCAGGAACGTCAGTATCTGCACCAATGTGCTTGCTGAGCTCTGTCATAAAGCTCTGGCAGAAACGCATGATCTCATTGTCGGATTTACCCTTAGGATCAAAGTCGGATCCACCCTTACCGCCTCCGATAGGAAGACCGGTCAGACTGTTCTTGAAGATCTGCTCGAATCCTAAGAACTTGATAACAGAAAGATTTACAGAGGGATGAAGTCTCAGACCGCCCTTGTAAGGTCCGATAGCAGAGTTAAACTGTACTCTGTATCCTCTGTTAACCTGAACTTTACCATTATCATCTACCCATGAAACACGGAACATGATAACTCTTTCAGGCTCAACGATTCTCTCAATGATGCCCAGCTCTTCCAACTTGGGATTTGCAGCAACAACCGGCTCCAAAGACTCTAAAACTTCTCCGGCAGCCTGAAGAAATTCTTTCTGCTCACTGTTACGCTCAACCAGTCCATCGTAAACACGCTGCAGATAACTACTCTTAAAATTCATTTTCTTATCCTCCCTGAACGTACTTTATGGCCTTGCTCGAACCACAAAACCTGTAGTTTATTATACCCTTCGCTATAGTGTAAGGCAATAAAAAATTTGCATTTCAAAGAAGAAAATAATTCATTTTTCTGCCGGAATCTGTATTTTTCCCCATGTTTTTTACGAATTTTTAATAATTTCTATATTCAAAATTTCATTTTTGCAAAAATATCTCCTCCGGGATAGGCCGCTGCCTGTACCATCTGCTCCTCGATACGGATCAGCCGGTTATACTTTGCCGTGCGCTCTCCCCTGCAGGGAGCACCGGTTTTTATCCGGCCGCAGTTAAAGGCCACTGCCAGATCTGCAATGGTGGTGTCCTCCGTCTCGCCGGAGCGATGAGACATCACTGTTGTATACCCATTTTTCTTTGCAAGCTGGATAGTTTCTATTGTCTCGGAAAGTGTTCCGATCTGGTTGACTTTAATGAGAACACTGTTGCCGGCTCCCTGTTGTATGCCCTGCTGCAGTCGCCGGGGATTGGTGACAAAAAGGTCATCTCCCACCAACTGGACTTTCTCACCCAGACATTCTGTGAGGATATGCCAGCCTTCAAAGTCCTCTTCCCAGAGACCATCTTCAATGGACATCAGCGGGAACTCCCTGCACAACTGTTCATAATATGAGATCATTTCTCTAGTGGTACGAACAATTCCATCTTCTTTCGTCCCATTCTTTTGTTTTTCTGCTGTTTCTCCCGGGAAGCAATAGTTTCCGGTTTTGGGATCATATAATTCACTGGCTGCGGCATCCATGGCAAAAACAATATCTTCTCCTGTACGGTAACCTGCTCTTGTCACCGCCTCTGTGAGATAGGAAAACACTTCAAAGGCGTCGGAAAGATCCGGTGCAAATCCCCCCTCATCCCCCACAGAAATATTTTTTTCTTCCTTCCTAAGGATCTCTTTTAGGCAATGATACACCTCTGAACCCATGCGCAGTCCTTCCCGGTAATTTTTTGCTCCCACAGGCATGATCATAAATTCCTGGAAATCCAGGTGATTTGCGGCATGCACACCTCCATTGATAATGTTCATCATAGGCACCGGCATGGTGGTAGCACTGATCCCGCCCACATACCGGTACAGCGGCAGCTGAAGCGACTTGGCTGCAGCCTTTGCCACAGAAAGCGATGTGGCAAGAATAGCATTTGCCCCCAGATTGCTCTTGTCTTTTGTCCCATCCAATTCCAGTAAAATGGTATCGATGAGCCCCTGATTTAACACATCATGATCCATAAGTCCCTGTCGGATCACGGTATTTACATTTTTTACCGCCTGTAAAACACCCTTCCCGTGGAACCTTTCTTTCCTGGGTTTTCCCTCTTCATCTGGATACCCCTCCACAGCTGCATCCCTCAGTTCCAACGCCTCATGGCTCCCGGTAGAGGCGCCGCTTGGGACTATGGCGCTTTCCCATATATGGTGATTCACACATATTTCCACTTCCACCGTAGGCCATCCTCTGGAATCTAAAACCTCCCTTGCATGTACATCTGTAATCCAAAATTCACTCATAAAAAAACCTCCAGATACTGTTTGATATTCTCTCTTAGTAT
The DNA here is from genome assembly GCA_945946605.1 of uncultured Pseudobutyrivibrio sp. Classification (GTDB taxonomy): domain Bacteria; phylum Bacillota; class Clostridia; order Lachnospirales; family Lachnospiraceae; genus Pullilachnospira_A. The sequence continues at coordinate 25,844 of CAMEWP010000009.1, read as the reverse complement.
CTGAAGGTTTGATCATTTTATTCTTCTGTGAAATGTTTATACATTAATCTCTGCTTTCACACCCAGGATGTCCTTATTGGCATCCAGAACAGGCTGTACAACCTCGGAGATATATTTCTCCACCTGCCGCGGTGCGCGTCCTATATAACGGGAAGGCTCCATGGTGGATTCCAGTTCCTCCAGTGTCATGGGGAATTCGTCATCTTCTGCGATCAGCTCCAGAAGATTGTTTTCCTTTCCTTCCACTTTTACTGTCTTGCCGGCTTCCATGGAAAGGGTGCGGATCTTTTCGTGAAGTTCCTGACGATTACCGCCATTCTTCACTGCATCCATCATAATGTTCTCTGTTGCCATGAAAGGAAGCTCACTTCTTAAGCGTTTCTCGATAACTTTCGGATAAACCACCAGACCATCTACCACATTCAGGCAAAGATCCAGTACACCGTCACAGGCCAGGAATCCCTCCGCAATGGAAAGTCTCTTATTTGCGGAATCATCCAGAGTTCTCTCAAACCACTGGGTTGCAGAAGTAATGGCCGGATTTAAAGCGTCAACCATGATATATCTGGAAAGAGATGCAATTCTCTCACTTCTCATGGGGTTGCGCTTATAAGCCATGGCAGAGGAACCGATCTGACTCTTCTCAAAAGGCTCTTCCACTTCTTTCAAATGCTGAAGCAGACGGATATCATTGCTCATCTTATGTGCACTGGCTGCAATACCTGCCAAAACATTACATACTCTGGTATCTACTTTACGAGAGTAGGTCTGTCCGGAAACCGGATAGCAGGACTCAAATCCCATTTTCTCGGCGATCATGGGATCAATCTTATCGATAGTCTCCTGATCTCCCTGGAACAGTTCCAGGAAACTGGCCTGTGTGCCGGTTGTTCCTTTGGAACCAAGAAGCTTTAAGGTAGACAGCACATAGTCCAGATCATCCAGATCCATCATAAACTCATTACACCACAAAGTTGCACGCTTACCTACTGTGGTAGGCTGAGCAGGCTGAAAATGTGTAAATGCAAGGGTAGGCAGATCCTTATATTTCATTGCAAAAGCAGAAATCTCCGCAATCACATTTACCAGTTTGGTACGGATCAGCTGCAGGGCATCCCGCATAATAATGATGTCGGTGTTATCACCTACATAACAGGAAGTTGCTCCCAGATGGATGATACCGGCAGCCTTAGGGCACTGCTGTCCGTAAGCATACACATGGCTCATAACATCATGACGCACTTCCTTCTCTCTCTGAATCGCCACATCATAATTAATATCATCCACATGTGCCTTCATCTCATCAATCATCTCCTGGGTGATCACAGGTTTTCCATCCTGGCTCAGGCCCAGTTCCATCTCTGTTTCCGCAAGGGCGATCCACAGTTTTCTCCAGGTTGTAAACTTCTTATCCTGGGAAAAAATATACTGCATTTCCTTGCTGGCATACCGCTCTGACAGCGGGCTGGTATATCTGTCTGTACTCATATCTGTTTACCTTACCTCTCATAATTTCCGCGGATATCTCCTTTAGGAGGATCCATGGGGTATTTTCCGTTAAAGCATCCCTTACAGATGGGGAGACCGTCCACCATCTGACTCAGTCGGTCTATGGAAAGATAGCCAAGGGTGTCTGCACCGATCACCTGACAGATCTCATCTATGCTGCGGTTATAGGCGATCAGCTGCTGACGCTCCGGTATATCGGTACCAAAATAGCAGGGCCACAAAAATGGCGGAGAACTGATGCGCACATGCACTTCCTTTGCGCCTGCCTCCTTCAGCATTCCCACGATCCGATCAGAAGTGGTACCCCGGACAATAGAATCATCGATCATGATAACTCTCTTACCGTCCACCACCTCATGTAAAACATTCAGTTTAACCTGCACACTGGATTCCCTACTGCTCTGTCCCGGTTTGATAAAGGTACGACCCACATAGCCGTTTTTCACAAAGGCTGTTCCGTAAGGAATCCCGGATTCCATAGAATATCCTAATGCCGCAGCATTTCCTGACTCAGGAACACCCACCACAAGATCTGCATCCACAGGACAGTCCATGGCAAGATATCTTCCGGCACGGATACGGGATTCATAAACACTGATTCCATCAAAATAGCTATCCGGTCTTGCAAAATAAATGTATTCGAAAATACATCTGGCCTCCTGCTCCTTTGGCAGACAATGGGAACAGTCAGATACGATTCCCTTCTCCGGTGAGATGGTAACGATCTCTCCCGGAAGCACATCCCGGACAAATTCTGCACCGATGGTATCAAGGGCACAGCTTTCTGATGCCACAATGTATGTATTCTCCCGCTTGCCGATGCATAACGGTTTGAATCCATAAGGATCTCTGGCCGCAATCAGCTTTCTTGGACTCATAACCACCAGGGAATAGGCTCCCTTCAATCTGCGAACGGCTCTGCCCACCGCCTCCTCTACAGATTTGGAATTCAGTCGTTCTCTGGCAATAAAGTAAGCAATGGTCTCCGAATCAATGGTGGTCTGGAAAATAGCCCCCGTCTGGGATAACTCTTCCCGCAGCTCATTGGCATTGATCAGGTTACCGTTATGGGCAAGTGCCAGGGTGCCCTTGGCATAGTTCAAAACAAGGGGCTGGGCATTTTCCCGGGTAGACTCACCGGCTGTGGAATATCTCACATGTCCCACACCGATGTCTCCCTTCATACCCTTGATCTCCTCAGCTCCAAAGACCTCATTTACCAGGCCCATGCCCTTATAAGAAGTCACCTTCCCTTTGGGACCGTTTGTCTCGCTGACGGCAATACCGCAGCTTTCCTGTCCGCGGTGCTGTAATGCGAACAACCCGTAATAGATGGAAGATGCCACATCTCCGCCGTCAAAATCATACATTCCAAGAACTCCGCACTCTTCATGCAGTCCATCCCAGGGTGTTTCTTTCACATTGCAATTGTTATTCATTTTCATTTCTCCCGTCTGTACAGATCTCTTAGGCCTCAAATTTGTTTCCGGTAATCATTTCAAAAGCTTCTTTATATTTGTCGATGGTCTTGTCGATCACATCCTGGGGAAGTAAATAATCACTGTCGGGATTTGCCTTCAGCCAGTCACGAACAAACTGCTTGTCAAAAGAAGGCTGTCCTTTGCCCGGTTCGTAACCCTCCACAGGCCAGAATCTGGAGCTGTCCGGTGTCAGCATTTCATCTGCCAGAACCACTCTTCCCTCCTCATCCAGACCAAACTCAAACTTGGTATCTGCAATAATAATACCTCTGGTACGGGCATAATCTGCACACTTGCTGTACAGTTTCAGTGTGCACTCCTTGATCTGTGCAGCATAATCAGCTCCCTTACCCGGATAGATCTTCTCAAGGATTTCTACACTGTCCTCAAAGGTAATGTGTTCGTCATGCAGACCGATCTCAGCCTTTGTGGTCGGTGTATAGATAGGTTCAGGAAGTTTATCGGACTCTTTCAGTCCTTCCGGCAATGCAATCCCGCAGACCGTTCCGTTTTTCTGATAGCTTTCCCAGCCACTTCCGGTAATGTAACCTCTTACGATGCACTCGATGGGCAGCATCTCCAGTTTTTTACACATCATACTCTTACCACGGTACTCCTCTGTCCGGAAAAATTCCGGCATGTCGGCAGTATCTACAGAGATCATATGATTCGGCACAATATCACTGGTATAATCAAACCAGAATTTTGACATCTGTGTCAGGATTGCTCCCTTGTCAACGATCTTATTCTTTAAGATCACATCAAATGCGGAAATACGGTCAGTAGCCACCATGATGATGCTGTCACCGTTATCATAAACTTCCCGTACTTTTCCTTCTTTCATTGGCTTTAATTCCTTCATGTCTTTACCCTCTTTTCTTTTTCCTTGGTTTATTTGCAAATCATTTATTTACGAATCAGTAATGACTTTCCTGTCATCTCCTTGGGCTGTTCCATACCCATCAGCTCTAACAGGGTAGGAACGATATCTGCCAGGCAGCCGCCCTCACGCAGTCCATAAGCAGGATCTGCATTGACCAGGATAAAGGGCACCGGATTGGTGGTATGCGCTGTAAAAGGTGCTCCTGTTGTATAGTCTTTCAACTGCTCTGCATTTCCGTGATCGGCACACATAAACATTACACCGTCCACTTCCTTCAAAGCTTCCACAGCCCGTCCCACACAGGTATCCACTGCTTCCACTGCCGCAATGGCAGCACTCTCGATACCGGTATGACCTACCATATCCGGGTTTGCGAAGTTCACTACGATCACGTCATATTTATCGGAACGGATTGCTTCGCAGAGACGGTCACATACTTCAAAGGCACTCATTTCCGGCTGTAAATCATAGGTTGCAACCTTAGGTGATTTTACAAGGATACGATCTTCCCCGGCATTAGGTTCTTCCACACCGCCGTTAAAGAAGAATGTCACATGAGCATACTTTTCTGTCTCTGCAATTCTTGCCTGAGTCTTTCCGTTTGCTGCAAGATACTCTCCAAAAGTATTGTGCAATTCCACCTTCTTGAAGGCAATTTCCTTATTGGGAATGGTAACATCGTACTCTGTAAAGCAAACATAGGTAAGATCCAATCTTGCTCCTCTGTCAAATCCGTCAAATTCATCAGCGCAAAATGCTCTTGTCATCTCTCTTGCGCGGTCCGGGCGGAAATTAAAGAAGATCACACTGTCTCCATCCTGGATGGTTGCCACCGGTGCACCATTTTCTGTAATGCAGGTAGGTACAACAAATTCGTCTGTCACATCATTATCATAGGATGCCTGCATTGCTGCCACAGCGCTCTCTGCCTTGTTGCCCTCACCTTTTGTCAATGCGTTGTAAGCAGTCTGAACACGATCCCAACGATTATCTCTGTCCATAGCATAATAACGGCCGGAAAGGCTGGCGATCTTACCAACACCGATCTCTGCCATCTTCTCTTCCAGTGCCTCTACAAATCCAAGACCGCTGGTGGGTGCTGTATCACGGCCATCTAAAAATCCATGAACATATACCTTATCTAAGCCTTCTCTCTTTGCCATCTCCAGCAATCCGTAAAGATGTGTGTTGTGGCTGTGTACGCCACCGTCAGAAAGAAGTCCGAACATATGAAGAGATGTGCCTTTCTCCTTTGCATTTGCCATAGCATGCTTCAATGCCGGATTTTCAAAGAAGGTACCATCCTCGATCTCTTTGGTGATTCTTGTAAGTTCCTGATATACGATCCTGCCGGCGCCCATATTCATATGACCAACTTCAGAGTTACCCATCTGTCCGTCCGGTAATCCTACTGCAAGACCACTGGCATATCCCTCCACAAAGGGATACTCTTTCATTAAATTGTCAATATTCGGTGTCTTAGCCTCATACACTGCATTTGCTTCTTTTTTTTCATTCAGGCCAAAACCGTCTAAAATCATTAAAACTGTAGGTCTCTTACTCATCTTTTCTTCCTTTCTTGGTAAACTTTGCTTTATATAAAGCAGGAATCCCTGCCTTCTGTCCCATTTATTGCGGATTATTCTGCAATGAGAGCACTGACTCTTGTGACAGCGTCCTGTGCGCCTTCCAGATTCTGATCTGCAGCCATCTGATAATAGGACAGGGCTGCATGATAATTCTGTTCCACACCATATCCATTCTCATAGAGATAACCCAGATTTAACTGCGCGGGTCCGTATCCGTACATAGCCGACATCTTCTGATAGTAAGCAGCTTCTCCGTAATCCACATCCACACCATATCCATTAAAATAAAGGTAACCGATCTGATTCAGTGCAGGTGCATACTCCTGCTCTGCAGCCTTCTGATACCACTCCATGGCATCCCCATAACTCACCGGCACACCGTATCCGTTTTCATAAACAATTCCAATATAATACGAAGCCATGGCATATCCGTCATCTGCCGCCCTGCGGAAAAAGGAAAGTGCCTCGGTCTCGTCTTTCTCTACACCATCACCATTCATGTAAAGAATCCCCATACGGGTAGCCGCCTGGTGAAAGGCGTCCCGCTCTGTGATCTTCCGTTCTTCCATATCCAACACACGACGATAACAGGATAAGGCCTGATCCACATTTCTTTCACAGCCTATTCCCTGCTCATAAAGATAACCCAAAAGATATATTCCATCCGCATCTGATGCGTCACAGGATAAAGATGCATTCATAAATGCATTCTGTGCTGCCGTCTCCGGATCACCATACCCTTTCAGATAAACTCTGGCAAGGCCTGCATATCCACGGGTTGTCCCATAGGAAACCGCTTTATTAAAATAGTCTGCAGCCTGGTCATAAGAAACATCTGTACCACATCCGTTTAAATACATATAACCAAGTGCCGTTGCCGCCTCACCATTACCCTGATCAGCTGCTTTTTCATACCAGATCCGGGCCTGGTCAAAATCCTGCGGTTCATCAATGCCGTAATCAAAGATTAATCCTAACCGATACTGGGCCTGAACATCTCCGTCATATCCCAATACCTCCAGTTCACGAACAGAGAGTTCTTCATAATCTGTGATCTCATCAGCAGAATCTGTCACCTGAGATACATCATCTTCCGGCTTGCCCTCTCCACAGCCCCACAATGTCGTCACTGTCATTACAAAACATAATAAAAATGCAAATTTTCTTTTCATAAAATTCCTCCTGGGATGTCACAAACCAACACCCCACGACATTGTATCATATTTCAATTCCCTTGAGAACCCAAAATATGAAAGGGGTATCACAACGGATCTCCCGCCGCGATGCCCCTTATCAATATTATAAGAATGGCTTATTTGTAATTAACGATTTTGCCAAAATCTGCCTTCAGAGATGCTCCTCCAACCAGACCGCCGTCAATATCCGGCTTAGCAAATAACTCAGCAGCATTTCCTGCATTTACAGATCCGCCGTACTGAATACGGATTGCTTCTGCAGTTGCCTCATCATATACTTCCCTGATGCAGTTACGGATTGCTGCACAAACCTCTTCTGCCTGATCGGAAGATGCTGTTTCACCGGTACCAATCGCCCAGATCGGCTCATATGCGATAACAGCTGTCTTAGCCTGGTCTGCAGTTACATTCTGGAATGCGATCTTGATCTGCATACGGATCCAGTCAATATAGATTCCCTGTTTTCTCTGGGTAAGAGTCTCGCCGCAGCAGATGATGGGGGTGATGCCGTGCTCGAATGCCTTCAGCACCTTCTTGTTTACAGTCTCATCTGTCTCTGCAAAATATTCTCTTCTCTCAGAATGTCCGAGAACAACATACTTTACGCCTGCGTCTACCAACATAGCCGGAGAGATTTCTCCTGTATATGCACCGCTCTCTTCAAAATACATATTCTCTGCACCGATGCAGATATTACTTCCCTTTGCAGCTTCCATTGCCGGAATGATATCGATAGCCGGTACACAGAACACTACATCTACCTCATCATTTGCAACCAGAGGCTTTAATTCATTTACCAGAGCAACTGCCTCACTGGGAGTCTTATTCATTTTCCAGTTGCCTGCAATAATCTTTTTTCTAGACATGATCGTTCTCCAAAAATTATAATCTTATTTATCGTTTGCTGCTGCAACACCCGGAAGAACCTTACCTTCCAGGAACTCTAAGGATGCACCGCCGCCTGTAGAGATATGGCTCATCTTGTCACCATAACCCATCTGGTTTACTGCTGCTGCGGAATCACCGCCACCGATGATTGTGGTAGCATCAGTCTCAGCCAGTGCCTTTGCAACTGCAAGTGTACCTTCAGCCAGAGTCGGATTTTCAAATACACCCATGGGTCCGTTCCATACAACTGTCTTAGCTTCTTTTACAGCAGCTGCAAACATTTCTGCGGACTTGGGTCCGATATCGCATCCCTCTCTGTCAGCCGGCATATTCTCAACGGAACATACCATAACATCTACCGGAGCATCGATAGGATTCGGGAAATCTGCGATGGTAACAGTATCTACCGGAAGTAAAAGCTTCTTGCCAAGGCTTTCTGCCTTTGCCATCATCTCCTTGCAGTAATCGATCTTCTCGTCATCAACAAGAGACTTTCCGATCTCATATCCCTTTGCCTTCAGGAAGGTGTAAGCCATACCACCACCAATAATGAGGGTATCGCACTTCTCAAGTAGGTTATTGATAACATTTAACTTATCTGCAACCTTAGCACCACCAAGAATTGCAACGAAAGGTCTTTCCGGATTTTCTACGGCATTGCCCAGGAAATCAATCTCTTTCTGCATCAGATAACCAACAACAGCGGTATCTACCAGCTCAGCAACACCTACGTTAGAGCAATGTGCTCTGTGTGCTGTACCGAAAGCATCATTTACGAATACATCGCAAAGAGAAGCCAGATCCTTGGAGAAAGCCTCTCCGTTCTTTGTCTCCTCTGCACGATAACGGGTGTTCTCAAGGAGAACGATGTCTCCGTCCTTCATAGCCTCAACAGCTGCACGTGCATTGGGTCCTACTACTTCAGGATCTGCTGCAAATTTTACTTCCTGTCCTAAAAGTTCGGTAAGTCTTGCTGCTACCGGAGCTAAAGACAGTTCCGGCTTGGGCTCTCCCTTGGGTTTACCAAGATGAGAACAAAGAATTACCTTTCCTCCGTCTGCCACTAATTTCTTAATGGTAGGCAGTGCTGCAACCAAACGGTTCTCGTCAGTAATCTTACCGTCCTTTAACGGTACATTAAAATCACATCTGCAAAGAACGCGCAGGCCCTTTACATTAATGTCATCAATGGATTTCTTATTTAATCCCATGATATGAATCCTCCACTTAAAAAATGATAAAAAGGTCCGGTCCAAAAGACCGGACCCTATTGAGTCACTATGAATAATCTAGATTATGCTAACTCAGAGAAATACTTAATGGTACGAACCATCTGAGAGGTGTAGCTGTTCTCATTGTCATACCAGGCAACAACCTGTACCAGATTGTCTTCGCCAACCATAGTCTGGGTAGCATCAAAGATAGAACCATAGGTGCTTCCGATGATATCAGAAGATACGATTTCATCTTCGTTGTATCCGAAGGACTCGGTAGCTGCTGCCTTCATTGCTGCATTGATCTCATCAACGGTTACGCTCTTCTCAACAGTTGCAACCAGGATTGTGGTAGAACCGGTGGGGCAGGGAACACGCTGTGCAGAACCGATGAGCTTGCCGTTCAGTTCCGGAATAACAAGACCGATAGCCTTAGCAGCACCGGTGGAGTTCGGAACGATATTAACTGCAGCTGCACGGGATCTTCTCAGATCACCCTTTCTCTGAGGTCCGTCCAGAGTCATCTGGTCACCAGTATAAGAATGAATGGTGCTCATGATACCGGACTTGATTCCTGCGAAATCATTCAGAGCCTTAGCCATAGGTGCTAAGCAGTTTGTTGTACAGGAAGCTGCGGAAATGATGGTATCTTCCGGCTTCAAAGTGGTGTGGTTTACATTGTAAACGATGGTGGGCAGATCGTTTCCTGCAGGTGCAGAAATAACTACCTTACGAGCTCCGGCATTGATATGAGCCTGAGCCTTTGCCTTGCTGGTATAGAATCCGGAGCACTCCAGAACTACATCAACCTTTAACTCTCCCCAAGGGCAGTTATTTGCATCCGGGAATGCATAAATCTTGATTTCTTTTCCGTCAACTGTGATGGAATCTTCTCCAGCAGAAACGGTATCAGCCAAAGCATATTTACCCTGAGAAGAATCATACTTCAAAAGGTGTGCCAGCATCTTCGGGCTTGTCAGATCGTTGATTGCTACAACTTCATATCCCTCTGCTCCAAACATCTGTCTGAAAGCAAGACGACCAATACGGCCAAAACCATTAATTGCTACTCTTACTGCCATTCTAATTTCCTCCTAAGATTAAGATAATGATTCTCGTGGGATCTAATCCCAAACTGAGATTATTTTACCCAATTTTCCTATACATTTCAAGCATTATCTACAAATCTGTAAAAGTTTGATAAATTTTTCACTAATTCCATCTTCTTTGGCCACTTTTTTGGATATTTTACCATGTTCCTTGTTTTTCCTTTTGTTTCTTATTATAATTACAGATAAGTTTTTTCTAACTTTTCAAACATTTCACGTATTATAAGGAGTTTACTATGACCAGACTTTGGGATGCACACATGCATACTTCTTTTTCCGGAGATTGCCAGACGCCTCCGGAAGACATGATCTTAAAAGCAAAAGAGCTGAATCTTCCCGGCATCACGTTTACGGACCACCTGGATTGGGATTACAAAGAGGAACCCGGTCTCTTTGATCTGGATCTGGATGCATATCGCAACAGGATCCAGAAGCTTCAGCAACAGTACACTTCGGAGAATTTTCAGATACTCTGGGGCATCGAACTGGGTCTGCAGCCACATCTGGCCCCACGCCACCGTAAACTTCTGGAAAGTTACCCCTTTGACTTTGTCATTGGATCCTCCCATGTAGTTCATAGTGTAGATCCCTATTACCCTTCTTATTTTGAAGACAGGGCCTGGAAAGATTCCTACCGTGAATACTACTGCTCGATTCTGGAAAATATCCAAAGTTTTGATGATTTCGACAGTTACGGCCATCTGGATTATGTTTTTCGCTACGGCCCCGAAGGATCTGCCAAAGATACCTATACGGATTATGCCGATCTTGTGGATACCATCTTAAAAGAACTGATCCGTCACGACAAAGCCTTAGAGATCAACACCGGAGCTTACCGCTGCGGCATGACCAAACCCAATCCATCCCAAAAGATCATAAAACGATATTATGACCTGGGCGGCAGGCTCATCACTATTGGTGCCGATGCACATAAGACAGAACATGTAGGACTGAATTTTCCTATGGTTGGACAACTGCTTTACAACATCGGTTTCCGGGAATATTATGTGTACAAAAAAAGACAGCCCGCAGCGTTTCCGCTTACGGACTGACTTGATGTCACGTATTCCCAAATTTAACCTACGATCAGGCCGCCTCCGGCAACCACATCACCATCATAAAGTACCACGGCCTGTCCGGGCGTAACAGCACGCACAGGCTCTTCAAATTTCAGGTAAAGACAGTTTTGATCCAGCACTATTACCTGGGCATATGTTCCTTTATGTGAGTAACGCACCTTTGCCAGGAAACGCTGCCCCATCTCAAATTTTTCCACAGCCATGGCATTAATGTGATCCATCAGAAGATGATCGGTAAACAGTTCCGCTTCATCCTTAGCAAGGACCACTTCATTGCTCTCCGCTCTTATCTCCTTGACAAACACCGGATAACCCATTGCAATTCCAAGACCTTTTCGCTGGCCGATAGTATAGTGAACAATTCCTTTATGCTGCCCTACAACAGTTCCGTCACTGAGCACAAAATTTCCGGGACCTTTCAGTCTCTCCGGGACTTCTCTTTCCAGAAATCCGGCATAATCCCCATCCGGCACAAAACAGATGTCCTGACTGTCTTTTTTATTTGCCACCGGCAGATCCAGTTGGGCAGCAATCCGGCGAATCTCATCTTTTGTATAATCTCCCACCGGCATAAGGGTATGTGACAGCTGATGCTGTGTCAATGCATACAATGCATAGGTCTGATCTTTTGCCGCGGTAGCTGAATTTGCAATGGCGTATCTGCCGTTATCCAAGGACACCACTCTGGCATAATGACCTGTGGCGATATAATCCGCACCAATGGCAAGGCTCCGTTCCAACATTGCCTCCCATTTGATATGACGGTTGCATGCATTACAGGGATTGGGTGTACGGCCCCTGGTATACTCATCAACAAAATAATCGATGACCTGCTCTTTGAATTCCTGCCGGAAGTTCATCACATAATGAGGTATTCCCAGCTTCGCCGCAACTCTTCTGGCATCCTCCACTGCAGAAATGCCACAGCAGCCACCATTTTCTTCCAGAGTGATCTCATCTTCATCCTGCCAGATCTGCATGGTGACACCGATCACATCGTATCCCTGCTGCTGCAGCAGGTAGGCTGCCACAGAGGAATCCACTCCGCCGGACATGCCAACAATGACTTTTTTCTGCATTTTTTACTCTTCTTCCTCTTCCAGTTCTTCAATATCGTTTACAGGTTTCTGTAATCCTTCGATCTGGATATGGTTCTTCTCTGCATAATCCCAGAGTGCTGCATGGATCGCTTCCTCTGCCAGCAAAGAACAGTGTACCTTTACAGGCGGTAGTCCATCCAAAGCTTCCATTACTGCTTTATTGGTTACTTCAAGAGCCTCCTGAACAGTCTTGCCCTTTACAAGTTCCGTCGCCATACTGCTGGTTGCCACTGCGGCGCCGCAGCCGAAGGTCTTAAATTTTGCTTCCCGGATCACACCGTTATCATCAATATCGAGATACATTCTCATGATATCTCCGCACTTTGCATTACCAACGGTTCCTACGCCGCTGGGATTTTCCATCTCCCCAACGTTTCTGGGGTTTGAGAAATGATCCATTACTTTTTCGCTATACATTAAAATTTCCTCCTGATTCTTACTTTTGTGTTTTGATAAAATCTTCATAAAGGGGAGACATACTGCGCAGTCTTGCAACAATCTCCTTGATGGCATCTACTGTCTTATCGATCTGTTCCTTTGTGGTCTCATGACTTAATGTCAAACGAAGAGATCCATGTGCGATCTCATGAGGCAGCCCGATGGCCAGAAGCACATGAGAGGGATCCAGAGAACCGGATGTACATGCAGATCCGGAAGATCCACAGATTCCCTTCATATCCAGCATGATCAGAAGAGACTCTCCTTCGATAAACCGGAAACAGAAATTTGCATTATTGGGAAGACGATGCTCCCTGGAACCATTGCATCTTGTATAAGGCACCTCCGCCATCACACGGTCGATGAGGTAATCCCGAAGTTCGGATTCTTTCTTCATACGTTCATCCATGGTGGCAACTGCGATCTCCACAGCTTTTCCAAGGCCAACAATACCCGGAATATTCTCTGTGCCGGCACGGCGTTTCTTCTCCTGGGCACCGCCATGAACAAAGGAACGGATCTTTACGCCCTTACGGATGTACAAAAATCCGATACCCTTGGGTCCATTTAACTTATGACCGCTGGCAGAAAGCATATCAATATGCATTGCCTCCACATCAATGGGCACCTGTCCAAAAGCCTGTACTGCATCTGTGTGGAACAAAATGCCATGGGCATGGGCGATCTCACCAATCTGTGCGATAGGCTCGATGGTTCCGATCTCATTGTTTGCAAACATCACGGAGATCAGAATGGTATCCTCCCGGATGGCAGCCTCCACAGCCTCCGGCGAAACCGTACCTGTCTCATCAACATCAAGATATGTGATCTCATATCCGCGCTTTTCCAGATACTCACAGGTATGCAGGATGGCATGATGTTCGATCTTTGTGGTAATGATATGGCGTCCCTTGTCCTGATATGCCTCAGCAACGCCCTTTAAGGCCCAGTTATCAGACTCACTTCCGCCGGCTGTAAAATAAATATTACCGGCATCTGTATTCAGTGCCTTGCCAATGGTCTCTCTGGCCTGTGTCATAGCCTCTTTACTTTTCGCTCCAAAATCATACACCGCAGAGGCATTCCCATAATACTCTGTAAAATATGGCAGCATTGCATCCACAACCTCGGGTCTGGTTTTTGTGGTAGCTGCATTATCTAAATAAATCAATTCTTTCATAATTTGCACTCCTTTTTCCTACCTTTTTTATAGGATTATGTTGATGATAACACCAGTCTCATGTTCTGTCAACCTGTTTTACAACATATAGATATGTAAACTGCATCATTCCAAAGTCCCTTTATATGAACAAAAAATATCATCCCCTGATTTCCGGAACTGTGATCCTGACCGCATCCGGCCTCTTCACCCGGTTCCTTGGCTTCTACTATAAAATATTCCTTTCCCGCAATATTGGCACCGCCGCATTGGGTGTCTATCAGCTGTCTATGCCCTTTTTAAACATCGGCATCGCCCTGACCTGCGCCGGCATCCACACTTCCATCTCCAGATATGTGGCAGCCTGTTCTGATAATACCGGCAAACAGCAGGCCTTTTCCTACCTGCTGTCCGGTCTCCTTTTATCTCTTGGACTCTGCGGCTTTCTGTTTCTGCCCTGCTATCTGTTCAGCGACAGGATCGCCCTGTATTTTTTTCACGAAGCAGCCTGCGGTCCCATCCTTCGGATTATCATTTTTGCCATTCCGCTGGAATGTATTCACAGCTGCATCAACGGATATTATTATGGCAGGCAGAAGGCCAATATTCCTGCCTTCGGTCAATGTATCGAGCAGATTGTCCGTGTTCTTGGAGTATATCTCATCTATACTGTCTGCACCAGGGAAGGCCGCACCTTTAACGAGACCCATGCCGCATATGGATTGCTGCTGGGAGAAGCCGCTACCACTTTGTATTTTGTTACCATGATCTCCCTGGAAAAATTTAAAAAGATCTCCTTACGTCCCGTCATCTCCTCCGGGAAACAGCTGATTTCCATGTCTTACCCCATCACACTAAACCGGGTAACACTTTCCCTGTTAAGCGGATTGGAAAACACGCTGATCCCCAGCCGGCTCTGCAGCTTTGGATTTTCCTCGGGGGAGGCCCTAAGCATTTATGGCGTCTTTTCCGGTATGGCCATGCCTGTGATCTTTTTCCCCAATGTACTTTCCAACTCCGTTTCTGTTATGTTGCTTCCTGTGATCTCCAAAGCCGCAAAAGAACGCAAGTATTCCTATATCAGCAAGATCATCTGGCTGACTTTCTTTTTATGTATGCTCCTGGGATTTTCCGCCGCCTTTGTCTTCTTTTTGACCGGGAGTTTTATCGGAAATGTGCTGTTTCAGAACGAGCTGGCAGGGGACTTTATCCGTCTGTTGTGCTGGATCTGTCCCTTTCTTTTTCTCAATGCCACTTTTTCTTCCATATTAAACGGACTGGGCCAGACAAAAGCCACCTTTCTCATCAATGCCGGCGGATGCAGCCTGCGCCTGATCTTTATTTATTTTCTTGTACCTGTGATTGGTTTTCAGGGATACATACTGGGAATACTGGTAAGCCAGGCCGGGATTTCCTTCCTGGCTTATCAGACACTGACCCATTATATGAATAAGATTGCAAAAGATACTCTTTGAATTAAATAAGTTTGCGTACCTTGGAGCGGATACGCTGAAGTGCATTATCAATTCCTTTGTCCGTCCGTTTCAGTTTCCGGGCAATGGCATGATAATCATAACCCTGCAGATGCAGATCCAGAACCTGTTTTTCCAGAGGGCTTAAGGAATCATCCACACGCTGCCTCATAAGGTTTTCATTTTCCGAATCAATGAGCATCTCCTCCGGGTTGGAAATATGCTCCGTAGGCAGCTGATCTTCTGTCAGGGTTCCTTCCTCATTCTCCCTGTCAGAAATGGAAATATAAGTATTTAACGGCTGATTCTTCTTCCGGTTGGAGGTTTCCACAGCCTTCTGGATCTGACGGGTGATGCACAACTGGGCAAAATAAAAGAATGTTACCTGTCGGCTTTCATCGTAATCCCGGATCGCCTTGAACAATCCAAGCATTCCCTCCTGTATCAGATCATCCGTCTCACCGCCCACCAGAAACATGGACTTTGCTTTTTTTAACACCAGTGGCTTATATTTCTGGCAAATATAGTCTACAGCATCATCATTTCCACTGCGATATGCTTCTATGACCTGCTCGTCTGTCATGCCCTCAAACTTCATACTGTTCTTTATCTCCCCATTCTCTGGCGCAGGATCTCATATGACAATACCCCTGCCGCAACGGAAGCGTTCAGTGAGTCAATATCTCCCTTCATGGGAATGGACGCGATAAAATCGCAGTTTTTCTTTACCAGATCACTAACGCCATTTCCCTCGTTTCCGATGACAACGCCGATAGGACCTGTCAGGTTCAGATCGTACATAAGCGTTCCGCCCATGTCCGCACATACAAACCACATGCCTTCCTGTTTCAGGGCTTCCATTGTTTTACTGAGATTTGTCACCTTGGCTACCGGTGTATAGGAAATTGCGCCGGCAGATGCCTTTGCCACTGTGGCTGTCAGTCCCACTGCTCTTCTCTTGGGTATCACAACGCCATGGGCTCCCACCAGATTGGCAGTACGGATAATGGCTCCCAGGTTATGGGGATCTTCCAGATTATCCAAAAAAATGATAAAGGGATCCTCCCCCTTTTGTCTTGCCCGATCTAAAATATCTTCCACAGATGCGTACTCGTAAGACGACACATGTGCGATAACACCCTGATGACGGCCTGTCTCAGACATCTGATCCAGCCGTGATTTTGTCACAAAATTTACAATAGTATCCTGTCTTTTGGCTTCCCTTAATATGGTCCGGATGGGTCCATCCATACATCCGTCCAGCACATATATTTTATCCACTGTTCTTCCGGAACGAAAAGCCTCCAGTACCGGATTTCTTCCTTCGATCAGATTTTCCTCTGCATTTCTTTCTTCAGACATGCATGTTTCCTCCATGTGATTTACTTTATTGATTCCTTTTTGTTGCTTACAGACGGATGCCGACTTTGTGAAGTCCCAGCTTGACGAGTTCCATCATCCTGTCCATCTGATCTGTCAGATAAAGATATCCCATCAGGGCTTCAAAACCTGTGGCATTACGATAATCCGACACGGATGCATTCTTTGCCGTAGTATGGGACTTGGCATTGCGGCCTCTTCGGTATACATCTGCCTCTTCCTCCGTCAGACCCGGAAGAAGCTCCGTGATCATAGCTGCCTGGGTTGCAGCCTTGACCGCATGGCTGGTATGATAATGCAGCTGATTTACCGAGGTATTTCCTCTTCCTACCACCACCGTCCGTATAATGAGATCATAAATCCCGTCACCGATATATGCAAGTGTCAGGGGAGAATACGTCCGGATGTCCACATCTTCCAGAGCAAACTGCTCTTTTGTCATGTAAATTAATCTCTCTTCCATTTTCCTCCTTCTCTTGTATCTTCCCCAATGATACCTTTCTGGGCAAGAAGCTCACGGATCTCATCTGCTCTGGCAAAGTTTCTGTCCTTTCTGGCCTGCTGACGCTCTGCGATCAGCTGTTCAATATCATCGTCCAGCATCTCCTGCTCTTTTTCAAGGATAATGCCTAAGATATCGCAGAGGGTGGAAAGTTTATCATACAGCCCCTCTGCCAATGCTGCGGATGTCTGCTCCGTCACATTCATATTGCAGAATTTTACCAGTTCAAATACTGCGGAGACCGCATCGGCTGTATTGAAATCATCTTCCATGGCAGCCTCAAATTTTTCTACATAGGAAGCTGTCTCATCAAGAATCTCCTGCTCGCCCTTCTGAAGCTGGGTTGTGGCTGCATGCTCTTTACTGTACCGCAGATTGTCTGCAGCATTCTTGATGCGATCCAGTCCGTTCTTTGCAGCCTCCATAAGGTCAGCGGAAAAATTCAGCGGACTGCGGTAATGTGCACTCAGCATAAAGAAACGCAGAACCTGCAGATCATATTTTTCACCGATTTCTCTTACGGTAAAGAAATTGCCGGCTGACTTACTCATTTTTTTGTTATCAATATTTAAAAATCCGTTGTGCATCCAGTATCTGGAAAAGGGCACTCCATTGGCCGCCTCGCTCTGAGCAATCTCATTTTCATGATGAGGGAAGATCAGATCTTCTCCGCCTGCGTGGATATCAATTTCATCTCCCAAATATCGTTTGGACATAACAGAACACTCAATATGCCAGCCCGGTCTTCCCTGGCACCAGGGAGACTCCCAGTAGGGTTCCCCTTCCTTCTTTGGTTTCCAGAGAACAAAATCTAAGGGATCTTCCTTTTCCTCTCCTGTTACGCCGATGCTCCGGTGCCCTCCCTCCAGATCGTCAATGTTCTTGTGGGACAATTTACCGTAGTCTGCAAATTTACGGGTACGATAGTATACGGTTCCGTCCGATACCACATAAGCATATCCCTTCTCAATCAGATTGCTGATCATATCGATCATGCCGTCAATCTCCTGTGTAGCCAGAGGATGGGTGGTAGCCGGCAGAATATTCAGATCCGCCATATCCTTTTTGCATTCTGCAATGTAACGCTGGGAAATTTCCTCAGCACTGACTCCCTCTTCTACTGCCTTTTTAATGATCTTATCATCCACATCTGTAAAATTTGATACAAAATTCACATCCATACCCTTGTACATCATGTAACGGCGCACGGTGTCAAATACGATCATAGGGCGGGCATTCCCGATATGAATATAGTTATATACGGTAGGTCCGCATACATACATACGGACCTTTCCCTCCTCAATGGGGACAAACTCTTCTTTCTGTTTGGAAAGTGTGTTATAAATCTTCATGATTAATCTCCTCTTTTTCCTGATTTTGTGTATTATCTCTCAGCTGTCTCACCTCTCGCTCCAGTTCTAACAGACGATTGGTCAGCGCTGTATTTTCCTGTTTCAATATTGTGATGTCTTCCATCACCGGATCCGGCAAATGCACCTGATCCATATCACTGGCAGGGACTTTGATATTATTTCGTTTTACCACACGACCCGGAACACCCACTACCGTACAGTTATCCGGCACTTCATCCAGCACCACGCTTCCTGCACCGATCTTGGAATTTTCTCCAACGGTAAAAGATCCGATGATCTTGGCTCCGGCACTTACCATTACATTGTCCTTTAACGTGGGATGCCGTTTGCCGGTTTCTTTTCCCGTTCCTCCCAGCGTCACTCCCTGGTACAGAGTTACATTATCTCCAATGATGGTGGTTTCACCTATGATCACTCCGGTACCATGATCGATGAAAAATCCCTTACCGATCTGGGCGCCGGGATGAATCTCAATTCCCGTTTTTCTTGCCGCCTTCTGGGAGATATATCTGGCCCAGAAGTAATGCCCTTTTTCGTATAACTTATGTGCCCGGCGATAGCTGAGCATCACCTTAAAACTCGGATACAGTAAAACCTCCATGGGACTTTTGATGGCGGGATCCCGCTCTTTGATAATTTCAAATTCTTCTTTTACATGTCTGAAAAAACTCATAAAACCTCCATAGGCTTTCAAACTGCCGGGAAATGACCTTCCGGGAACAAAAAAACTCCGTCCCTATAGGTAACTATAGAGACGAAGTTTCCTCCGCGGTTCCACTCTAGTTAAGATGGTTCCTTCCATCTTCCCTTGATCACGTAACGTGTGCTGACGGACCCGACTACTCTTTTTCACCGGATCAGCTCCCGGATGCACTTTCAGGGGTATCTCCCGAAACCTGCTTCCAGCTTCTGCAGGTTCTCTCTGACGGGCCTTCTTCCTTACTCTTTCCGTTCTCTGCCTTTATCTTCTCCATATTTTATGCAGAAAACGCAGTTTTGTCAATACCCGGGTTCACTTTTGGATGTTCACTTTTTCACATCATTTCTCCAGTACGAAAGATCGCATATCCAGCTTTCCTCTTCCGAAAAAAGAAAAGATCAATTCGTGTACCCCATCAGGAATAGACACCTCTTTGGAAAAGACCGTCCATTCCCTCTTCGGTTCTATTTTGATTGCCCCGACCTTTTTCCCCAAGCGCCTTTGCTCTGCCTCTTTTTCCTTTCCGTGGTCTTTCAGGCCTGCATCAACATAAATTTCTATCTTTCCCCGGGCAGATCCCCGGACCTCCACAGATACCTTCGTCACCTTACGGCAATCAAAATAACGGTACACGGCTGTCATTCCATTTTTCCCATTTGTAATGTACTGTCGTGGTGCATCTTCCGGTTTATGGATCATTTCCGGTGACATATCTTCACGGTCCTGGGTAATAAAAGGATGCCTGTTTTGCATAGCCAGGGGATGGGAAATGGAAGCCGGATGTGCACCGGTAAGATTACAGCAGATGGCAGCCGGATAAATTCCTTCTCCTTCCAACGGACCACCCAGCAGCCCGCAGCTTGTCATTTCGACCTGCTGTATCTTTCCATCCTCACCAATTTGGATCTTCTCTGCACACCCCTGACGGGAAAACATGGTGCGGTTGGTCTGGCGGTGATAAAAAATGTAGTATTCACCCTTTATCTCTTCTATGCCGCCGTGATTATTTCCATAGCAGTTGCGCATTCGGATGTTTCTTCCATCAGAAAAAACATCACAGTTGCTCACTAACACACCGCCAAACTCATAGCCCCCATCGGGATGATTGCTGATGGCATAGCACAATTCATGCAAGGTAACGGAAGAATAGACCAGATAATATTTTCCCCTGATCTTACGGATGGAACTTGCCTCAAAAAACTCATGTCCTTCAAAGCCGGTCCCTTTCGCCTCTCCCAGCGTGGGAAGAAGTTTTTTGGGTTCCGATTTTATGGTAAGCATATCATCTGAAAGCTTCATGACAACAGAGGCTTTCGGTTCTTTTCCTATGGCAGAGAGCGTACGGGGTCCGTTTCCTGAATAGAGATAAATCTCTCCATCCTCATCTATGAATACCCCAGGATCAAAAGCAATGGTATCTCCTGTCCTCTCACCGATGATCCCACCTTTTGCATCCTTCACCAGTCCCAGAAAATGATAGGTGCCGGCAGGCGTATCGCAGACCGCTACGCCAATGGAGCGGATCTTATCATCCGGGCAATAATACAGATAAAATCGTCCGTCTTTTCCCCGAACTACATCCGGAGCCCAGAGTTCATGGGTTCCCTCCGCAAGTCTGGGATCTTCCTTTCGGTTGTAGATTTCCCCCTCATATTGCCAGTTTGTCAGATCCTCCACCGGTGCCGAATAACAGACATAATCATTCAGGCAGAATTTTTTCCCATCAAATCGATCATGGCTGCCGTAAAGATAGATCCTGTCGCCAAACACATGGGGTTCCCCATCCGGAATATATTCATATTCCGGAAGATAAGGATTAAACACCTGCTTTTTCATGCTGCATTCCTCCAGTATTTCTTCATACAGATTACAGGGTACACTCCGCCAGCAAACCATCAGCCTTCACTTTCACCTTTGCCTGTTCTCCCTTTTTGGTAAGAACAACGGCCACTGCCTTGCCGTAATATGTATCAAATGTACCGCTCTGATAGGTCTGCTCTGTTCTTGGATTGGCACTGCCGAATCCCAAAAGCGTACCATTTTCCACTGTCACATGAAGGGTACGGTCTGCATTGGATTCCAGGATACCGTTATCGCCGGTAAGCGTGATATCCACATAGCTCACTGTCTCATCTGCAGATCCTTCCATAAGTCCTTCATAAAATCCCGGGATTACGGCACACTCTTCCGGCTTCACGGAAAGTTTTACATCTCCCTCTGCAGATCGCAGAACACCACTGCCGCACTGGGCACCGGAAGCGTCGTACATAACGGCTTTTAACTCTCCCGGCTGATATTTCATCTTAAAGACTGCTTTGCAGTTCTTCAATTTCTTCTTTCCTATCCGTTTGCCGTTTAAGAATAACGCCGCAACAGAACCGTTTCCATATACTTCCACCACGGCTTTATTGCCCTCACAGCCCTGCCAGCTCCAGGAAGGCAGAGAATTGGTGCCTCTCCATGTTCCCTTTGCAGGCTGAACTCCCGGATGGTTGACCGGTTGAACACCTATCAGCGGCATTGCTCTTTGCTCCCATACTGCCTGTGCATGCAGCATCTCTCCATTGGGATCTCCCAGAAGATCCAGGGCACCCACATCAGCCAAAAGCCAGGGATAAGTTTTTTCAAATCCCTTTCCATCCTCTGTATAGGCCCAGGCACCAATGCCTGCCTCACCCATATAATCCCAGGCGGTCCACATAAAATCACCGATCAGATAGGGATACTCTTTTACCATCTTCCAGTTTTTGGCAATATCCTGAGGGAAGGTCTCGCTTCCGAAAACCACACGATCCGGATGAGCCTTTGCCTCAAGAGGATATCTTCCGGATGCGTAGTTATATCCCGCCACATCCAGTGCATCCAGTACCGGAGAGGTAATCTGATCCGCCTTGGCATTGTTTGCCCCTTTATTCATTCCTGTTCCTACCATGGATGTGATCATATTAAACATGGTAGAATTCATTCCGGACATTTTCTTTTCGTTGGAAGTATCCCGACCTTTTTCCTCATCAAAAATATCATTGCCACCGGCACTGCGGCTGATGATCATCAGATTCATTCCTCCGGTAACGATGCGGGTGTCATCCAGAGAATGGAACAATGCCACCATCTCTTTTGCAAGATTTACTCCCTTTTCCGTAGCAGGCTCTGAAACTTCATTTCCGATGGAATACATGATCACAGAGGGATGATTATAATCCCTGCTTACCATGGCTTCAATATCATCCCGGTAATGATCCATAAATTCTCCCGCATAATCGTAAGGATTCTTATGCTTATACCACATATCCCAGGTTTCATCCATCACATAGACCCCCAGGGCATCGCAGGCATCAAGGAGAGCCGGGCTGGCCGGATAGTGGGAAGAACGGATGGCGTTAAATCCCGCATCCTTTAATATCTTTACTTTTCTCCACTCACTTTCCTCAAGACTTACTGCGCCAAGAATTCCGTTATCATGATGGATACAGCCGCCCCGCAGCAGTGTCTCTTTTCCATTGATAAAAAGTCCTTTGTTACTGTAGGTAATCTGGCGGATACCAAAGAGTGTGTCCGCTGTATCCAGGGTGGTCTGCTCTCGCTTTAAGATCACATGTGCCCGATACAGATGCGGTGTGTCTTCGGACCAGAGTTTTGCATCGGGAATATCCATTTCTGCTATGCTACCGGATGCAGATGCAACCATCTGATCTCCGTCATAAATCTGTACCTGTGTCTCCCAGTCTGTGTCAGGACCTGCCTCTTCCAAAATCCGGGTCTTAACACAAATTCTTGCAGGATTTACAGACAGAGTTGTCACCTGAACCCCCTCAGGAGCAATCGCCCCTTTAGCTCCCGTCCAAAGTTTTATGCCACGATATATTCCTCCACCGGAATACCAGCGGCTATTGGGCTGGCAGCTGTTATCAGCCACAACCTTTACCAGATTCTCCTGACCGATCTTAATCTTATCCGTCAAAGATACGAAAAACGGAAGGTAACCATAAACGCATCTCCCAACTTCCGTTCCATTAAGGTAAACTTTGCTTTTCTGGTAGACACCTTCAAACTGCAGTATCACTTCCTGTCCTTCCCAATCCTTTGGTGCAGTGAAGGTCTTTTCATACTCATACACTGCACCCGGGAAGAATGCGCAGGCACTCTGGCCTGCCGCATCCGGTGAACGTTTTTCTTCCAGCATGGCATCATGCGGAATACGGACCGGTCTCTTTTCTTCTCCTGCTCTGGCAAATTGCCAGCCATCATGAAATCGTTGTTGTTTCATTGTTATCCCCGCCTTTTCTTTTCAGCTTTTTTCTTTGCTTTTTCTTCTTCTTTCGCCTTGGTTTCTGCAAGTTTTGCCTGATACTTTGCTTCTTCCTCTTCAAATATCAGACCCTTCTTTGCACATTTTTCCTTCAGCTCCCGGATACGGTTTTCCTCCGCAGCCTTCGCCTGCTGTTCCTGCTCTATCGCTTCCTTCTCCTCTGCAGACAGATAAACCTCTCCTCTGGCTTCAGCTTCCGCTTTTCGACGTGCTGTGATGTCCTTTGAAATCTGAGGGATCTTTCCTTCCAGATCATAGAAAGAGAAGATCAGGGTAATGATCAGATATCCGATCATGGGAATTCCCACATACATCCAGGTAATAAAGGATTGCGCCGATGCCGGCTGCGCAATCACAGTATCAGATGTCGCCCCGATGGATGCAGGTGAAATATATCCGAAAAGATTCAGACCTCCAAGGATGACAGACTGACCAATGCCGGCTGCGATGGTTACGATAATGGTATTAACAGAAGCTGTAAATCCATCTACACGGTACCCTCTCTTCCATTCAATATGATCCATGGCCTCAGCCAAAAATGCAGCCATTGCATAGGTTGGCAGACAGCCAATGGACTTGATCACCATACCACCAAGCACAGCTCCCAGATTGCCAGGATTCAAAAGAACCACCAGACATCCGATAGATGCAATGCCAAAACCGATCTGCGTCACCCGGCGCTTGCCGAATTTATGTACCAGGGGCCAGAGAATGAATATACCGAATCCCAAAGGTGCCTGACCAATGGCATTTACCAGGATCTGATTGGTTGCTCCTTCTGTTACAGAACTTCCCAGTACCCAGTTGCAGAAATACAGCATGACATTGGTATGCAAAAACTGTGTGATCTGAAAAATTGCCCAGAATGCCATAACCATCCACCAGTATTTGTCTGTCAGACAGGCAATGACCTGATCTTTCATGGGAACAACTTCCATGTTGTTCTCACCGGCTTCGTTGATGCTTTCCTCCGTCACACGTTCCTTTGTAAAATAGTACTCGATGAGAACTGCGGGAATTGCAAAAACGGAAAGCAGACTCATGATCAGCGCCCAGTTCCCCTGAGCCTGTGCACCAACCCCCATCTTTGCCACAAGCACCGGCATAATAATGGTAACAAGCATACCTGGAATCATACTGGTTCCTGTGGAAGTCAGCATGGCAAGAGAATCTCTCTGCTTTGTATTCCTGGTGGAAAGGGGAACCATCAATGTATGGCTCATGTTGTAAATGGTGTAAGCAAATGCAAAGAACAGATTATAGCTGATAACAATCCAGATAATCTGCACTGTATAACTTGCTTTAGGAACATTATACAATAATATTCCTGCAAAGGTAATAAAAAATCCGGATGCGAGAACCCAGGGTCTCGCCTTACCCTGCTTCGTTCGCGTCTTATCAATGATACGTCCCATGATCACATTGGTAATGGCATCAAAAATTTTGGAAAACAGGGGCATCATGGTAAGCACGATGCCGGAAATCCCCAGTACATCCGTATAGAACTGCGTAATATAGGTTCCGGCAATTCCGTAGTATGCCATCATCATGAACATTGGTCCTACGAAATATCCAAACACTTTCTCCTTCGTCTCAATATTTGCCGATTTTACCTTCGAGTCAAAGATTGGCTTTGAGAAAAGTCTGGTAAAAAAGCCTTCCTTTCTTTCTTTTTCCGTCATAAAAAACATCCTCCTTTGGTTTATGTTATACAACACATTCTGATTCTATTATTCCTCTTTTCCCACAAATCGGATAACATTTTTCTATCTTTTATGTTATGATTCTCATATAACCAACAAGAATATTTGAATTTTAATATTTTTATTAGTATTCTGTTGTTAAATCTCAATGATACCATCATTAAGACTCAGGTAAATACTCAAATTCAGGAGGTTTTTCATGGAATTATCCATCAGGGAAAAAATAGAAGTATACAGTCAGCTGCTGTCCTGCAGCACGGATATTTATTACTGGATGTGCGATCCCTCTCTTCAGGTTTTATATTCTACATGTCCCAACAGCAGTATGGTATTTTCTCTGCTGTCTATCAGCGACTGCCATAACTATCTGGAAGATTATATCCACCAGAATTCCACACAGACTCTGATCCTATCCGACAGTCTGGGGATTTCCTGGATTGCCTGCTTTGAGTTGGAAAAGGATGTGATTGCCCGGATACATCTCATCGGTCCTACCTTTCATTCTGAGATCACAAGCCGACAGATTGAAACCTCCCTGGCAAACAAACAGTATCCTCAGGAACTCACCAGGGAATTTATACGTCAGATCCATCTCTTCCCCGTAACTCCCCTTACCACATGGCTGCAGTACGGGCAAATACTCCATTATTGCGTCTGGGGATAAAACCTCGAAATAAGTGATTTTTATCATCAAGATTCTGACCACTCTACCCTGCAGCACACTTCTGTATCCGATAATGCCCGGAAAGACATCTCCTAT